>CAJACZ010000240.1 GCA_903938365.1 uncultured Pseudomonadota bacterium | reverse complement strand
CCGCGATCCTGTTCCTCTGTTCCCCCGCGGCGTCGTACGCTGTCGGCCACCTGCTCGTGCTCGACGGCGGCATCTCGCTCGCCTGACGAGTCCGCGCCCGACTGACCGGAGACCCCAATGCGCAACGTCCTTTTGCCGGCCCTGTCCGCCGCCCTGGCACCTCGCCTCGCCGCGCTGTTGTTACTCGTGGCCGTTCCGGCGTCGTTCCTGAATCCCCTGGCTCGCGCCGCCGCCACGGGCGCGCCACCGTCCGCGCCCCTCGTCACCGCCGCCGGCGTCACTGCACCGAACGTCCTGGCGATCAGCCCGCTGCTCGTCACCGCCGGCCAGCCCACCCGCGAATCCCTGCAGCGACTCAAGGCCGAAGGTTTCGACGCCGTCATCTCCTTCGCGCCCGGCAACACCCCGGACGCCATCCCCGACCAGGCTGAGATCCTGGAGGGGCAGGGCATCGAGTTCGTGCACATCCCGATCCCGTGGGCGACACCCGCGACCCGGCACCTCACCGAGACCGCCGAGGCGATGCGGCGGCTGCAGGGCAAGAAAGTGCTCGTGCATTGCCAGATGAACATGCGCGCGTCCGCCGTCACCTTCCTCTACCGCAGCATCTACGCCAAGGAAGACCCAGCGGCCGCCTGGCTCGACGTCAAGAAGCTGTGGACGCCGAGCGAGCCCTGGGCCACGTTCATCCGTACCGAACTCGCGGAGAACGGCTTCGCGTTCCAGCCTGAGTGACCCCGCCAATGCCAACGGCCCTGCCCAGCCTCGAAGAGTTCGCGTCCGCGACGGCGGACGTCCTCTCCCAGACCCCGATCGAGGTCCATGACCCCGTCTTCGTGTTCGAGAGCGGAGTGGTCGCGCTTGAGGAGATCCCCGAAGGCCGGATAGGAAGTTCAATCCACCTTCCGCGCCCACGTCGGTTCGTGGAACGGGACTTTTGTAGGAAGCGGGCTTGACGCCAGCCGCCTGAAACCCCCCCCTGTGGCGGCCCCAGCCAGAACGCGGGCCAGAACGCGGCGCAGCCGGCCCCGGCGACCGGCTCACCTGAACCAGCGCAAAGCGCCCCTCCCCTGCACACTCAAAGCAGGCGGGCCTGCCCCGGCGGCGCCCGCGCCCCGAGCGGCAGTTCGGCGCTGTACTCCTCCGGCGCCGTGCTTTTCAGGTGCGATAGGATCGTCGCGATCACCTCCGGCTCCTCAATGCTGGCAAGGATCCTGAGCTTGCCGCCGCAGCGGGCACAGTCCTCGATCTCGATGCCAAACACACGCTTCAGCCGCCGCGCCCAACTCATCGCCCCGTGCCGGAGTGTCGACGGCTTGGCCACATCGGCAGCCGGTAGCGACTGCGCGGCACCCATTCCCCGGTGCGCCGGCGTCACGGCTGCGCGTAGCTTGCTGTGCGGTGCGAACACGCCGTGGTAGCGCGTCAGGTGCATCCTCGGCGGTGGAACCAGCGCCGCCAGCCGCGCCATGAAGTCCAGCGGCTCGATCACGACGTGCGTCGTGCCGTCGCGGTACGGGGTCTTGAGTGGGTAGCGGACGTGCCCGGATGAGGTGAGCGCCATGCGCTCGGTGGACACCGGCGGGCGGCTCATGTAGCGGCACAGCCGCTCGAGCTTCGGACGCTGGTTCGGCGCTATGTCGATGCCGGCAGCGCCGCGTCGACTTCCCCGATTCGGTGAACCCGCCGACAGTCGCGCCGTTCGCGCTCACCGACAACCCGCACTCGCCGCTCGACGTCGCCGACGTCGTGCTGATCGACCCGGTGCTGACGGGCTACAGCCGCCTGATGCCCGGCGGGCGCCCCGAGGACTTCCTCGGCGTAACCGCGGACGCGCGCGCGACGGCCGAATCCATTCGTCAGTGGCTGACGCGGCACGGCCGCTGGAACTCGCCGAAGTACGTGGTCGGCGAGTCCTACGGCACGATCCGCGCGATCGCGCTGACGAGCGCGCTCTCGGGCGGCATGTTCCCGCCGAACGGCAGCCTCGGCGCGATCACCCTCAACGGCATCGCGATCCTCGGGCCCGCATTCGGCGTCGCTGGCGGGCGCGCCGAGGGCAACGATCGCGCCGCGATGACCGACCTGCCGACGATGGCCGCGACGGCCTGGTACCACGGCCGTCTCGGCCCGAAGCTGCTGGCCGCGAAGGTGAAGATCACGACTTCGTCGAACCGCTTCCGCGTCTCGGTCTCGGTGTTCAACGACATGGCGGACATCGACCGGTTGCTCGCGGCGCTCGGGCGCGGCTGAGCACGGCAACGGCGCGCCGCGCCGGCTACAGCGCGGCCAGCAGCGCTGCGCCCAGCACGACGACGATTGCCGCCGGACAGACCCAGCGCAGCAGCCACAGCACGACCCGGCGTGCGGCGGGCGTCATCGGGTCCAGCTCGGCCGCGGGCACCCGTGCGGCGATCCGCCAGCCGACGAACAGCGACGTGGCGAGTGCACCCAGCGGCATCATCAGGTTCGAGGCGACGAAATCGATGATGGCCCAAGGGTTGCGGCCCGCGAGCAGCGGCACGCCGTCGAGCGGATGCCAGTCGGCCCAGACGTTGAACGAGAGCGTCGAGATGAACCCGAGCACCCAGCTGACGGCCGCCACCAGCGCCACCGCCGCAGGGCGGAGGAAACGATGCCGCTGCTGCAGCCAGGCGACCGCCGGCTCCAGCGCGCCGATCGACGGCGTCAGCGCCGCGAACACCAGCAGCACGTAGAACGCGGTGCCGACGAACTGCCCGGCCGGCATGCGCGCGAAGGCGCGCGGCAGGACCTCGAACACCAGCTGCGGTCCCTCGGCCGGGCTCATGCCGTAGGCGAAAACCAGCGGGAAGATCATCACGCTGGCGAGCACCGACACGACGATGATTGATAGCGTGATGATCACGGCCGAGCGCAACAGCGAAACGTCGTGCCCGACGTAGGCGCCATAGGCCATCATGATCGCCATGCCGACGCCGGTCGCATAGAACGCCTGGCCGACGGCCGCCAGCACGACGTTGGCGTCGATCTTCGAGAAGTCCGGCGCGAACGCAAACGTCAGGCCGCGCTCGACGTCGCCGGTGGCGAGCGCGTAGCCGACCAGCGCCAGCAGCAGCACCAGCAGCGTCGGCGCCCTGACGCGGTTAGTCGCCTCGATGCCACGTTGCAGGCCGAGCGCCGAGATCGCGCTGACGAGCAGCAGGAACGCGAGGTGCCAGCCCGCCAGCTCCCAAGGGTCGCGCAGGAAGGCCGCGAACCCCTGCGCCATCTGTTCCGGCGTCGACCCCACGAAACGCCCGGTGGCGAACTTCACCGCATAGGCGAGCACCCAACCAGCGATCAGGGGGTAGTAGGTGAACACCAGGAAGCAGGCGAGCGCGCCAGTCCACCCGATCACGTTCCAGCCGCGCGATCCGCCGAAGCGCGCGGCGATCTCGCCCGCGGCCTGCGGCGGGCTGCGACGCGACCAGCGGCCGAGCAGGAACTCGGCGACCAGCAGCGGCACCGCGATCATTAGGCAGGCGAGCAGGAACACGAACACGAACGCGGAGCCGCCGCTGCTGCCGGCGAGGTACGGAAACCGCCATATGCTGCCGAGCCCGACCGCGGCGCCGACCGTCACCAAGTAGAACGCCGTGCGCGAGGACCAGTGTTGGGCGCTCATCGTGGCCACGCTGACCCGTCGCGGGCAGGGCCGGTCATGTGTACTCCAGCGCGGCATCGGCGAGCCACGCGCGCAGCCAGGCGGCGACGCTGGTGTCGGCATGGACGAGCCAGGCGGCCGCGCCACCCGGCGCGCGGCGCGGCTCGATCCAGATCGGCACCTGCGCGAGCAGCGTCTGCGCGCAGGCACCGGGCGCGAACGCGCGCGGATGCAGGTCGAGGCTGCAGCCCTTGGCGAGCAGCTCGCCGGCGCGCGCACCGCGGAGCTCGAACGCGACCCGGGACTCCGTCAGGTCCGCGCAGTGCCAGAGGCCCGCCCCGCAGGCCTGCGCGACCCGGGCGGCGACCACGGCCGCCGGCGCATCGAGGATCGCCCACTCCGACGGCGCGAGCCACAGCACGCGCGGCGCATCGCCCGCGACTGTGTTCGGCTGCACCGGCCAGGGCAGCGCGAACGCGCGCGAGAGCGCATCGCACTGCGCGGCCCCCGCCCTCCACGAGCGCAGCACGCTGACCTGCACGGCGGACTCGCAGACCTTCAAGTCCGGAAGCCGGATCGGCCAGGCCGGTGGCGCCGGCGTCACGCTGCCCGGCGACTCAACCACGCAGGCGCTCTCCCTGCGGGTCATAGCTGCCCGGCGCCGTCACGCGCGCGCGCAGCGGCTGCGCGCCGTGCAGCACGGTGACGGTCTCGCCGTGGCGCGCGCGCCCGGCCCGCAGCATCGCGAGCGCGACCCAGCGTTGCAGCGTCGGGCTGAACCCCGACGAAGTCACGTAACCCTCGCTGCCGCGCTGCGCGGCCGTCGAACGCAGGTGCGAGCCGACCGGCAGCGCGGCGCCGTCGAGCGGCTCCAGCCCGACGAGCTGGTGGCGGTCGGCTCGCCGGTTCTCGGGGCGCGTCAGCGAGCGACGACCGACGAAGTCGACGTCGCGCCGCAGCACGTGGCCCCAGCCGATGTCGTCCGGCGCGGTCGTACCGTCGGTGTCGGCGCCGACGTGCAGGTAGCCCTTCTCGGTGCGCAGCAGCATCCAGGCCTCGATGCCGACGGGCGTGATGCCGTGCGCGGCGCCGGCGTCCATCAATTGCTGCCAGAGCCCCGCCGCGGCCGAGTTCGGCACGTTGATCTCGTAGGACAACTCGCCGGTGAAGCTGACGCGGAAGACGCGCGCCGGCACGCCGCCGACCGCGCCCTCGCGGAACGTCATGTGCGGGAAGGCGTCGGCCGCGAGCGGGAAGTCCGTCCCGACGGTCTCGAGCACCCGCCGCGCCGCGGGCCCGGTCAGCGTCAGCACGGCCGTGCGGGTCGTGACGGGCGCGACCAGCACGCGCAACCCGGTCCACTCGCATTGCAGCCATTCCTCGAGCATCGCTGCGATCCGCGCGGCGCCGCCGCTGGTCGTGCCGACCAGGAACCGATCGTCGGCGAGGCGCGCCGCGACGCCGTCGTCAATCACGACGCCGAGTTCGCTCAGCATCAGCCCGTAGCGCAGCCGCCCGACCTGCACCGTCGACATCGCATTGGCATAGATGCGATCGAGGAAGGCCGCCGCGTCCGGGCCGACCACCTCGATCTTGCCGAGCGGCGAGGCATCGAACAGGCCGACGCCATCGCGCACGGCGAGCGCCTCGCGCTGTTCGGCGGCGACCCGCGACTCACCCGGGCGCGGGTACTGGGCCGGGCGCATCCAGCCGCCGTACTCGTCGAACGCCGCGCCGTGCGCCGCATGCCAGTCGTGCAGCGGCAGGCGGCGCACCGGGTGGAAGAGCTCGCCGCGGCGGCGGCCCGCAATCGCGCCGAGCGCAACGGGCGTGTACGGGAAACGGTGGCGTGTCGCGCCGACCTGCCCCGGTTCGCGGCCCGTCATGCTGCCCAGCAGCGCGAGGCCGTTGACGTTGGCGGTCTTGCCCTGGTCGGGCGCCATGCCGAGCGTCGTGTAGCGCTTCAGGTGTTCGATCGACACGAAGCCCTCGCGCGCCGCGAGCTCGACGTCGTCGACGGTGACGTCGTTCTGGAAGTCGACGAAGGCCTTGCCCGGCGCCTCGACCCGCCAGCACGGCTCGATCGGCGTTTCGACGCCCGCGGCATCCCCGACCGCCGTGACCGACGCGGCGCCGCCGGCCGGTCGGAACTGCAGGCTCGCCGCATCCCACTGGAGCGTGCCGCCGGCCTGCGAGAACAGGTGGGCGGTCGGCGAGAACCCGCCCGACATCGCCAGCAGGTCGGCTTCGAGGCGCTCGCGCCGTCCCGTCGCGTCGCGCACGGTGACCGCGCGCAACGCGGGATCGCCGTGGGTCGCCACGATGGCGGCGCCGCGGAGCACCCGCGCGTCCGCCGCCGCGGCGAGCGCGAGTGATGCGTCACCCGGCGTGGTGCGCGTGTCGACGATCGCGACAACGGCGCCGCCGCTGGCGCGCAGCACGGCCGCGGTGGCATAGGCCGCATCGTTGTTGGTGAAGATCACCACCCGCTCGCCAGCCCGCACCGCGAACTCGCCGAGATAGCGCCGCACGCCCGTGGCCAGCATGACGCCGGGGCGATCGTTGCCGGGGAACACCAGCGGCCGTTCCAGCGCGCCGGTCGCCAGCACCACCCGGCCGGCACGCACCTGCCACAGCCGCTGTCGCGGCAGCTGCGCCGGCGCCTGCGGACCGAGATGTTCCGCGACGCGCTCCACCAGGGTCAGCGCGCCGTGATCGAAATGGCCGAGCGCGGTCGTGCGCGTCGCGACCTGCACGTCGGGACAGGCCTGCAGCTGCGCGAGGCGCGCCGCGATCCAGTCGCGCGCCGCCTCACCGTCGAGCACGGGACCTGTCACCTCGCGGCGCTCCCAGAGCAGGCAACCCCCGATGCGGGGCTCCTGCTCGCAGAGCAGCACGCGTTCGCCGCGCGCGGCCGCCTCGACGGCGGCCTCGAGCCCCGCCGGCCCGGCGCCAACCACGAGGACGTCGCAATGCGCGTAGCGCGACTCGTAGCGCGACGGATCCGGGACGCCGGCAACCCGCCCGAGCCCCGCGGCACGACGGATGGCCCCCTCGAACCAATGCCAGTCCGGCCACATCAGGCTCTTGTAGTAGAAGCCAGCGGGAATGAAGCGTTCGAGCGGCCGCAGCAGCGCGCCGACGTCAAGCCGGGCGCTGGGCCAGCAGTTGACGGCCCGGGCCACGAGGCCGTCGTACAGCTCGACTTCGGTGGCGCGCAGGTTCGGGGTGCTCAGCGCGCCCTCCCCGACCTGCACGAGCGCGTTGGGCTCCTCGACGCCCGCCGCCAGCAGCCCGCGCGGCCGGTGGTACTTGAACGAGCGGCCCATCACCCGCACGCCGTTCGCGAGCAGCGCGGAGGCCAGCGTGTCGCCGGCGAAGCCGCGAAGGTCGCGCCCGTCGAAACGGAAACGCAACGGCCTCGCGCGATCGACTTCACCGCCGGAGGGCAGGCGCAACGCACTCATCGTGCCGCCTCCGTCACGACGCGCCCCGGGGCGCCGCGGCCGCGAGTTCCCGCTGCAGCGCCTCGGGCACCGGCTCGCCCATCCGGTAGGTCGCAAGGATGTGATGGCTGACCGTGTCGCGCGCGACGTTGAACCACCGGCGACAGCCAGCCGCATGCGACCAGCGCTCGAGGTGCAGGCCCTTCGGGTTGTCGCGCGTGAAGAGGTAGTCGCCCCAGGTCGCGTCATCGACCGCATGCCAGGGTTCGGGGCGCGCGAGGTGCGACTGGCCGCCGCAATGGAACTCGATCTCGTCGCGCGGGCCGCACCAGGGGCAGGGAATCAGCAGCATCGCGGCGCGCCTAGTGCGGGATGCCCGAGGCCGCGGCCTCGTCGATCAGGGCGCCGCTCAGGAACCGCGACAACGCGAACGGCGCCGCGATGTCGTGCGGCCGCCCCGTCGCGATGTGGTGCGCGAGCATCCAGCCGCCCACCGGAATCGCCTTGAACCCGCCGGTGCCCCAACCGCAGTTGATGAACAGGCCCGGCACCGGTGTCTCGCCGAGGATCGGGCTGGAGTCGTGCACGACGTCGACGATGCCCGCCCACTGCCGCGCGAGCCGCACGCGACCGAGCGCCGGCAGCTGGTCCGCGACCGCGCCGAGCACGTGGCGGATCACCGGCATGTTGCCGCGCTGCGCGTACGAGAGGTAGTGGTCGAGCCCGCCGCCGATGACGAGGCCGCCCTTGTCGGACTGGCTAATGTACATGCCGGTGCCGAAGGACAGCATCACGGTGTCGAGCACCGGTTTCAGCGGTTCCGTGACGAAGGCCTGCAACGCGTAGCTGCTGACCGGGAGCCGGAAGCCGCCCATCGCGGCGACCACCGTCGAGTGGCCAGCGACCGCCATGCCGAACGCGTCCGCGGCGATCGTGCCGCGGCTGGTCTCGACCGCCGTGACGCGGCCATTGCCCTCGCGCCGGAAGCCCTGCAGTTCGCAGCCCTGGATGATGTCGACGCCGAGCGCGCTCGCGGCACGCGCGTAGCCCCAGGCGACCGCATCGTGCCGCGCGGTACCGCCGCGCCGTTGCTCGAAGCCGCCCCAGACCGGATACCGGGCCCGCGGCGAGACGTCGAGTAGCGGCACGCGCTCCTGCACCTGGCGCGGCGTCAGCAGTTCGGCGTCGATGCCGTTGGCGTTCATCGCGCCGACCCAGCGGGCCGCGCCCTCCATGTCGTGCCGCGAGTGGAGCACGTTCACGACGCCGCGCTGGCTGAGCATGATGTTGTAGTTCAGCTCGCGCGCCAGGCCCTCGTAGAGCCGCAGCGAGAAGTCGTAGAGGGCGGCGCTCTGCGGATAGTAGTAGTTTGAGCGCACGATGGTCGTGTTGCGGCCGGTGTTGCCGCCGCCGAGCCAGCCCTTCTCGAGCAGCGCGACGTTGCGCACGCCGTGGTTCTTCGCGAGGTAGTACGCGGTCGCGAGGCCGTGGCCGCCGCCCCCGACGATGACGACGTCGTAGCGCGACTTCGGTTCGGGCGAGCGCCAGGCCGCCGTCCAGCCGCGCTGGCCCGCAAAACCCTGCTTCAGCAAGCTCCAGGCGTTGTAGCGCGTCATCTCAGATCGCGGGCCGGAAGAAGTGCGTGGTGCGCCGCGCGACGCGCCCGTCGCGCAGTTCGTACACGTCGGCAAACCGCTCGTCGAGCGGCTCGTCGCGCCTCGACAGCCCCTGGAACCGGCCCCAGCACGCGGCCGCTCGAGGCTCTGCGAGGATGCCCTGCAGGTCGTGGGCGCCGCGCGCGATGATGCGCTCGTGCCGGTAGAAGTTCTCGAGCGCCTCGATGCCGCGCAACGGCTCGTAGCCCGGACGCTCGTAGACGACGTCGGCGGCGAAATACTCGCGCAGCCGGTCGAACTCCCCGGAGTCGATCGCCGCGAACATGCCGCGGATCAACTCTGCGCCGTTGGCGGTCATGCGGCGGGGGCCGGCGCCGGGGCTGGCGGCTTCGCCGCCTCGCGACGCGCGTTCGCGACGATCTCGCGCGCCATCGACTCGGCCACTTCGCTGGTCGGCCGCCTCTCCTCTTCGGCCTGCCGCAGGATGCGCAAGGTCGTGGCGCGAATGCCGCGGATGCGCCGCCAGACGTCCGCGACGTCGTAGCGACCGAAGATGTCGGCACTGGCGTTGTGCATGCCGCCGGCGTTCACGACGTAGTCCGGTGCGTAGACGATGCCGCGCTCGCGCAGCGCGGCGCCATCCGGGGGCGTGGCCAGCTGGTTGTTCGCGACGCCGCAGACGATCCTGGCCGACAGCCGCGCGACCGAGCCGGCGTTCAGCGTCGCACCCATCGCGCAGGGCGCGAACACGTCGCAGGGCACGGCATCGATCGCCTCGGGCGACACGATCGCCGCGCCGTAGCGTTCGCGGGCGCGTTGCGCGTTCGCGGGGTTGATGTCGGCCACGGTCAGCCGGCCGCCGCCCTCCGCGACCAGACGCGCGAGCTCGATGCCGACGTTGCCGACACCCTGCAGGGCGACGTGCCGCCCGCGCAGCGAATCGCTGCCGAACACGTGCTCCAGCGCGGCGCGCATGCCCTCGAGGCAGCCGCCCGCGGTGAACGCCGACGGATCGCCGCTGGCGGCGCCGCCGTGCGTGCGGCCGAAAACGAAGCGGCAGTGCTGGGCGAGCACCTCGACGTCGACGGGGCCGATGTTGATGTCTTCCGCGGTCCAGTAGCGCCCGCCGAGCGCGTCGACCTCGCGCGCGAACGCCGCCAGCAGCGCGGGCGTCTTGCGCGCTGGGTCGCAGAGGATCACCGACTTGCCGCCGCCCAGCGGCAGGCCGGCCAGCGCGTTCTTCCAGGTCATCGCAGCCGAGAGGCGCAGCACGTCGGTCAGCGCCGCGGCGCTGTCCGGATACGGATAGAGCCGGCAGCCGCCGGCGGCGGGCCCGAGGCGGGTGTCGTGGACCGCGATGATCGCGCGCAGCCCGCTGGCCGCATCGCTGCAGGCCAGCACCTGCTCGTGGCCGGTGTATTCGACGTGTTCGAAGATCCCGCTCGTCATCCCTGCCTCTCCACCCTCACGCCGGCCCGACGCGCGAGGCGCGCGCCCCGGTCATCCCCACAACGCCGGCGCCGGCGGTTCCACCCAGCCGTCGCTGAAATGCAGCGCATCCGGCACGTCTTCGACCTGCAGCAGCGGGCCGTCGAGGTCGACGAACTCCGCCAGCGGCGCGAGCACGGCCGCCGGCGCCATCGCGAGGGAACTGCCGCACATGTTGCCGACCATGACCCCGTAACCGCGCTGGCGCGCCAGCCGCGCCGTAGCCAGTGCCTCGAGCAGACCGCCGGTCTTGTCGAGCTTGAGGTTCACGTACTGGTAGCCGTTACCCAGCCGCTCGAGCGAACCGCGGTCGGTGACCGATTCATCGGCCGCGAGCGGCACCGCAAAGCGCCGCCCGGCGAGCCGCGGGTCGTCGCCCGGCGCGAGCGGCTGCTCGATCAGCACGACGCCGAGCTGCGCAAGCCGTGGCGCCAGGCTCTCGAGCTGCACGATCGTCCAGGCGCCGTTCGCGTCGGCGATCAGCTTCGCATGCGGCGCGGCCTCGCGCACCGCCTGCACGCGCTCCAGGTGCTGCGTGGCGTCGACCTTGAGCTTCAGCAGCGGAAAATGCGCGCGTGCCCGCGCCTGCTCGCGCACGGCCTCGAGGGTGCCGAGACCGATGGTGTAGGTGGTGGCGATGCGCGACGGCCGCGTGATGCCAGCGCGCTGCCAGACCGACACGCCGCTGCGCTTGGCCTCCAGGTCCCACAGCGCCGCGTCCAGCAGGTTGCGTGCGCCACCGGCCGGCAGCCGCTCGAGAAGGTTGCCCGGCGACAGGTCGTCCCGCGCCTCCAGCCAGCCGCGCAGCCCCTCGACCTGGCCGGCCATGCTGGCCGGCGTCTCGCCCTCGTAGTCGATGCCGACCGCCTCGGAGCGGCCACGGTGGCCGGCGCGATCGCGCAATTCCGCCTGCAGCACCGGCACCTCGTCGATCGACTCGCGCGCGATGACGAACGGCTCCGCGAGCCGCCACCGATGGAAGGTGAGGCGCAGTTGCATTCAGCCTCCCGTGCGCAGGGCGTTGCGGCACGGCTCGACGGGCGCGCGGTGCAGCAGCGCTGGACGGCCGTGGACGACCCGCGCAGGTTCGAGCGTCGACATGGCGTGGCATCCTGAGCAGGCTCGCGCGGGCTTTGGTGCACCGCGGAGATGATGTCGCGAGTCTACACATCGGATAATAAATTATCCATACTTGGGCCGCGCGACCGCGATCGCGCGGCAAGAGACGAGGCTCAGGGTGGCGATCTGCTTGGCGGACAAAAAAATAGCCGCAGGAGCGGCATCAGCGTAGCCTCGGCAGCACGATGACGGCGCCGGCAGCCCCTGTCCACGCATCCGCAGACCTGGCCGCGGCGGGCCCGCCCCGCCGCCTGACGCAGTGGACCGGCGCGGCCGCCGTGGTCGGCGTGGTGATCGGCAGCGGCATCTTCCGCGTTCCAACCGGCGTCGCGCAGCTCGCGCCAGAGCCGCTCGCGATCCTCGCGCTATGGCTGTTCGGCGGCCTGCTCGCCCTCTGCCTGGCGATGCTGTTGGCCGAAGCCGGCACCATGTTCCCGCGCGCCGGTGGGATGTACGTCTACCTGCGGGAGGCCTGGGGAGAGGGCGCGGCCTTCGTCTACGGCTTCACCTTCCTGCTGGTGAACCCCGCGTCCTGGGCGACGCTCGCCACCGCGAGCGCCGAGTACCTCGGCTATTTCCTGCAGCTCGACGATCCGCAACGGCGCGGACTGGCGATGGCGCTGATCCTGGCGCTCTCGCTGGTGAATGCGCTCTCGGCCCGCCTCGGGGCGCTGCTGCAGAACCTCACGACCAGCGCCAAGGTGCTGGCCCTGGTCGCCGTGATCGCGTTGGTCGGCGCGAACACCGGCAGCCACGTCGGCGGATTCGGCGTCGCGCCCCCGACGCTGCCGCCGCTGGCGGGCATGCTGCTGGCGCTGGTCGCCGTGCTCTGGGCATACGACGGCTCGAGCACATTCTGCGCGCTTGCCGGCGAGGTGCGCGACCCGCAGCGCGCGATTCCGCGCGCTCTGCTGGGCGGCCTCGGGCTCGTCACGCTGATCTACGTCGCGATGAACGCCGTGCTGCTGCTGGCGCTGCCGGTTGAGCGCATCGCCGCGACGCCGCTCGCGCTGACCGAGGCGGTCGGCGACAGCCTCGGCAGCGCGGCGCCCGCGCTGATCGCTGCGCTGGTCGCCATCGCGACGCTGGGCTCGCTGGCCGGCTGCGTGCTCGCGGACCCGCGCGTATTCTTCGCGATGGGCCGCGACCGCAACTTCGTCGCGCGCGCCGGGCGCCTGCACCCGGCCACGCTGACGCCGGTGAACGCGATCGCGCTGCACGCCCTCATCGCCTGCCTGTACGTCTCGGTGCGCAGCTTCGAGCAGCTCGCCGCGACCTTCGTGCTCGGCTTGGTGCCGTTCTACGCACTGGCCGCGGCCGGAGTCTGGCGACTGCGCCGGTTGCGTCCGGACCAGCCGCGTCCGTTCCGCGCGCCCTGGGTCCCGGCGCTCGCGCTGCTGTGGATCGTGGTGGCGGCGCTGCTGGTGGGCAACGCGCTGCTCGAGACGCCGCGGATCGCGCTGGTGAACGTCGTCATCACCGCGCTCGGCGTACCCGCCTGGTTCGCGTGGCGCCGGCTCAGGCCGGCGGAGAATTCACGCTGACGATCACGCACTCCCCGGGGCCCGGGTTGCGGAAACGGTGCGGCACGCGGCTCGGGAAAAGAAAGGCCTCGCCGGCGCCGAGCCGGCGCGTCTGGTTGCCGACCGTGATCTCGATGTGGCCCTTGACGACGACGCCCCCCTCCTCGCCGTCGTGCGAGTAGGGCTCGCTCGCGGTCTCGGCGCCGACGGGATAGTGCTCGTAGAGGATCTGCAGCGGTCGGCCCTTGAGGTTGCGGCCCACTTGCTTCAGCGACACGCCGCCGCCACCGACCTCGACCAGTTCGTCGTTGCCGAAGAACACCTGCGGTTCGGACGACGGGTCGATGGCGAAGAACTCGGCCAGCGTCATCGGGAAGGAGTCGAGGATCTTGCGCAGCGTGCCCACCGCCGGGCTGATCTTCCCCGCCTCGATGAAGGAGATGGTGCCGTGCGTCAGCCCGGCCTTCGCGCCGAGCTCACGCTGCGAGAAGCCGAAGAGGTCGCGCACGTACTTCAGGCGCTGGCCGAGCTCGATGGCGTCGCTCGACTTGGCGGGCTTGGCCGACTTCGATGACTTGGCGGACTTGCTAGGCGAGCGCGGCATGCAGGGGCTCCGGCGGCACGGGACGGGCCGGAATCATCGCAGAATCGGCCCGCGACGTCTGCCTCAGTCCGGGAACAACCAGTACACGCGGCCGTCGGCGTCATGGCCGACCGTGATCAGGTCGGCGATGTGCTCGTGGGTGACCCGGTAGCGTCGCATCAGCGCCGCACCGAGGCGCCACTGCTCCACCAGGTCGAAGGCACGCGGTTCGCCGAAGGCGGCGATATTGGGGAGCGCGCGCGGACCTCCCGGGCCATCGACGACCCGCAGCATGTTCGGCGCGAGCGCCGCACGATCCAGCGGCGAGTCGCCGCGCAGCAGCAGCTCGCGCGTGCGGCGCGTCAGGTCCGGACGATCGTCGGGTGGCAGCGGCTGCGACAAGGACGTCGAACCCGGCGCGAATGCCTCGGCGACGACGTAGCCGAGATGACGCTGCACCCGCGCGGACTGCAGCCGCACGTTCGTCATCACCAGCACCGCAACGCCGGCGGCGGGCAGCCGCAGGTACTGCGTCGTGAAACCCGGCATGCCGCCGCCGTGCGCGTGGAACGGCGCGCCGCGCATCCGGCCCGTGAACCATCCGCAGCCGTAGGGGACCGCGAGGCCGCTCGCCAGCCCGCGCGGCGCGAGCAGCTCCGCCCACCCCGCCTTCGACAGCAGCGGCCCTCCCATCAGTCCGGCATCCCAGCGCACCGCATCGCGCGCCGACATCAGCACCGGACCGTCGGCATAGGCCGAGTAGTCGCTGGCCATGCGCGGCGCATGGCGGTAGCCGTCGCCGACCTTCAGGTAGGGCTCGGCGCGCCGCGGGACCAGTTCCTGCGCCGCGTCGAGACGGGCATCCTGCAGCCCCGCCGGCGCGAGCACGTGGCGCACGAGGTAGTCGGCAAACGCTTCGCCCGAGGCCGCCTCGATCACGTACCCGGCGAGGATGTAGTTCATGTTGGTGTAGGACCAGGCCTCGCCCTCGGCGAAGGGCGGCGACCCCGCGGCGGCTGCGGCGATCACCTCGGCACGGGTGTGCGGCTGCGTGGAATCGAACGCGTCGGTCTCGTACTCGGGCAGGCCGCTGGTGTGGTGCAAGCAGCTTCCGACCGAGCGGCGCGCCCACTCGTCCGGGATGTCCGGCACGAACTTGCCGAGCGGATCGGCCAGCGCCACCTTGCCGCGATCGACCTGCTGCAACAGTGCGATCGCCGTCAGGTGCTTGCCGACCGAGCCGACGTGGAACAGCGTGCGCTCATCGACCGGCACCTCGAACGGCAGCGAGGCATGGCCGAAGCCGCAGGCGACGCTGCCACCGCGGTGGACGATGCCGAGCCCGAGGCCCGGTACGCCGAAGCGCGCCAGCAGCGTCGTCAGCGTGGACTGGAAACCCGCAGGCAGGCCGGCGGTCGGCCCGCGGAACGGCAGGCCACCGGTGGGGCGCGGGAGGGGTGCAGCAGCGGATGGCAGCGCGCAGGCCGCCACGCCCGCGCCCAGCGCCCCCAACCCACCCGCAATGAACTCGCGCCGCCCGGTGCTGGCCATGCTGTTTTCCGCCTCTTGGATGAGTCTAGCAGCGACTAAAAAAATTACCATCTGCCGGCGATCACTGCGACAAGCCCCAGCCGATACACCACCGCCTCGGTGTTGACGTATAAAAATTTAGCCAGTAGCCTCAGTTCATGATTCAGGCGCCCGCCCGCGGGGCGGGTCCCGCGAAGATATCCGCCTGAACCCCGCTCCGGGAAACAGCCATGCCGCACGCACGACCGATCACCGCCGCCCTCGCACTCGCACTCACGGCCACCCTGCTCGCCGCCCCGGGCCTGCTGCCCGACGCCGAGGCGAAGGAACGCAAGGCCGCTGCGGCGCCAGTCCCCAGCGAAATGGCGCTGTACGCGCAGCAGATCGACTTCATCTCGACGGTCAACCAGCGGCCCTACCGAATCCTGGTGTCGATCCCGGCGCGCCCGGCGCCGCCCGAAGGGCATCCGGTCGTCTACCTGATCGACGGCAACTTGCATTTCGGCATCGCGGTCGACACCGCGCGCATCCAGTCGCGCTGGCCCGACCTGCGCGACCCGGTGATCGTCGGCATCGGCTACCAGACCGCGAGCGTCAGCGAAGCGCTGATGCTGCGCATGATCGACCTGACGACGCCGGTCACGCCGGCGTACCTGTCGAAGGGCTGGATCGCCGAGATGAAGAGCAAGGCCGAGGAGTTCGGCGGCATGGACGCCTACCTGCGCATGGTCGACGAGGAGATCAAGCCACGGGTCGAGAAGCTCACGAAGATCGACCGCAACAACCAGACCCTGATGGGCCACTCGCTCGGCGGCCTGACCACCCTGCACGCGTTGTTCCGCCGCCCGGGCTCGTTCCAGCAGTATGTCTCGATCAGCCCGTCGATCTGGTGGGACGAACGGTCGGTGCTCGAACACGAGCCTGCGTTCACGTCGCAGGTGAAGGCGGGCGGCATCAAGGCCCGGCTGCTGATCTCGGTCGGCGGCCTGGAATCCGCCAATCGCGCCTATCCTCCTGGCATGCCGTACTCGCGCGAGGGCATGTACGCGATGTTCGACGCCACGCGGATGGTCCCCAACACCGTCGAACTCGGCACGCGGCTGCAGCGGCTGAATTCGGACGTCTTCCACGTCGAGACCGTCGTCCACGAAGGCGACGACCACAACATGGTGCCGCCAGCCGGCATCGCCCGCGGCATCTGGTTCACGCAGCGCATCCCCGTCGAGACGATGGGCGCGCGCTGAGGCGTCGGCAACGATGATCGACGGCACCCTGGTCCGCGCGAGCTGGCGCCCCGAACCGGCCGCTGAGGCCTTCGTCGCGACGCTGCTGGCCTCGGCGCTCGAGCGCTGCGAACCCGCGGGCGGCTATGCCAGGCGGCTGCTCGAGCTCAGCGCCGTGCGGCTGCGCGACGTCGTCGATCACCTCTCCCCCGCCGATGCGACGACATGGCGCCGCGCCCACGAGCTCGGCTGGCGACCGGCCGGCGCAGGCATGCTGCGCCACGCAGACGGGCTGTTTCCAGACCTCGTCGACGATGGCCGCGCCTTCGTCGCGATCCGCACCGAAAGCGTCGAACAGCTGCTGGCGGCCACCGGCAGCGACGCAGTCATCGAGGGCGCGGCCCATGGCCCGTATCGTCGCGCGCGGGTATTCCGCGGCGCCGGCGCCGACCTGGTCGCGGTCGAGCGCAACGGCCACGCGAGCTGCGAGATGCCCGAGGTGCCGGCGACGACGATCCGTTCCGCGCGAGTGCACCTGCAGCGCTTCCGCGCCCGGCGTCGCCAGTTCGACGACGTGCCTAGCGGGCTCGACCACACCGAACGTCTGGTCGATGCCGCCGTGGCCGAGCTCGGCCCGCACTGGGCCTGCGACCTGTTTTTCCGCGCCGAGCGCGAGTACTGGCAGGCCCACTGCGCCGCGGCCCGGCTGCAGCATGCGCGGCAGTGGCAGGCCGGCATCGGCTGGGCGAACGTCGACCATCACACCTACGACGCGTCGCGCATCCATTTCGCGCAGACGATCCGCGTGCTCGAGAAGCTCGGCTACCAGTGCCGCGAGCTGCTCTACGCGGGCCACCAGGCCGGCTGGGGCTCGCAGATCCTCGAGCAGCCGGTGCTGCGCAGCACGATCTTCGCAGACATCGACCTCGCGCCCCACGAGCTCGACATCGACTTCGCCCACCGGCCGATGCAGCCGCTGGAACGTCACCGCCGTGCCGGTCTCTGGTGCGTGATGCATGGCGAGTCGATGCTCGAGGCGGGCCTCAACCACGTCGCGGGCCTACACGACCAGCGCGCGCTGCGGGCCCAGTTCGCCGGCCTCGGCCAGCGGATGATGGCGCCGTTCTCGGACTTCCCGGTGCTCTACCAGGAGCTCACCGAGGGCGAGTGGCGCGCCGTGGATCCCGACCGCATCGACGCACTCGAGCGCGACGGCCAGCTCGGCGCGGCCGAGGCCGAGGACTTCCGCTCGCGTGGCGCGATCTGCGCCCACTACGAGAACATCGAGCGCAACGACGGCTACAAGGGCTTCAACCAACCGGGCATCGACGGCGTGCTCAGCGTGCTCGACCCGCGGCGCAACCTGGCGGGCGCGACGGCGCCCCGCGACATCGCCGGCGCACGCTGAGCTTGCCGTGCAGCGCCAGCTGGCGCTGGTAGCCATAGTAGTAGGACGTGGCCTGCCCGGGCGCGCGGAAGGTGTAGCGATCCACCTCCTGCTTCGCCATCGGCTCGGACAGCGCGACCTCCTTGCTCAGCGAGCCGCCGGCTGACACGACGACGCTTAAGGTCCCGGTGGCGATGCTGAGTAGCGGCCGCTGGCGCAGTTACGCTCGCCGCTCAAGGGCCGGCCCTGGCGCCCCCGGCCAGGTCCGCCCGCCGATCACTGCAGGAGCCGCGCCCGGACACCGCGACTGCGGCGGCCGGGCACCGACATCACCAGTCGTAGCGCAGGTTCAGCGAGTACGTCATCGGACGCACGCGCACGCCGCCATTGGCCACGAAGATGTTCGGGAACGTGAGCGCGTCCTCGTCCAGCACGTTCTCGACCCCGAGCGTGACCGAGTAGCGCTCGGTGTCGAAGCCGACCCGCAGGTTCAGCAGGCTCTGGTCCTCGGTGACGAGGTTGGCCAGCGTGACGCGGCCGCCAGTCGCGGGATTGATGGTTCGAGCCACGACCGGGAATCCATCGGCGTACTGGTAGTCGGCGCGCCAGAATCCCTTGATCCCGCCGGACCCGATCGGGATCCGCTGGCTCAGCGAAAGCGACGCGGTGGTCTCCGGCACGTAGTCGAAACGTGTGCCGGCGTCACGCTCGAAGGTGGTGTTGTCGTACTCGACGCCGTTCCAGGCCACCGTCGCCGCCAGCGTGAATCCCGCCCCGAGCTGCGAGGTCAGCGCGAACTCCAGGCCCTCGCCGGAGGCCTCGCCGCCGTTGGTCGTGATATTGACGAACGCCGGCCCGAGCGGCTGCGCCGTCCCGGACTGCCGGTCGTCGTAACGCAGGCTGTAGACCGCGGCGTCGAGATACAGGCGGCCGTCGAGCAGGGCTGCCTTGGTGCCGATCTCGTAGCTCCAGAGGGTCTCGGCATCGTAGCTGGTGTTGTTGGCGTTAAACCCGCCGCTGCGGAAGCCCTTGGCCACGGTGGCGTAGGTCGAGACCGAGTCGCTCCACTTGTACAGCAGGTTGAAGCGCGGGCTGGTCGCGTCGAACTTCGCCGTTGCGCTGGTGCGCACGCCGGCGCTGTTGACGTTCTCGGTCGTGCGCTCGTCGTCGTACCACCGCAGGCCGACGCTCGCCTCCAGTTTGTCGGAGAACACGTAGGTGACGTCGCCGAACACGGCGGTGGACTCCGAACTGACCGGGTCGGTGCCGCTGCGGACGAACGCCGCGATCTGCAAGGCCGGAGGCGGCAGGCTGCCGCGCGTGCCCCTCGAATCGAAGTCGCGGTACCAGGCGCCGATCACGTAGCGGAACGGCCCGTCGCCGGTCGATGCGAGACGGAACTCCTGCGTGAGCTGCTCGAAGTCGGTGTCGAAGCGCGCGCCGGCCAGCAGGCCGGCCGGCAGGCCCAGGGCGCGGCCGCTGGCGTCGAACTTGTACGTGCGATCGAGGTAGCCGGTCGAGGACGTCAGCTCCACGCCGCCGAAGTCGTAGTTGACGATCAGGTTGACCAGCTGGCTCTGGTCGGAGGCCGGGTCGATGTTGAGCTCCGAACTGCGCTCGTTGGTGCCCGGATCGCTGACGTTGTTGGCGTCCGCGACGACGTCGAGGTACTGGTAGAGCAGCGAGGCACTGAGCGCGTCGCCGCGGTCGTACAGCGCCTTGATGCGCGCGTACTTGGTCTCGCTCTCGTTGGCGTCCTTGCGACGGGCATAGTCGATCCAGCCGGCGCTCTTGTCGTAGCCGGCGACAAAACGCACGCCGGAGGCGCCCTCGACGATCGGTGCGCCGAGCGCAGCGTTCAGCCGGTAGCCGGTGCCGCCCTTGTCCACGCTGGTGAGCGTCGCGTCGGCGAAACCTTCGAACTCGGTCAGGCTGGGATCGCGCGTCAGGTAACGGATCGTGCCGGACACCGAACCCTGGCCGTACAGTGTGCCCTGGGGCCCGCGCAGCACTTCGATGCGTTCAAGATCGACGAGCGGGAAACCCGGGTCGCGCTGCTGCTGGTCGATGGAGATCCCGACGTCATCGACGTAGATGCCGACGGTCGGCAGGCCCGTGCCTGAGCCGGAGTCGATACCACGGAGCTGGATGCGGTCTGCGCCGATCGCGTTGCTGGGGTTCATCGCCAGGCCCGGGATCGAGTATTGCAGCTGCTTCAGGTCGAACGAGCCGCGCTCCTCGATCTCCGCGGTGCTGACCGCAGTGATCGCGTAGGGCACATCGACGATGCGTTCCTTGCGCCGGCTGGCCGTGACCACCACCTCACCCAGGCTGGCCGCCGAGTCGCTGGCGCGCGCCGGTGCGGACTGGGAGTGGGCCTGCGTGCCGGCGAGCACTGCGGCGACCGCGAACGCGACGGTAGTTCCCTGATGCTGGCGCATGTCGATTCCCCGCTCCTCAGCCAAATGGAGCACCAGACACTAATGGATAGTTTTTTATACGTCAATCGGGACGTCAATGGCTTTTTCGGCAGTGTATTCCGAAAGTCACCGTCGGGCTGCCGGTCGAATGGCTATAATTTTAGTCAATGTGCCCAAGCCGCGCGGCAGAAAGTTTCGTCGCGCGCGACGTTGCTCGCGGTGTCGAACGACCCGGCGCAGTGGCTGTGCGTGTCGATGGAAGCCGGGCACCAGCACCAGGCCGTGCGCATCCACCACGGACCCGCCCGCGGCGGGCGCGACGGTGCCGCCAACGAGCAGGCAGAACCGAAGCCCGAAAACGGCACGCAATCGCGTCACGGCGACCCCCACCGCGCGCGGCACGGCGCAGCCATCCGGACGCTAGTGGCTAATTTACTATACGTCAAATGCCCCCGACGGACCCGGCGCCCGCGACACCCTTCCGCTGAATGCTGTAAGTGGCCCTATCCTGCATCCCCGGCCCGCGTCGCGGGGCTGCCCATATGGATAGTTTTTTATCCGATGTTAGACTTGCGCGCGCGACCGGCCCCGGGCCCGCCACGGTGGCGGGCCCGCACCGCCCGCGGAGCCTGCAGGAGATCGGAACGGTGCTGAACCTCGACGGCGAGACGATGCCTTCCCCGCGCGATGCAGTCGCGGTCCCGCTGGTCTCGATCGACCGTCCCTACCTGCTGTTCCTCGGCGCCGTCACCGACGCCGACGACGCGAAGACCGCGTTCGGACTGCGCGACTGGTGCCGCCCCGCGTGCCTCGGGCAGTTCCGCTTGCCGGGATGCACCGTCGACACCGGACTGCCGGACCTCACGCCCCGTGCCGCGGTTGCCGCCGGCGCCCGATCGCTGCTGATCGGCGTCGCGCCGATGGGCGGCGCGCTGAACCCGGCCTGGATGCCGGCGCTGCAGGACGCGCTGGAGGCGGGGCTCGACCTGGTCAGCGGGATGCACGCGCGCCTCGCGATGCACCCACCGCTGGCGGCCGCGGCCGCGCGCGCGGGTCGCCGGCTCCTCGACCTGCGCCGGGCCGACCTGCCGCTCGCAGTGGGCACCGGGCGGCAGCGCAGCGGTAGGCGCCTGCTCACCGTCGGCACCGATTGCGCGCTCGGCAAGAAGTACGCCGCGCTCGCGCTCGCGGCCGAGTTGCAGCGGCGCGGCGTGCCGGCGGAGTTCCGCGCCACCGGACAGACCGGGATCATGATCAGTGGCCGCGGCATCGCCGTCGACGCGGTAGTGGCCGATTTCGTCGCGGGCGCGGCGGAAGCGCTGTCACCCGATGCGCCGGACGGCCACTGGGACGTCATCGAGGGCCAGGGCTCGATCCTGCATCCGGCGTATTCGGGCGTCTCGGTCGGGCTGCTGCACGGCTCGCAGCCCGACGCCTTTGTCGTCTGCCACGACCCGACCCGACGTACGCTGTCGGGCATGCCGGACTTCCCCGTGCCGCCGATCGAGCAGGTCGTCGCGCTGACGATCGAGCTGGGGCGCGTGACGAATGCCGCGATCCGCTGCGTCGGCGTGAGCCTGAACACCTCGGCAGTGCCCGAGCTGGAACGCGCGGCCGTGCTCGCGGCGCACGAACGGCGGCTCGGCGTGCCAGCCTTCGATCCGATGCGCGGCGGCGTCGGGCGCGTCGTGGACGAACTGTTGCGGGGCGCCGATGCCAGGCGCGCCTGAGACGGCTCGCCCATGCCGTTCCGTGCCCTCGGCGCGCCCACGGGTATGAGGCGGCGGACGGCGCTCGGCCTGCTCGCGGCAGCGTCCGGCGCGGCGCTCGCGCCGCGCCTCGCACGGGCCGCGCCGCGCGAGATCCTGCTGCGGGGCGGGACGCTGGTCGACGGCTCGGGTGCGCCGGGCCGCAGCGCCGACGTGCTGATCCGAGGCGACCGCATCGCCGCGACCGGCGACGCGGCCCGCGCCGTCGCGTCGCGGCGCGCCACTGCGCTCGACGTCGGCGGGCTCGTGGTGGCGCCGGGCTTCATCGAGCCCCACGCCCACATCTCGACCATCGACCAGTTCCCGGACGCCGCCAACTACCTGCGGCAGGGCGTCACCACCCTCGTCGCGAGCCTGCACAGCATCGACCAGCCGTATCCGCTCGGCCGGTTCATAGACCGGCTGCACGCGGCGCCGAACACGGTCTGGACCGCCGGGCACACCTGGACGCGGCGCCGGGTGATGGGTCTCGCGAATCGCGCACCGACGGGCGAGGAGTTGCGCGCGATGGCGGCCCTCGTGAGGCAGGCGATGGACGACGGCGCGATCGGCTTCGGCACCGGGCTCGAGTACGTCCCGGCCGCGTACGCCACGCTCGACGAGGTCGTCGAGATCGCGCGGGTCGCCGCGCGGCCCGGCGCGATGTACGTGACGCACCTGCGCGACGAGGGGGCGCGGCTGATGCCGGCGCTCGAGGAAGCACTGGAGGTCGCTCGGCGCACCGGCCTGCGTGTGCACGTCAGCCACGTGAAGACCACCGGCAGGGCAAACCGCGGCCAGAGCGCCGCCTTCCTGCGGCGCGTGGACGCCGCGAACTTAGCCGGGCCGCGCGCGACGTTCGACGTCTATGCCTACACGGCCTACAGCACCTACTCCGACGTCGTGTTCCCGGCGTGGGCCCTCGCGGGCGGCACCGACGGCTTCCGCACGCGGATCGCGGATGCGGCGACGCGCGGGCGCCTGAAGGCGGAAATGCTGCGCATCTACGCGGACCAGACGGGCGGCGAGCTGTCGAGTATCCAGTTCCGCGACGGTGTCGAGGGCTTCGCCGGCCGCACGCTTGCGGACTACGTCGCGGCGCTCGGCCGGCCGCTGGACTTGAACGCCGGACTCGAGACGCTGATCGACCTGCAAGCTGCCGGCGGTTTCACGGCGGTCTTCCACGCGATGGACGAGGCGGACGTCGAGACCTTCCTGAGGCACCCGCTGGCCTGCATCAGCGCAGACGGTGACCTCGTCGAGTTCGGCCGCGGGGTGCCGCACCCGCGCTCCTACGGCGGCTTTCCGCGCGTGCTGGCCCGCTACGTGCGCGAGCGTGCGGTGCTGAGCCTCGAGGACGCCGTGCGCAAGATGACGCACGGTCCTGCCGCGGCACACGGCCTCGCGCTGCGCGGCCTGCTGCGGCCCGGGCACTACGCGGACGTCACCGTCTTCGCGCCCCAGGAGATCGCCGACACGGCCACGTTCACCGCGCCCCACCAGTATCCGGTCGGCATCGCGCACGTACTCGTGAACGGCGAGTTCGTGATCGCGGACGGCGTGGCGACGGGGTATCGCCCCGGTCGCCCGCTGCGTCTGCGCGCCGACGGCACGGTAGGCTAGCGCCTGGTCGGTCCTGCACGGGAGGTACGCTTGCAGCAGCATCCAAAGACCGCGGGGCTACCCCCACGCGGCGCGACGGTTCCGCCGTTCTACGCCGGCCTGATTGGCGAGCAGGCCGCTGCGCTCGCCCGCGCCGGGCGCGAGATCGTGCCGATGCACTTCGGCCAGCCGACGATGGCGGCACCGCCGGGCGTGCTCGCGGCCGCCGAGCGCGCCATGCGCGGCGGCCCGCTGGGCTATTGGGAGTCGCCGGATCTGCGCGCGCGGATCGCGCAGCACTACGCCGAGGCGTACGGCGTCGACGTCGCACCGTCGCGTATTCTGCTGACGTTGGGCGCGAGCGCCGCGCTCGTCGCAACATTCGCGGCGCTGTTTGCCGCCGGCGACGGGATCGCCGTGGCGCGGCCCGGCTACCCGGCCTACCGCAACACGATCTCCGCGCTCGGTCGCCGCTGCATCGAGGTGGACTGCGGTCCCGAAGTGGGCTTCCGGTTGACGCCGTCGGCGCTCGAGAGGCTTGCCGAGCGTCCGCGCGGGGTCGTCGTGGCGAGCCCGGCCAATCCCACCGGGGCCGTGCTGAGCCGCGACGAACTCGCCGCGCTCACCGACTACTGCCGCACACGCGGGATCCACCTGATCTGCGACGAGATCTACCACGGGATCACCTACGGGACGCGCGCCACCTCGGTGCTCGAGATCGACAGCGACGCGATCGTCGTCAACAGCTTCTCGAAGTACTTCCGCATGCCCGGCTGGCGGCTCGGCTGGCTGGTCGTGCCGCAAGAACTCGCGGCGACCCTCTCCGCGTACCTCGTCAATCTTTTCCTGACGCCACCGGCAATCTCACAGCACGCGGCGCTCGGCGCGTTCGACGATCCCGCCGCCCTGGAGGCGGCGCTGCAGATCTATACACGCAACCGCAGCCTGCTGCTGCAGGCGCTGCCGCAACTCGGCTTCCGCGACGTCGTGGCGCCGGACGGAGCGTTTTACCTGTACGTCGATGCCGGCCGCTGGACCACCGACAGCCTCGGATTCTGCCGGCAGATGCTGGAGGCAACGGGCGTCTCCGCGGCCCCCGGCATCGACTTCGATCCGCAAGGCGGCCGCCGCTGCGTGCGCTTCTCGTTCTCGGTGACGACGCCCGAGGTGGAGCGCGCGCTCGAGGCACTCGCTGCCTGGCTGCCGCGGGGCTGACCGCACTGACGCGATACTAGGCATCAAACATCTTCCCGGGATTCATGATGCCAAGTGGATCAAGCGCGCGCTTGATGGTGGCCATCACGTCCACTGCATCGCCATGTTCCTCGCGCAGCAGTAGTTTTTTGTGCAAGCCGATACCGTGTTCACCGGTGCAGGTGCCACCACGGGCGATGGCTTGCCGGGCGACCGCGAGCGAAAGCGCCTCTGCCCGTGCGAGCTCCGCCGGATCTCTCGCGTCATGCAGTATCAGCATATGAAAATTGCCGTCGCCGACATGGCCGACGATCGGCGTAAGCAGCCCGCTGTCTCGCGCCAGCGACTGACAGGCGTCGATGCAGTCGGCAAGACGTGAGATCGGGACGCAAGCATCGGTGGCAAAGCTCTCCTTGCCTGGTACCAGCGCGCGCGCTGCCCAATAGGCGTTGTGCCGCGCAGTCCATAGCGCCGTCCGATCCTCGGTTGCCGTTGCCCAGCGAAACGGCAAAGCATCAAACTCGCGCACTATGGCCTCGACCTGCGCAACCTGATCGGCAACGCTCACCGGGGTGCCATGAAACTCCAGGAACAGGGTTGCTCGCTCGCTATATTCGGACAATTTGGAATAGGCGATACACGCCTTCATCTGGAGTGCGTCGAGCAGCTCGATACGGGCCAGCGGAATGCCCAACTGCAGGATGACCTGCACCGCTGCGGTGGCATGCGACAGTTCCTGAAACTGCACGCTGGCAGCTGCAATGGTTTCGGGAACACCGAACAACCGCAGTTGCACCTCGGTGATGATCCCAAGCGTGCCTTCGCTCCCCACATAAAGGCGGGTGAGGTCATAGCCTGCCGACGATTTTCGAGCCCGCCCCCCCGTTTTGATCACTGTGCCTTGCGGCGTCACCACGGTGAGGCCAAGCGCAACGTCGCGCATGGTTCCATAGCGCACGGCATTGGTGCCCGATGCGCGGGTGGCTGCCATGCCGCCAAGCGTGGCATTGGCACCAGGGTCCAAAGGGAAGAAGAGCCCCTCCCCCTTGATTTCTGCGTTGAGCTGTTCACGGGTTACGCCTGCTTCCACGCGGCAATCAAGATCATCCGCGCTGACAGCCAGCACCTTGTCCATCCGTGAAAGGTCGATGCACAGGCCGCCGTGGACCGCTTCAACCTGACCTTCTAGAGACGTACCGACACCGAATGGAATGATGGGGAAGCGATGGTTGGCACAATGATGGACCGCCAGCGCCACATCCTCCGTGCTCTCGGCATAAAGCACGGCATCGGGTACATGGTCGCCGCGAAAGCCTTCGCCACCGCCATGATGCTGCCGGACCGCCGCCGTTTCCACATAGCGGTCGCCGAACAGCGTTCGCAAATATGCCAAGCCCGCATTCATGATCCGACCTCATTTGCGTTGGCCAGATAGGCGCGCGGATCAAGCTTGCGCAAGACGCTGTCAATGCCCTCA
This sequence comes from uncultured Pseudomonadota bacterium, assembly GCA_903938365.1. Classification (GTDB taxonomy): domain Bacteria; phylum Pseudomonadota; class Gammaproteobacteria; order Steroidobacterales; family Steroidobacteraceae; genus UBA964. The sequence goes on along the minus strand of CAJACZ010000240.1, from coordinate 986 downwards.
CGATTGAGGCCCTTGTAAGCGTCATTGCGCTCAACATCTTCCAGATGCATCACGATGGATCCTTCAAGCCGCAAGCGCTCTGCTTCATCCGCTCCGATATGTCCGCCAGCCTCCAGCCGATCGACCCGTGCGGGATCGACTGCGCACCCGTCTCGTTCGGTCAGCGCCTGGTAGAGATGCGGCCAGTCGGTAAACGGGGCCATCATGCTGATATTTCGCTGCTCCAACTGACGATGCAAAAGAACGTGATCGTAAAGTGCCGCCACATGGTTGAGGCCAGCTTCCAATATGGACTCGCCCAGCAACTCGGTCAGCAGCCCGGCGCGCCGATGCTTCGGGAGCTCTGGTAAAACTTCATGCGCAAAGTCAACCGTCAGTTCATGCGGTGCCAAATCGACATCGGCAAAGATGGTGGAACCAATCACCGGCTTCTCAAGCACCTGGCTGCCCCATCCCGCCAGTTCGCCCGCATGGAGCATTTCGCGCCGCTCATAGCCCAGCTTTTCGAGGATTCGAATGGAGTGCCGGTAATGCGCGCGAGATCCGTCATAGGTGTGATGATCAATGTTGCACCAGCCGATTCCGATGGCATCTTGCAGCGACTTTTGCAATGAGCATAGGAATTTCAAACGCCGTCAGCAAGGCCTGTAGAGGCCCGGGAAATGGGCTGCGGCGATTGCGGTGGCATGAAAAGTGTCATGGTCGGGCCAGTTGGGCGGCCGGGCAGGCAGCCGAAGGCCATCGTGCCCCTGAATCCCCGGCCCGCCCCGGCTTGCCACCGGCGGAAACCACCCTCACCAGCCGCCCACCGCGATCCCGGCACGCACCGTCCCTGCCCGACCGGTTCACCGCTCAGGCCCCAAGCGCCCCTCTTCTTCGAACTCAAAGCAGGCGGGCCTGCGACGGCTCCAGGTGCGCGAGGATCTTCGCGATCACCTGCGGCTCCTCGATGCTGGCGATGACCTGGAGCTTCCCGCCGCAGCGGG
>CAJACZ010000239.1 GCA_903938365.1 uncultured Pseudomonadota bacterium | reverse complement strand
TCCCGCGCCACGCGGAAGCCGAAGATCTGGCTCAGCAGCACGTCCGGGTCGCGGCCGCGGAACGAAGGCCGCTGGCGCTGCACGTCCGTGCGCCAGCCGCCGCCCCGCACCGCGCGACGGTCGCAGCCCGCCGCGAGCTGCGCCGACCCGTCGACCGGGGTCGCCGGATAGGGCATCGCATAGCAATCCTCGACCCATTCCCAGACGTTGCCGATCACGTCGTACAGCCCGAAGGCGTTGGGCGGGAAGCGCGCGATCGGCGCGACTCCGGGGTAGCCGTCCGAGCACTTCGTGGCCGGCCAGGGGATGACCGGCACGGCGGCGGAGGCGTCGTAGATGTTGGCGTGGCGACAGGCCTGCTCGGGATCCTCGCCCCAGGGGAAGCGGGTGCTGCTGCCGGCGCGCGCCACGTACTCCCACTCGGCCTCGGTCAGCAGCCGGTACGGATGACCCGTGCGCTTCGCGACCCAGGCGACGTAGGCCTTCGCATCGTTCCAGCTGACGCAGGCCACCGGCTCGTTGTCCTGCGGCGCTCGCCCGTAGCCCGGGTCGCGCCAGCTGGTGGCCGGATCGCGACGCAGACGCTGCGCCGCGCCGTCCCAGACGTTGCAGCCCCGGGTGCCTTCGTAGCCGGTGGCTTTCACGAAGGCCGCGTACTGGCCGTGCGTCAGTTCGTAACGACCCACCGCGAAGGCGCGCGGGATGACGACCTCGCGCACCGGGCCTTCGTAGCGATCCCGCTCGCCGCCATCGAAACCCATGCGCAGCGAACCGGCGGGGATCACCACCATGCCCGGGCAGTCCTCGCATTCCTTGAAGGTCGCGCCGGGCGCCAGGCTCACCCAGGCATCAGCCACCGTCGCGACCGTCGCCGCCGTTGCGGCCGGCACGACCGGCGCGAGGCCGGCCAGCAGCAGCGCCAGGACCCGTCCGCGCAGGCTCATCCCAGCACCCCCATCACCTCGAGCGCGGCGCGCTCGCCCGATTCCATGGCGGCCTCCATGCCCACTTCCAGCCGGCGCGTGTGCTCGCCGGCGAAGTGCAGGTGCCGGTGCGGCTTCGCCAGCGACTCGGCCCAGGCCGAGCCGCGCGCGGGCAGCAGGCTGTGGCTGCAGCCGCGCACACCGGGCACCTGCGCCCAGGAATGCGCGCCGATGAACTCGAGCCGGCCCGCGGTGCTGGGGCGGACCCGCGCGAGGTACTCGAGGGCGAGCCGGCCGCGCTCGGCGTCGGGCAGCGCATCCACGAGCTTCGATTTCGCGCCGAAGGACAGCACGCTGACGAGCTCGCGCTTGCCGTCGTGCTCGAGCTGCTGGCGGATCAGCGAGAACGGGCCGTCGGTCCACATCGAAGCCTCGATGCCGTCCTGTTCCCAGTACGGCGACTTCACCCGCAGCCAGACCTGGCTCTGGTTGCCGTAAGGCATGCGCCGCACGGCATCGCCCTGGGCACCGGCCAGCGACGGCGTGATGGCGATCTCGCGCAGCACGCTGAACGGCACCGCCACGATCACGCGGCGCGCCAGCACGCGCGCGCCGTTGGCGCAGCGCAGCTCGCAGCCCGCATCGTCCATGTCGATCGAGAGCACGCGGTGCTGCAGGCGCACGCGGTCGCCCAGCGCGGCGGCCATCGCGTCCGTGAGCCGCGAGGTGCCCCCCACCACGTGCGACGAGGCGAGCGCGAAGCGTTCGTAGACGTCCTTGCCGTCGCCCTGGCTGCCTTCGGACACCTTGCGCACGTCCGCCCTGGAGCGCGCCGCTTCCTGCAGCATGCGCAGCAGGCCGATGTTCTCGAGGCCCGGCGCACCCAGCGTCTGGTTGATGATCGCCTGCGCAGCCGGCGAGGCGCCCTGCCGCGCCAGCCATTGCGCCAGCGACATGTCGTACTGGATCGCGCCCGGCTTGAGCCAGTCGTCGAGGGCCTCGAGGGGATTGCGCTGTTCGACGTAGAACGCACTCAGGGCGTGGGGCGGCACGCGCCGCTCGGCGCCCTGCAGCGGGTTCAGCGGTGACTCCGCCCACTGCTTCGCCGGGATCAGCTTGCCGTCGAGCACGAAGGAATACGGCGCGTTGATGTGCGCCCCGGGCGCAAGCTCGATGCCGAGGCGACGCGCCGTGTCGCGCACCCGCGCGTACATGGGCCCGACCTGCGAAGCCCCCAGTTCGATGCGCGGATCGAAGTGGTGCGCCGTGTGCGAGCGGCCACCGGCGCGTGCAGCGCCCTCGAGGACGAGCACCGACAGCCCCGCATCCGCGAGCGTCAGCGCCGCGTTCAGGCCGGCGAAGCCGGAACCGACGATGGCGACGTCGACCCGCCCGCGGGCGCCCGCCCGTGCTGTCGTACCCCGTGCCGTCGTACCCAGCGCGGTCGCGCCGGCAGCCAGACCCATTGCAAGCAGCGAGCGACGTGAAATACTCATCGTGCATCCTCGTAACGCGGAGGTCAGAGCCTACACGACTCTTCCCGATCGTTGCGGCAGGGCAACGAACCCCGACGTTCCGACGCTTCTTGATCCACCAGGAGAACAGAATGGCTGACTTGAATGGCTCGACCCCCGACACCGCGGCGCGCCTGCGCGTGGCACTCACCGCGCTGGCCGCCTGCGGGTGGCTTGCGGGGGCAGCGCATGCCGCGACGCCGCAGCAGCCCGGGGCCGTGTTCAAGGACTGTCCCGACTGCCCCGAGATGGTGGTCGTGCCGCCGGGGAAATTCACCATGGGCTTCGAGGGCGGCGAGCGCGGGCGCTACGAGGGGCCCGTGCGCGACATGGAAGTCCGCCGCAGCTTCGCTGCCGGCCGCACCGAGGTGACGAACGGCCAGTACCGGCGCTTCGTGACCGAAACGGGGCATGTCTCGGGCAAGGGCTGCAACGCCCTCAAGGACGGCGGCTACAAGGTCCTGCCGGGCACTGACTGGAGCGATCCGGGCTACGGTCGGCCGATCCGCGAGGACGAACCGGTCGCCTGCATCGACTGGAACGACGCCAAGGCCTACGCCGCCTGGCTCGCCAAGCGCACCGGCCAGCGCTACCGCCTGCTGAGCGAGACCGAATGGGAATATGCCGCACGCGCCGGACGCATGGGCCGCTTCACCTTCAACGACCCCAAGGACGCCTGCCGCGAATCCAACGTCTTCGACCAGTCGGCGCGTCGCGCCCGGCCGGAATACAGCGCGGTTCCGGCCGCACCCTGCGACGACGGCTTCCCGGGCCCCGCGCCCGTGGGCAGCCTCGCGCCCAATGCCTTCGGCCTGCACGACATGATCGGCAACGTCTGGGAGTGGGTCGAGGACTGCTACGTCATGACGCACACCGACGACGCGCCGCGCGACGGCAGCGCGCAGGTGCGTTACGGCTGCGACCGCCGCGGCTCCAAGGGTGGCTCCTGGGTGAGCTCCATCGAGCGCCAGCGCCCGGCGTTCCGCGGCCGTGACCCCGCGGAACTGACCAGCCAGATCTTCGGCTTCCGCATCGCCCGGGACCTCTGAGGACTGCCATGCCCGACACCGGCCCGGCAGCCGCGCCCCAGGGCTCCCTGCTGCCGGGCCGGTCGTCCGTCGAGATCCTGCGGAGCGCGCCGCCGATCAACCTCGAACGCGCCTTCGAGGTGATGGCGCGCGAGGGGCTCGACGGCCTCGTCGTCCTCGACCCGGTCAACCTCTATCACCTGACCGGTTTGTGGCCGGTCACCTCGCGCATGGGCTTCCCGCTCAACGCCTATGCGGTACTGAGCCGCGACCCGCGGCAGCCCATTGCGATCGTCGCCGCAGAGTTCGCTTACTACTACCTGATCGCCGACCACGGCTTCGAGTATCCGGCCGAGTTCTTCCTGTTCTCGATGGCCACGGGCGTCGCCACCCAGGTGTTCCCGGACCTCGGCCAGGCGCCGCTGAGCGCAGGTGAACGCGCGCGCCGGGCCGCGGTGCAGGCCGCCGTGGGACGGCAGGCCCTCAGCGCCGATGCCGGAGCCGCGCTGCTCAAGGCCCTGCGCAGCCTGGGCCTGGACCACGGCCGGATCGCGGTGGACTCGCCCGGGATCACGCACATCGTCGCGGCGGCGGGCCTGCCCGTCGAAACCGTGCCCGCCGAACTGACCCTGCAGCGCATCCGCCTCGTGAAATCACCGCGCGAACTCGAGCTGATGCGGATCGCCGCGACCGCGAACGCCGCGGCGGCGCTGGCGGCGGCGCAGACCGCGCGCGCCGGCGCCAGCTACCGCGAGCTGCGCAGCAGCTTCTATGCCGAGGCCGCGCGCCGCGGCAACCGCGGTGTGTTCATGGTGATCGGCGGCGTCTCCGCCGAAGGCGTGGAGCGCACGCTGCGCGACGGCGACGCCTTCCTGTTCGATGCCGTGAGCGAGGGCGCGGGCTACCACGGCGACTTCGCGCGCACGGTGTTCGTCGGCGAGCCCGACGCCGCGATGCGCCGGGTCACCGCGGCCATCACGCTCGGCTGGTCCGCGGTGCGCGACGCGCTGCGCCCGGGCCTGCGCTTCTCCGAGATCACCGCGCTCGGCCGCGAGACCCTGCGCAAGGCCGGCCACGATTTCCGGGTGGCCTTCGGCCCGCACAGCGTCGGGCTTTACCACACCGATGCCGCGGGCCTCGGCGACATCGTGCTCGAGCCGGGCATGGTCATCTCGGTGGACTGCCCCGTGATGCAGACTGGCCTCGGCGGCAGCGCTCACCTCGAGGACCTCAGCCTGATCACCGCGACCGGCTCGGAGCCGATCCACCCCGTCAGCGCACCCGTCGTCCAGGTCTAGGGGGCTGCAGTCACCGGGCGTGAAGCGGACTCCGGTGGCCGCCCGAGCGTGGCGATCGCCAGCACACCGACGATCAGGAACGGAATGACGATTTCCAGCGCGCGGGTGTAGTGGCCGTCGAGGTCGTACCTCCAGCCCAGGAACAGCGGGCCGATGCCCACGCCCACGTAGAAGGCCACGAACATCCAGCTGTAGATGCGGCCATAGGCCTTCAGGCCGAAGTATCGCGCCGTCAGGTACGGCACGAGGTCGACCTCGGACCCGGCGGCAAGACCGATGAACGCCACTGCGAGCACGATCATGCCCGCCGACTCCGGACCCGCGATCAGCAGCAGGCAACCGAACACCGGCATGAAGAGGAACACGGCGGCGACCGTCGGGGGATGGAAGCGGTCGACGAGATAGCCCGTGAGCATGCGGCCGACGATGACGGCTATTCCGAGCACGCCGGCGATGCGCACCGCCGTGCCGCGACCCAGGCCTGCGTCGATGATCAGTGGCACCAGGTGGACCATCAGCGCGGACACCACGCCACCGATCAGCAGGAACGAGAATCCGATCTGCCAGAAATGGCGCGAGCGCACAGCCTCTTTGACCGTCACCCCCGTCTGCAGACGGGGCGTGGGCGCCACGGTACTCCCATGCCGGCCGTCGTCCCGGTTTTCACGGAAGAACAGCACCAGCGGCACCAGCGTGATCAGCGCGAACACCCCCATCGTGATGTAGCCCGCGCGCCAGCCATAGCGCTGGATCAGCGTATCGAGCAGCACTGGCGTGACGACGCCCATCAGCCCGGGACCGGTGAGCGTCAGCGCCAGCGCCATCCCGCGGCTGCGATCGAACCAGGTCGCGACGGCCCGCGTCCACACCAGCGCCGTGGTGCCGCAGCCGGCAACGGCAAGCAGGAACAGCGCCACATAGAACCCGAGGATGCTCGGCCCGATCAGGGTCATCGAGAACATGCCGAGCGCGAGGAGTGCGAGCGAGGCAATGCCGATCTGCCGCACGCCGATCCGGTCGGCGAGATAGCCCACCAGCGGCCCCGTGAGCACGAAGCCGGCGGTGAGGACAGTCTTCGCCGCGGAAACTTCGGCGCGGCTCCAGCCGAACGCCTCGCTCAGCGGGCCGATGAGGATGCTGAGGCTGTAGACCGACATCCCCGTGATGCCGGCCGCAGCGCCCATCGCCGCCGCGAAAACTACCGTCCAGTGGGCGCGCAGTTCGCTGCGTTCGCTCACCTGAAGGCGCCGAGGCCGGTCATTTTGTCCACGTCCGGGTAGAACAACCCGATCGCCGCCTGGTTGCTCGAGCGCGTCGTGTAGACGATGGCCCCATCGCTGGTCAGATCGAGGCCAGGATTGTCTCCCTGGCGCGGCGTCGGGAAGTAGTCGAACTTCCCGCGGGTCGGGTCGAAGCGGATCAGCGCGCCGCCGAGACCGCCGTCACCGAACCAGATCCGGTCAGACTGGTCGGCAATGATGCCGTAGGGCGCAGAAACAGAGAGCCGGGTAAACGGCGTGATGTCGTACTCGACCATCTTTCCGGTCTGTGGATCCAGCCGGCCGAGCTTTCCAGAGCTGAACACCGAGTACCAGATCGTGCCCCGGGAATCGGCCGCGAGACGGTTGATCGCGCAGGGCGCCGACGGGCTCTTGTACTCCTTGAACTTCTCGGTGCGCGGGTCAAACAAGCCGATGTTGCACGCGCGAAGCTCCGCGAACCAGATCCGGTCATCCGGCGTGATCTGCATCCCGTACGGGAAGGAATGCTCGGACGGGATCTCCCAGAGCTTGATCTGCTGCGTCGCGCGATCCCACTTGCCGATCTTGTTGCCGCGGATCACCGTGAACCAGACGTTCTGCTGGGAGTCGACCCGAGGGGTGTGGCCGCGCGCGTTGCCGACCACGCCTGCTTCGTCGACGACCTTCCCTTCGGGATCCATCGGGAAGCGCTCCATCTTCCCGGTCGCCGGGTCGAGCCGACCGATGTGCTGGCCCTGGAATTCCGCCCACCAGATCGAATGGCTGGCATCCACGGTGATGTCGTGCGGGAAGATGTGCTGCCAGATCGAGGCCGGATCACCTTTTTTCCGGCCATACATGTCCACGTCCGGGTTGCGCGCGTCAGTCCCGAACGGAAAATGACTGTACTGGCCCGTGCGCGGATCGAGCCGCGTCACGCCAATCAGGCCGTTGCTCGCCCAGATGTTGCCGAGACCGTCGAGATACGGACGGTGGGTGCGATGCTTGCCGACCTGGTTCTCGGAGCGCCGCAACATGTCCAGCCCCGGCAGTTGCGGCAGCAGGTACTCGACGAACATCCCTCTGGACAGCAGATCCTCGTCAAGCGGATACGCCGTATCGATCAGCAGGACACGCGAGGGGCTGTCCGGCCCGAAATTGCGGGTCAGATAGTCGGCGAGCACGGCTCGCTCGGCCACCGACACGCTGCCGATGGGGACGTTCTTCGCGTCCGGGCCCGGCGGGGCACTCAGCATGACGTCGATCAGGACCGCCCACTCTTCCTTCGGGCGCCGCTGCGCCGGAAGGAACGACTGCCCGTGGCAGCGCATGCAGGTTTTCTCTGCCGTCGAGCGGCCCGGCTCGTCCGGATACATTTCGTCGTAGGACGCAAACTTCGCGTCGGGTGCCGGCCGTCCGCCGAATTGCGGCCCGCCCTTGCGGCTGTCCTTGAGCGTCAGCGGAAAATCCGGCGCCGGCGCAAGCAGGTGATCGATGCGCACATCGCCGCCCGCCTCGAGGCGCAGCCAGTGGTGTTCAGAACGCAGCTCGCCTTTTTCCGCCCAGATCTCATACGCGCCTGGCAGCAGGTTTCGCGCGCGATACTGGCCCTTGCCGCTGTACACCATGTAGAGAATGTTCCGGTCGCGGTTCCAGGCGTAGACCTGCGCCGCCGTGAATGGCTGTTCCGCCGTGACGGCGCCGGATACGCCCGCAGTGCCCGGCAGCAGCGCCGCTGCACGCAGCGCGTGACCGTACAGCAGCGCGGCAGCGAGCAGGCTGAGGCAGGCCACTCGGACAGAAACCAGACGATTGATCATCAGCATGGCGCGGCTCCGGAATTGGGCGTGGCGATGACGGCGGCAGCGCTGCAAAGCGCGCTGCACCACGGATCAGGCTTCAAGGAAATCGAGCGTCCGGGCGTGGGCGAGGGCAGCAGCCCCGGAAGAGAAATTCGGCCGATCGGAATTCGTGAACGCATGATCGGCGCCTTCATACACGTGGTACACGCCCTTCGGGTCAGCGGCGCGGATCAGCTCGATCGCCTCGGGCGGCAGGGACTTGTCGAGCGCGCCGAAGTGGTACATGACGGGCACGGCGGGTTTCATGCGCTCGCAGAACTTCACGATGCGCGAGCCGTAATAGCAGACCGCGCGGTCGACGCCACGGTTCTGGCAGGCAGCGAGATACGCCAGCGCGCCGCCCCAGCAGAAGCCGATCACGGTGACCGGGCCGGGGCCAACGACCGCGTCGATGGCCGCCTGCAGGTCCGCCAGCAGCTGGGGCTCGCTGATCGAGTTGGCGATCTCCAGTCCGCGCGCGGTCTGCGAATACTCCAGGACGGCGCCTGGCTCGATACGATCGAACATCGCGGGCGCGATCGCGTGATAGCCCGCCTCGGCGAAGAACTCCACGTCGTGCCGTGTGTGGGCGTTGACGCCAAAGATCTCCTGCAGGATGACGACCCCGCCCCTGGGGACGCCATCGGGCTCGACACTGTAGGCGCCAAGGCGGTGGCCGTCGGCGGCGGTGAGGGTCAGGTCGGTCTTTTTCATGATGGGATTCCCTGGGTAACTGGTGTGGTCGCTCAGCCGCGCAGCAGCTTGCGCGCGACCTGCATGCGCTGAATCTCGTTGGTGCCGCCGCCGATGTAGCCGTGGCGCAGGTGCCGGAAGAACAGCGTCAGCGGCAGCTCGAGCGACTCGCCCATCGCGCCGTGGATCTGGATCGCGTGATCCAGCGTGCGCACGCCCCACTCCATCGAGGTGAACTTGACCATGCCTGCCTCGGCGCGGATGTCCTCGCCGGCATCGGCGCGCGCCGCCATCTGGTAGGTCATGGCCCGCAGGGCCGTCAGGTCGACGTACATGTCGACCAGCTTCCACTGGATGGACTGCCGCTCGGCGATCGGCTTGCCGAAGGTCGTGCGCTGCTTGGCCCAGTCGATCGACATGTCGAGCGCGCGCTGCATCTTGCCGAGCGCGTACGGTCCGCGCAGCAGCCGGTCGTGGATCGTCAGCCAGCGCTGGCCGAGCCGGAACCCCTGGCCGATCTCGCCGAGCACGTCTTCCTCCGGCACGACACAATCCTTGAAGTGCACGATGTACTGCGCCGAGCGCGGACTGAGCCAGGTCTTGATGCCGGGCTGCTCGATGTGCACCCCGGGGTTGTTGCGCTCCACGAGGAACATCGTGATGCCGCCACGCTGCCGCTGATCCGGGTCGGTGACCGCCTGCACCAGCATCAGGTCGGACTCGGCGGCCATCGAGATCCACATCTTGGTGCCGTTGAGCACCCAGTTGCGCCCCTTCTGCACGGCCCGCGTCTGCATCATGCCGCCCGGATCGGAGCCGGCGTTCGGCTCGGTCTGCGCGAAGCAGGTGGTCATCCGTCCCTCGACCACCGGCTTGAGGAACTTTTCGATCTGGTCGCCCTGGCATTCGTAGAGGATGTTCGGCACGTTCGCGAACGGGAAAGGCACGGCCGTGTAGTAGAACTGCTCGAGGATCGCGATCTGCGAGAGCATCGGCAAACCCAGCCCGCCGAACTTCTCCGGCACCATCAGGTACCAGAGCCCGGTGTCGCGGGCGATTCCGACGAGACGGTCGAGCACCGCGTCACCGAACACGGACTTGAGGTTGATGGTCTCCTTCAGTCCGAACGAGTGCCCCGGATGCGGCAGGTACTCGGGCTCGAGCGGCAGCAGCTCTTTGTGCACGATACGCTTGGCGACGTCGCAGACCTCGACCACTTCCGGCGGCAAACTGAAGGCGCCGCTGCCCGACTGAGACTCTTCCATCCTGATGTCGTCCTTACTGACTAGCCACGTAATGCCTTGAGCTGCTCGAGGTATCCACCCGGTTCGACGACCACGTCGATCAGGGCAGGCCCCTCGCCTCCGAGCGCTGCCTCGAGCGCAACTCGATATTCCGCGGGGGTCGCGGCGCGGTAGCCGCGGCCGCCGAGTCCGCGCATCACGGCCGCGAAGTCCGGCCGCTCCCAGCGCACACCCCGCACCGGCAGGCCGCGCTGCTGCTGCTTGATGTCGATCAGCGAGAGCGCGCCATCGTTGAACACCACGACGACCACGCGCGCGCCGCTTTGGACCGCGGTCGACAGCTCGGCGAGGCACATGAACAGGCCACCGTCGCCGGTAAAGGCGATCGCCGTGCGCTCCGGCTCGTGCAGCGCCGAAGCAATGGCCGCAGGCAGCGCGAACCCCATGGTCGCCAGGCCGTTCGAGATCAGCACGTCGAAGGGCTGCCGGCACGGCCAGAATGCCATGGCCGAAAACATGTGGGCGCCCGCATCCACCGAAATGCGCGGCCAGGCGGGCAGCTGCGCGGACCGCTCGGCGGCCAGCTCGACGATCTCCTGCGGGCTGATGCCGTCGCCGGCACGGCAGGCGAGCAGGGAGCGGACCCGTTCCCGCAGCGCCACCACGTCAGCGGGATCCCATCCGGAAAGCGTCGCCGCCGGCTGGAGGCGCTGCAGGGTCTGCGCGATCGGCCCGTACAGCCCGGCCGCCGGCACCACGTAGTGCACCGGGTGGCGCACCGCGGCAACGTCGAGGACCGGTGCTGTGTAGCGCCACGGCTGGCGCAGCAGTTCGACCGGGTCCAGCCCACAGAGAATGATCAGGTCGGCGCGCCCCACGCACTCAGCCTCGGCCGCACCGCTCGTGAACTCTCCCACATACAGCGGGTCGGAGTCGGCGACGACGCCCTTGCCCTTGTACGTGGCCAGCACCGGACACCGGAGCGCGGCCACGAGGCGCTGCACCGCGGCCGCCGCGGCCGGCTCCCGGGCTTCCAGGCCCACCACGACAACCGGGTTCCTGGCGCGCGACAGCAGGCCTTCCGCCACGGCACAGGCTGCGGCATCCGCGGACGCAACGATCGGCGGCGCAGCCGCCGCGGCCGCGGGCACGCGCGCCTTCGCCGCTTCGCTCGTGAGCTCCATCAACACCGGTCCGAGCGGCGCACGCAGCGCCGTGGCCAGCAGCTGTTCGATCTCGGCGGCGGCCGCATCGCCCTCGAGCCGCCCGGATGCCTTGGTGACCGGCGCGAGCATGGCGGCCTGGTCGAACACCTGGTGGGTCACGTAGCCGCATTCGGCCACGGTGAAGCCGTCGGTCAGGAACACGACCGGTGCACGATCGAGCGAGGCATAGGCGACGCCGTTCACGCCGTTCGCCGTTCCCGGCCCCTTGGTCGTCAGTGCGACGCCGGGCGTGCCGGACAGTTCCGCGGTGGCAGCGGCCATCATCACGGCCGCGGTTTCATCACGCGTCAGGATGAAGTCGATGCCGAGCCTGGCGGCCGCCTCGATCACGTCCAGGCTGCTGCCGCCGCCCGGTACGCCGAACATGCGTCGCACGCCGCGGCTCGCGAACGACGCTGCCAGGTGCTCGGCGACCGTCCTGGTGGTCATGACTGGAGACCCTCTGCGGCTTCGATGGGCAACTCGACCACCAGATTCAGGGCGGCATCGATCTGCGCCACGGCACCCGGCGGGACAACCGTCGTCGACTCGCGTTCCTCGAATACCGCCGGACCCTCGAAACGACTGCCGGGCGCAAGGCGGTACCGATCGTAGACCGGCGCGTCGACGAAGCCGCTTCGCGGCCCGAAATACACCTTGCGGCTGCCGCGACGGGCATCGCCATGGGCAGCCAGCGGCCGGCCCGCAACGAGGTCCACGCCCGGATCGGCCCCGGAGACCGTCACGCGCCACGAGACGATTTCCACGGGCATGCCGGCCTCGATCCGGTTGAACTGGGCGAGATAGGCTGCGTCGAATGCCGCGCGCAGCGAATGGCCGTCTTCCTCGGCGAGCGCTTGCGCGTCGACCAGAACATCGATGTCGTAGCCTTGGCCCACATAGCGCATCGCCGCCACGTAGGCGACCGTGGCCTCGCCGGGCGCAGCACCGGCAGCCTGCACCATCTCGAGGCCCTTGCGCTGCATGTCGGCGAGGCTGGCCCGCAGCGCGACGCGGTCCAGTTCGTCCAGCGGCACCACTCCGCCCTGCACGAGCGTGAAGGCCACCGGCGCGACCAGGAAGCCGAGGGCGGAGGCCACTCCGGCGCCCAGCGGGCACAACACGCGCGGCAGGCCGAGCTTCAGCGCGATATTGCAGGCGTGCACCGGGCCGGCGCCGCCGATCGGCACCATCACATAGTCCGAGAGCCGCTTGGCTTTCTCGAGCGCATGGATGCTGGCGGCCTGCGCCATGTTCTCGTTCACCGTCTCGTGGATCGCCCAGGCGGCGTCGATCACCGAAAGCCCCAGGGGGGCGCCCACCGCCCGGTGCAGCGCATCCTGCGCGGCCGCGACATCGAGCCGCATGTCGCCGCCCAGGAAGCTGTCGGCAGAGAGGTAGCCGAGCACCAGGTCCGCATCCGTGACCGTCGCATCGCGCCCGCCCCGGCCATAACAGGCCGGACCCGGGTCGGCGCTGGAGCTTTCCGGGCCGATCTGCACCAGCCCGAGGTGATCGACGCGCGCGATCGATCCGCCTCCTGCGCCGATCTCGATCATCTCGATCACCGGCACGCGCAACGGCAGGCCGCTGCCCTTCTTGAAACGGTAGACGCGGGCCACCTCGAATTCGGTGGTGCGCAGGGGCTGGCCGTCGTCGACCAGGCAGGCCTTGGCCGTCGTGCCGCCCATGTCGAAGCACAGCAGGTTCGACTCGCCGGCCACGCGGCCGATCGCGGAAATCGCCTGCACTCCACCGGCCGGACCGGATTGCACCAGCCGGACAGGGTACGCGGCTGCAGTGGACTCGTGGACCGTGCCGCCGTCCGAGAGCATGAGGTAGAGGTCCTTGCGCACCCCGATGCGGCGCAGGCCGTCGGTGAGGCGGCGCAGGTAGTGCTTGAACACGGGCAGCACGTAGGCGTTGCAGACCGTCGTCGAGGCGCGCTCGTATTCGCCGATCTCCGGCATGACGTCGCTCGACAGGCAGACGGCCACCTCGGGTGCCTCACGCGCGAGGATCTCGCGGATGCGGCGCTCATGGGCAGGGTTGCGGAAGGAATGCAGCAGCGACACGGCCACCGTGGCCACGCCGCCGGACGCGATCTGCCGCGCGACGCGCACCACGTCCGCCTCGTCTAGCGGCTCGAGGATCCGTCCGTCAGGCCCGACGCGCTCGGTCACCTCGAGCCGCAGGTGGCGCGGCACGAGCGGCTCGGGCAGCTTCATGAACAGGTCGTAGGTGTCGTAGCGCCACTCGGTGCCGATCTGCAGCACGTCCCCGAAACCGCGCGTCGTGATGAGCGCCACGGTCGACCCGCGACGCTCGATCACCGCGTTGGCCACGAGCGTCGTGCCGTGGATCACGTGTTCGACCTCGGACGCCGACACGCCATTGGCGGCGAGGATCCGGCCGATCCCCTCGAGCACGCCGACCGACGGGTCGCGGGGAGTGGTGAGCACTTTGTCGTTGTAGAGCCGGCCGGTGCCGGTGTCGAGCATGACGAGATCGGTGAAGGTTCCCCCGATGTCGACGCCGATGCGGTAGCGCTCAGACATCGGAAACCACCCGCGGCAGGACGGCCGGATAGCTGGCGGCGACCCCCGCTGCGGTGACGAGTCCTTCGCGCAGGTCGGTCGCGATCAGTGCCGGGTCGCGCGCCGCCGGCGGGCCATAGCCGCCGCCGCCCGGCGTCTCGAACGTGACATCGTCACCCGGCGCCAGGTCGATGCGCGCCTTGGCCGCGACCAGCTTGCCGTTGACGTAATCGCGACCCGCTCGACCCGGCATTCCCCCCAGCAGCCCCCGTGGCGGGAAACGGACGCGCTCGTGGCGGATCGTCATCTGCACGGGTGACTCCGCGGTGACGCGGAACGACACGCGTTGCGCCAGGCCGCCCCGATACTGGCCGGCGCCCCCGGAGTCGGGGATCAGCGCCTTCTCCGTGATCAGCAGCGGGACGCTGTTCTCGAACTGTTCGATCGGCACGGTAGCGATGTTGCTCGGGAAGCTCAGGCAGGAAGGACCATCCTCGGCCGGCCGCGCGCCGTGCCCGCCATTCATGAAGAACATCTTCACGAAGCGACGCCCGCTGCGCAGGCGGCCTGCGAAATAGACGTTCCAGATCGGTGATCCGCAGTCCGCGATCACCCGCCCCGGCAGCCGCTCCGCCAGCGCGCTGAAGATCACGGCCGGCAGGTAGTGGCCCGAGAGGTGACGCCCCCAGATCGGCGCCGGTCGACGCGGATTGAGCAGGCTGCCTTCAGGCGCCGTGATCGTCACCGGCCGGAAGCAGCCATCGTTGTTGGGCACCGTCGGATCGAGCGCGCACTTGATCGCATAGGCGCTGTAGGCGGTGGTGAAGTTCAGCACCGAGTTGATCGGGCGGTCGATCTGCGGCGAGGTGCCGGCGAAATCCACCGTCAGGCTGTCACCGGTGACGCGGATCTCGCACTGGATCCGCAGCGGCTCCTCGAAGCCGTCGACCAGCAGGCTGTCGCCATAGACTCCATCCGGGATCGCCACGATCGAACGACGCATCGAAGCCTCGGAGCGATCGAGGATCTCGCCAACGAAGCGATCGAGGTCGTCGATGCCTTCGGCGTCGAGCATCTTCAGCAGCCGGGTGATGCACAGGCCGTAGGCCGCAAACTGCGCGCGGATATCGCCGAGTGTCTCATCGGGTGCCCGCAGGTTCTCGGTCAGGAACGCGACGACGTCTTCGTTCTCGACGCCCGCCCGGACGATCTTCGCCACCGGGATCGTCAGGCCCTCGGCGAAGCTGTCGCGGGCGTCGATCGAGGGCGCGCCACCGATGTCGACACTGTGGAACACGCTGCCCACGAAGGCGATCAGGCGGCCGTTGCGGTGGATCGGCCGCACCATCGTGATGTCGTTCAGGTGCCCGGTGCCGATGTATCCATCGTTCGACACCAGCACGTCGCCGGGCTGCAGGGTCTCTGCCGGGTAGCGCAGCAGCATCGCCGCGAGGGTGCGCGGCATGGTGCCGATGAACGACGGCACGCTGCGCGAGGACTGCGCGAACATCCGGCCCTGGCTGTCCATCAGGCTGACGGCGAGGTCCCAGTTGTCGCGCACCACGGACGAGAACGAGGTGCGCACGAAAGTCTGCGCGGTCTCGTCCATCAGCGCGTTCAGGCGGCGCCAGAGCACGCCGACCTGCAGCGCAGAAAAAGCTTGGTTGGATGACATGATTCGGTAGTCGTTCAGGGTGCGGACGGTGGAGCGCTACTCACGCTGGCTGGCAGCATCCTGCTGCGTCGGCGGCGACAGGGCCTTATCGGTGGTGGTGCGCAGGCGAAGGAAAGCGAGCAGCGCCGCGCGATCCGCGTCGCCCGTCACCCCGACGGCGGCCATGGTGGTGCCGGGCACGGCGCGCGACGGCGCAGCGAGGAACCGCGCCAGCGACTCGTCGTTCCAGACGATTCCGCTGGACGCCAGGGCCGTCGAATACGCGTAGTCGGTGCGGGCTGAGGCGGGCGCCCCCAAGACGCCCCACAGGTTCGGCCCGACGCCATGGGCACCGCCGCGATCCAGCGTGTGGCAGGCCACGCAGTTCGAGGCAAAGATCTTCTGCCCGGCAGCGATCGCGCCCGCATCGACTGCCGCAACACGGCTCGGGGTGACCGCGCGGGCGGGGGCAGCGCCCGCAGGCGCTGCACTGGGTGCGGCGCCGCCGTCACGGCGCGCGGGCGCAGGCGCAGACGGCGGCTCAGGGACATAGCCGTTCGAACGAACCCATTCAGCATACTGGGCAGGGTTCTGCGGAGCTGCCTCGGCGATCCGGTCCCCGCCGCGCACCGGCGGCGCAGGCATGCCACTGAAACGCGCGAGGCGGTGACCCTGGTTGTTGTCCGCATGAAAAGCGCCGAGGGTCGGAATCCGGTCCTTGTCCGGATAGAGCACCACCGCCGTGCCGCCGTAGCCGAGGACTTTCCCGGCGTTGCGGTAGAAGAACCAGACGCCGTCATCACGGGTGATGGTCGTCTTGAGGGTGTCGGAGCGCACCGGGATGGGATAGTGCGTGAAGCGATCCGCTTCGGGGTCGTAGCTGGACAGGTAGTTGTCGTTGGAGAGCCAGATGTTGTCGCGGCTGTCCGGCTCGGCGTTGTACACCGCAGCGTGCGGCAGTTCGGTCAGTGCCTTCTCCACCACTTCGCCGGTCTGCGGATCGAGGCGGTAGAGCTTGGCGATGTAGTCGACGCTCGCCCAGGTGCCGGCCCAGATACGGTTCTTCGAATCCACGCCGAGACGACGGATCGAGCTCGCGGCGTCCTCGCGGACCATCGGATAGTGCCGGAACTGCGCGGTCTCCGGGTCGAAACGCGTGACGCCCCCGTTGTGGTAATCGGCGAACCAGACCTTGTCGAAGTTGTCGACGATGATGCCGTAGGGTCGGCTGCGAACCACCGGGACTTCCCACCACACGATGGTGTCCGTCTTCCTGTCCCACTTGGCCAGTCCGCCGGCGCCGAGCAGCGACATCCAGAGGTTGCCCTTCGAATCAAACACCTGTGTGTTGCTGCCGAGCGCACGGTCATTGCCGAGCTTCCAGTGGTCGACCTTGCCGGTCTTTGGATCGAGCCGGCGCACCGTGTCCCCGGAGTACCAGACCGTCCCGTCCGTCTGGTCCACCGCGATGCCGTGGCCGCCGCCGTGGCCCTCGAAGGCCCTGGACTCACCGGTGCGCGGGTCGAAGCGGACGATGCAGCAGGCGGTATAGGCGAGCCAGACGTTGCCCTCCCGGTCGAAGTCCACCTGGTGAGGCCAGGGAAAGACGTCGTACTTGCCCTTGGGCTCACGGTAGTTGTATTCGACGAACATGGCGCGCTCGAGCGCCTTCAGGTCGAGCGGCGGGACACTGTCGAGCTGCACGGCCCGCGGCTCCGAAGCCTCGCTGAAATTCGCGGCGAGGTAGTCGATCAAGGTCTCACGATCGGCGGGCGGCAGCAGCCGCGGATCGAACATGGTGGCCTTGCCGGGTCGGCCGAAGGCCGAACCCTTGTGCATGCGGTCCACCGATGCCGCCCAGGCTTCGCGGTTTTTCGGCGCGCGCCCGCCCGAGTAGTCCCGTGCCGCGTTGTAGGGGATGAAGTTCACGGCATGACAGGCGTTGCAGGTGCGCTCGAGGATCACGCGTCCGGGACCGGGCGGATAGACCTGGTCGTAGGGCAGGATCTTCGCATCAGGAAATTTCGGATCGCCGTCGTAGGGCATGCCGCCGACATAGTTCGGGACTGCCGTCACCGGTCCGAGCGTGAAATCGGCCTTCACGACAGCGCCGGGAGCCACCGTCCGCTCGAGCGACTGCGGCGCGAAGCCCTTCAGCTGGCCCACGGCCGGCCGGACCGTGATGGTGTACTGGCCCGGCAGTACCTGCGTGGCGCGGAACTTCCCGTCGACGACATAGACCGTGTAGGCGACGTCCCGCTTTGCATCGTGCGCGAAGACGATCGCGAGGGAATCGGGCTGCGTGCCGCGCACGCGACCGGACAGTTCACCCAGCCCGGAAGGTGCAGCGGCGTGCACGAGGCCGGCAAGACACCAGGCCATCACGCCCAGCGCGACGCGCAGCCGGGACGGAGTCCGGACGGGACGACTATGCATAGAGTGCGCTCCGGTCATCGACGTACGAATGGGTTCGCGACGTCACCGCCGCTGTAGAGCCAGACGCTCTTGGTCTGCAGGTACTCGTAGATCGCCTCGATCCCGTTCTCACGGCCAAGCCCGCTGGATTTGTAACCGCCAAACGGCGTCGTGTAGCTCGTCGACCGGTACGTGTTGACCCAGATGGTGCCGGCCTCAAGCCGATCCGCCATGCGGATCGCGCGGCGCAGGCTTTCGGTCCACACGCCCGCGGCAAGCCCGTAGTCGACGTCATTGGCGATCTCGATCGCCTGGGCCTCGTCACGGAAGCGCAGCACCGAGAGCACCGGACCGAAGACCTCTTCCTGCGCGATCCGCATGCGTGGCGTGACGTCCGCGAACACCGTGGGCTGGACGAACAGCCCGCGCACCCCGTCGAGCTGGGCGGGACCGCCGCCCAGCACGCAGCGCGCGCCCTCGTTCCGGGCGATCTGGATGTAATCCAGGATGCGGCGGTACTGGGGCTCGGTGGTGATGGGCCCGATCTGCGTCCCGGGCGACATCGGGTCGCCCAGCTGCGCGGTCGCCGCGACCTTCAGGAAACGCTCGAGGAATTCGTCGTGGATCGAGTCCTGGAGCAGCAGCCGCGAACCGGCGATGCAGGTCTGGCCACTCGCCGCGAAAATCCCGGAAATCGCGCCGCCGACGGCCTGGTTCAGGTCGGCATCGTCGAACACGATGTTCGCCGACTTGCCGCCAAGCTCGAGCGTGACGCGCTTGAAATCCGCCGCCGCTGCGACATTGACGTGCCTGCCGCCTGTCTCGCCGCCGGTGAACGCGATCTTGCGCACCCTGGGGTGCCGCACCAGCGGCTCGCCCACCTCGGCGCCGAAGCCCGTCACCACGTTGATCACGCCCGGTGGAAACCCCGCCTCACGCGACAGCCGTGCGAACTCCAGCGTCGAGGCGGAGGTGAACTCGGAAGGCTTGATCACGAGGGTGTTGCCCGCGGCCAGCGCGGGCGCGGCCTTCCAGGCGAGCAGCAGCAGCGGCGAGTTCCACGGCGTGATGCAGGCGCAGACCCCCAGCGGCTCGCGCCGCGTGTAGCTCAGCACATTCGGCTTGTCGATCGGCGGAACCACGCCTTCGACCTTGTCGGCCAGGCCGCCGTAATAGTCGAACCATTCCGCCAGATAGCGGCACTGGTTCAGCACCTCGGCGTAGAGCTTGCCGTTGTCGCGCACCTCGATCCGGGCCAGCGCCTCGGCGTTGTCGGTGAGGATGCCGGCGAAACGCCGCAGCATCTGTCCGCGCCGGGTGGCCGTGAGACGGGGCCACTCGCCCTCGCGGAAGGCGCGGTGCGCGGCCAGCACGGCGCGATCGACATCCGCCGCATCACCCCGCGGAATCTCCGCCCACGCCTCGCCCGAATAAGGGTTCGCCGTCTCGAACCATCGACCGGCCGCTGGATCGCTCCACTGGCCGTCGATATAGAGCTGGTACTTCATGGACAGAGGTCCGGCAGCAAAAGCATGTGGTCCGACATCAGACCAGAGTCCGCCACTCGGGGTGATCAGGCACCAGGCCGCGCACGATGTTGAAGTAGTCCTCGCGCACCCGCTGCGTGACCGGGCCGATCCCGCCATCGCCGACCCGCAGGCGATCGATCATCGTGACCGGCAGGATCTCCTGCCCGGTGCCGCACAGGAATGCCTCGTCGGCGAAATAGAGCTCGCTGCGATCCACGTCCCGCTGCTCGACCTCGGCCCCCGTCAGCTCGCGCCAGCGGGTGATGATCGTCGCCCGCGTGATGCTCTCGAGGATGCCGCTGGAGGTGCTGGGGGTGATCAGGCGGCCGTCGCGAACCATGAAGAAACAGGCAATCGGCGCTTCGGAGACCCGTCCGTCCGCTGTCAGCATCAGCGCGCCATCGTAGCCGTCGGCCTTGGCCTGCAGCGCGGCAAGCCGCGCGTTGTGATAGTTCGCCGTGCTCTTGATCCGCGGCGGACTCGCATTGTCGGACAGCCGGTGCCAGGAACTGACGCCGAGGCTCATGCCGGTCTCGGCGAACTTCGGCTTGTCGCGCGGCATGGCGGCCGCCGTGAAGCCGGCCGGCCCCGTCGTACTCATCAGTCCGGTGCCCTCGACGTAGGCCAGCAGACGCACGTAGACGTCACTGTCCGGCTCGTTGGCCCGGATCAGACGGCGCAGGGATTCGCGCAGGTAGTCGAGTTCATAGACCTCGTCGAAGCGCAGCAGCTTCATGCCCACCTGCAGCCGCCTGACGTGGTCGTCGAGGCGGAACATCAGGAATCGGCCTGTCACCGGGTCGTGATAGGCACGCAGGCCCTCGAACACCGTGATGGCGTAGGTCACTGCCAGGGACAAGGGGTGCAGCCGCGCCTCGCCGAACGGCATCAGCTCGCCGTTCATCATGATCAGCTTGGGTGTCCACACGGGCTCTGCTCCCCTTCATCCGCCGCTTGCGTCAGAACTCGTAGGTGGCACGGAGCCCGTAGGTGGGCTTGTCCGGCAGCCCCGCCGTCAGCATGACCGCGCTGGCGGACACCGCGCCGTCAGTGAACCGCTGGAAGCCGGTGAAGGTCTTGTCGTCGGTCACATTGGTGCCGTAGAGCTCGACGGTCAGCTTGTCGAACTCCGCACCCAAGCGCAGGTTCAGGCGGTTAGAGACACCCGTCTCGGCGACATTGGCCTCGGTTGCCCACATGCTGCCGCGATAGATGTAGTCGGCGCGCGCGAACCAGCCCGCCCGCTCCGACAGCCGGCCGCGGTAGTTGGCCGAGGCACTGCCGCTGAGCTTGGGTGCCCGGGAGAACTCCTTCTCGAGGCCTGCGATTTCAGTGATGCCGATGATACCCGTGCAGTCTGCACAGGCGCGGGAGAGGATCTCCGAATCGTTGTAGGCGAAGGTCGCCTCCAGCGTCAGGTTGTCGGTTGCCGCGAGCGACCACTCGAGCTCGACACCCTGCAGGTCGGCAGCACCACCCGTGCCGGTGACGAACACCGTCTGCGTGGTGCCATTGGGGTAGAGGCACAGCGGGCCGCCCCGGTTGTTCATCTTGCGCCACTTGGCCTGGTAGGCGGCCGCGGTCAGCAGCATCCGTCCACCCCAGAGCCGGCCCTTGAAGCCGATCTCGTAGTTGTCGAGTTCCTCTTCCGGAACCGCGATGTCGCCCGCCGCCGAGGCGAGCAGGCAGGTCAGCACGGTGGGCGGCAGCGTCACGACGTTCGGGTTGAACGAACCGGGACGCGTGCCCTGCGAAAAGCTCGCGTACCACGTCTGGTTGGCGGTGGGCTTGTAGTCGAGGATCACGCGCGGGGTGGTGCTGGTGAAGGTGTCGGACAGGGTGACGCCGATCTCCACGCCATCGGTGACCTTGTCTTCCTGATAGCGGCCTTCGACGCTGAGCGCGAACTTGTCCGTGATATCCCATCCCAGGGAGGCAAACAGACCGGTCGTCTCGACCGCATTGGTGCCGACCCCGGTGCCGTTAGACCAGGTGCCGAGGAGCCGCGAATGCCCAGCTGTTCTCGCTTCGATGTCGCTGTAGTTGACGCCGACCATCCAGCGCAGTTTCTGGTCATCCGCGGAACTGAGCCGCAGTTCCTGGCTGAAGTCGCGCCGCACGTTGTCGCTGAGCTGTATCCAGGCCCGGGCCACGCCGAGCTGCGCGGTGGCACGACGGTCGAGATCGTCGAGCGAACGATACTTGTTCTCGTGCGTCGCGGAGATCGACGAGAGCGTGATGCCGTTCGCGAACTCGTAGTCGATCCCGAGGCTGACCTCATAGGCCTCGCGGGCGAGACCGTAGTGATTCAGGGTAGAGGGGTCCAGCAGGAAGGACCCGGGCGCGCCGTTGTTCAGGCGCAGCAGCACGTCTGCCGTGATCGCCGTGTCCAGCGAGATCTCGCTGGCGTTCGGGAATCGCGGCTCGCCGCAGATCCAGTTGTTGGTGCCGTTGACCGACGGGCTGCCGCCCGTGCCGCTGCGCCGGCAGTTGAACGCATCCGCGGCGTTGCCGGCAGCATAGGTGAACCCCGCCGCCGGGCCATCCTCGTCTTCCCAGTAGTGCAGGCGAAGCTTGGCGGTGAGACTTTCGGTGGGCGTCGCATAGAGCGTCGCCTGGACATCGCGCGTCTCGCGCTCGCCGAGCTTCTCGCCGAGCCCGCCCGCGTTGCGGTACTGGCCGTCGGTGTTGTACTGGCTCGCGTCGATGCGGAAGCTCAGCTTGTCAGCGAGGATCGGCCCTTCGACCGATCCGCCGAAGTCCGTGGTGCCGAAGCTGGCGGCCTCGGCCTTCAGCTGGCCCTTCCACTCGCTGCCGGGATTGCGCGTGATGATGTTGATTGCGCCGGCGAAAGTGGAGCGGCCGAAGTAGGCGCTCTGCGGGCCCTTCACGACCTCGATCCGCTCGACGTTCGAGAGGCGCCCCACCTCGGCGCCCAGCACCGGGGCGCCGTCGATGAACATCGTGGCGCCCTGCTTGGTCTGCACGTCCGTGTTGAACTGCATGCCGCGGATCAGCAGCCGGCGGTTGTTGCGCGAGTTCGACCCGACGGAAGGACCGCCGTAGAAGAAGCCGGGCGTGAAGTCCACCATCTGGTTCAGTTCACGGATGCCTTTGTCCTCGATGGCTTCCGAGGACAGCACCGTGATGGTCAGCGGCACGTCGATCAGGGACTCCTCGCGCTTCCGCGCCGAGACCGTGATTTCCTCGAGTACGGGCCCGCTGGCCTGCGCACCCGCCACGGGGCTGACGAAGCCGGCCGCCAGGACAACTGTAGCCGTGACGAGAGCCGCCGAAGCGGATGTCTGAAAACGCACTGATCTGTTCATGTCGCCCCTCCCCGCAGGATTTCCCAAGCTATGGACCCGCAGGAACACCGCGGTGGCGGCGCTGCGACCGTTTACGCTATCCCGCGAGCAAAACCCCGGGCAAGGCTGATCGGCAGCGTGTCTCAAAAATGAACATATGGAGAGTCTCCCGGGCGCGGGCGACTCTGCCGGCGGGGCTCAGTGACCGCCCTTTGGAATCCGCGCGGCAATGCGGGCGGCAGCCTCCGCGAGCACCGGCACGAAAGTCGCTACCGCCTCGGCCTGCCGGACGGCGGCTTTCGCGAACCGCAGCGTGACCGCTCCGCGCACGTCGTCGCCCGCATCGATGACGGGCACGGCGATCGACGTAGCCTCGGTGCGCTGGCGACGCCGGTCGTACGTCGCATAGCCGCGACGCCGAACCTCGCGTAAACCCAGGTCCAGTGCCGCGCGTTCGCGGCTGTTCAGGGCGGACTTCGGTTCGCGCTCGGCGAGTGCAGCGAGTACGGCATCCCGGCTGGCGCTGTCCAGGTGCGCGAGGATGCAGAGTCCCGTAGCGGTCGTCAGCAGCGGCATCCGGTAGCCGATCTTGAAGCTGTCGGTCGCGAGCGGGCTTTCGTCGTCGGTGTTTTCGCGCACCACGAGGTCCAGACCCGAGAGCGTGCCGAACGACACGGGCCACTGCAGCTTCTGGGTGACGAGCGCGAGAAAGGGTCGTGCGACGCCCGCAAGGTGCTGGCCGTCAGAGAAACCCTCGCTCAGTGTCAGGACCTGCAAGGTCAGCCGGTAGCGGTGGTCGGAACGATGCTGGTACAGGTAGCCTTCGACGACCAGTGCATCGAGGACCCGATACAGCGATGCGCGGGGTATCTTGAGAGCTTCGCAGAGGTCGGCAACGCTCGCGCTCTCGCGCTTGTTCAGCAGCGCGAGGATCTCCAGACCGCGAGCCAGGGACAGGGGCATCAGGGCGACGATGCAGGCGCGAGATACTCACCGTTGCGCCATTGGCCTGCGCGGATGTCACGGTCCGGGGTCGTGAGCCTGCCTTGCCCGTTCGGGAAGCCATCGCGCCACTCGCCGTCGTACACCGCTCCGGAGGGCAGGACGAAGATTCCTCGCCCCTCTGGCTTGCCGCTTTTCCACTCGCCGAAGTAGCGGGCTCCGCTCGGCCAGACGAACATGCCCAGGCCCTGCTTGCTGCCGTGGTCATAGCCGCCGACGTAAACGGCGCCGTCCGCATAGAGCACGGTGCCCTGGCCATGCTCGCGCCCATCGCGTTCACCGACGTAGCGGCCGCCGTTCGACCAGGCATAGGGGCCGCCGGTCTGGGGCCGGTCCCCGGTCCACTCGATCGCGTACTTGGCGCGATTCGTGAAGTGGTACGTACCGTAACCGCGCGGCTCGTCGTCCCGCCAGTCCCCGGAGAGCACGCCACCGTCCTTGCGCTCCAGCGTGCCGCGACCATGCCGTTTTGAATCCCGCCACTGGCCGACGTAGCGGGAGCCATCGTCATACCGCCGCTCGCCCTCGCCATCGACGCAGTTGCCCTGCACGCATTGCGCGAACGCGGGCGCGGCAGAGAGCAGGACCAGGCCTGCGAGGGCCAGCACCGGGAAACTCCACGGCCGAAGCCCGCGGGACAGGAAAACAGGCCACATCAGTATCTCCTCGACCCAGACAACGGAAGCCCGACTGTGCGCCTCAACAGGAGTGCTTTCAATCAGGCCGGCCTCGGACTGGGCATCCCTGCCGCCGCTCCCCGGGGCTGTTCCGTGTGAGAATCAGCACATGAACGCCGCACGCGCCCCTGCCCCCCTGCCGCTCTCGCTCTGCCTGGGCTGGGCCGCCGGCACGCTCGGCGTGTCCGTGATGTTCAACGCGGTCAACATCCTCCTGCTGCGCTACATGACCGACTTCCTCGGCATCGCCGCTGCAGCCGCGAGCGCGCTGATCGCCAGCTCCAAGATCTACGACGCGATCCTCAACCCCGTGATGGGCGTGGTCAGCGACCGCACCGTCACGCGCTGGGGCCGTCGCCGGCCCTGGCTGCTGGCGGGGTCGGTGATCGCCGCACTGGCGCTGCCGGCGCTCTTCTACCTGCCAGCGCAGGTGCCGCAGGAGTGGCTGATCGCGGCGGTCGCGTTCGCGGTGTTCTTCTATGCCACGGGCTACACGGTGTTCAACGTGCCCTACCTGGCGATGCCCGCCGAGATGAACCTCGACTACCACGGTCGCTCGCGCATCATGGCCTTCCGCGTCGCCACCATCGGCATCGGCACGCTGGTCGCCGGCGCGGGCGCGCCGCTGGTGGTCGGCGCGTTCGGCGGCGGCGTGGCGGGGCACGGCGCCATGGCGTGGCTGCTCGGCGCCATCGTGCTGCTCGCGGGCCTGGTCTGCGTGGTCGGCACCCGTCGCGCGGCGTTCACGCTGCGCTCGGAGCAGGCCGGGGACCAGGGCTTCGGCGCGCAGTGGCGCATGGCGGCGCAGAACCGGCCCTTCCTGGTGCTGATGCTGGTCAAGCTGCTGCAGCTGCTCGGCTTCGCCGTGTCGCAGGCTGGGCTGGCGTTCTTCGCCGCGCACGTGCTGCGCACCGGCAACGCCGCGATCGCGACCATCATCACCGCCTCCACGATCTCGCTGATCGCCTCGCAGCCGCTGTGGCTCGCCTTGTCGCGGCGCATCGGCAAGGTCCCGGTGTACTGGCTCGCGGCACTGACCTTCGCCGCCGGCCAGCTCGGCTGGCTGCTCACCGGCGCGGGTACGGCAGGCTGGGCAGTGGCGGCGATCGCGCTGCTCGGTGGCGTCGGCTCCGGGGGCATGCTGCTGATCGGCCAGTCCCTGCTGCCCGACACCATCGCGCACGACCGCCAGCTCACCGGCCTCAACCGCGAGGGCGCGCTCACGGGCGTGTACTCGATGGTCGAGAAGATCGCCTATGCGCTGGGCGTGACCGCGGCCGGGCTGATCCTCGCCGCCGGCGGCTACGCGTCGGGCCTGGGCGACGCCAGCGACAGTCAGTCCGCCACGGCCATCGCCGCGATCTATGCCTGCGTGGCCTGGGTGCCCGCACTGTTCGTCATCGGTGCCGCGGGCGCGCTCACGGGCTATACGCTCGAGCGCCGTGGCCTGCCCGCAACCCCAGGCCAGGACCTCTCATGAACCCCAGCACGCCCCGCTCCGGAAAACTCGCCGCCGCGCTCGTCGCCCTCGCCGCGACCGCCGCTGCCCCCGCTGCACAGTCCGCCGAACCCGTGCCGACGGTGCTGGTCACGGGCGCGAACCGCGGCATCGGCCTCGGGATCGTGCGCGTCTATGTGGCGCGCGGCTGGAAGGTCATCGCCACCGCGCGCCGGCCGGACGAGGCCACCGAACTGCAGGCGCTGGCGGCAGCAGACCCGGACCTGAAGATGGAGGCGCTGGATGTCACCGACCACGCGCAGGTCGATGCCCTCGCGGCGAAGTACCGCGGGCAGCCGATCGACGTGCTGGTCAACAACGCCGGCATCCTCGACCGGGAGACGCAGCGCTTCGGCTCGGTGGACTACGACGTGTTCCGCAAGGTGCTCGAGACCAACACCATCGCGCCGTTCAAGCTCACCGAAGCACTGATGCCGAGCCTGCGCGCGAGTTCGCAGAAGAAGGTCGTGACGGTCTCTTCCGGCGAAGGCTCGCTGGGCATGGTCAACTCCGCCCGCGTTTATTCGTACCGCGCCAGCAAGGCGGCGGTGAACATGCTGATGCTCAACCTCGCCTACGAGGCGAAGAAGGACGGCGTGTCGGTGGCGCTGCTCAACCCGGGCCCGGTGGCCACCGACATGATGAAGAACGCACCGATCGCACTGCG
>CAJACZ010000238.1 GCA_903938365.1 uncultured Pseudomonadota bacterium | reverse complement strand
TGCGCTCCAACGATTTGTTAGACCCCTGCGGTCTACGCAACCTCGGCCAACGTCGCCGGATTCTTGGCCGCAATGAGAATCAGCGTCCTGGCAGCGCCAGACGGAGCTCTACGACCCTGCTCCCATTCCTGCAGGGTTCTGACCGAGACACCCATGAGTCTGGCGAATTCAGACTGGGACAGCCCCGTCCGGGCACGCACCTCAGCCACGGGAGGCACCTTGGCCACACGACCATGCTCACCACGCTTGATTTCGCGAATGCCTTCGAGAATCTCAAGCCCGACATTGCGCTTCGCTCTAGCCATCGATCTCCTCCCGGATCTGACGCAGGACGGATGCGGAGATGCTCTCCGAAACGTTCTTGGCGTAGATCGTCAAAAGCCAGATTTCACCCAGGTGGGTTCTGGCGTAGTAGATAACCCTGACCCCGCCGCTCTTGCCGCGTCCGGAGACGCCCCAGCGCACCTTCCGAACGCCGCCACTGCCCCGAACGAGGTCCCCGGCAGAGGGGTCACTCGCCAGGCGCCACTGCAGGGCTGCGTACTCTTCGTCCGTCAGGTACTCACCGACCAAGCGCGAGAAGAGCTTGGTTTCGATGAACGTGAGCATGACACCAGTATACGTCAGGGACGTACACCGTCAACTGCGACGAAGCAGGGCACTTTATCGGTCACGGCTGCGCTCCAACGATCTGTTGCGGCGGGAAGCTCAAGGTCATTTCCAGCATCGAGGAGCCGCAGGTCATCGCGAAGATCCTCGCCCACCTGGAGCGCTCGGCCCCGGATCCATGCCAGTCCGAGCTGCCGCTCGGGGCGCGGGCGCCTCCGGCGCAGTCCCGTCTGCTTTGAGTTCGAAAGGTGGGGGAGCTGTCGGTTGAAGCGGCGGGGTGGGTCGGTGTGCGCCTGGCTTCCCCGGGCCGGCCTGGGGCAGGGCCGGGTGAAGGCGGACTTGGGCCTTCGGGGCTGCCTGCACAAGGCCGCCTACACGAACCAGGCTTGCCAACGGGGAGGGTTTGAAATTCCTGTCCGCTGCCCGATATTCGCCACGGCAACGTAGCGAAAACGCAGCATTGGGTGCCAAAAGGTGCGCCTTTATGCAGGGTTCGCCAGTTTCCCTTGATCCAGGCCAGAGTCCTTCAGGCCTGCATGCAATAGACCACCAGCTTGTTGCCATCCGGGTCCCGGAAATACCCGCCGTAAAAGCTGCCGTTCCGCGGTCCTGCGGCGCCCTCGTCGGTCGCGCCCAGTTCCAGGGCCTTGCGGTGCACCTGGTCGACCAATCCGCGGTCCTGCGCCTGCAGCGCGACCATCGTGCCGTTGCCGGGGGTGGCGCGCTGGCCATCGTGCGGCACGATCGCCAGCAGCATCGGTGCGCCCTGGGCGGAGGACCAGCCCACATAGCGTGCCGACTCCGAACTGCGCCGCGCGCCCAGCAGGGGCAGCAGGGCGTCATAGAACGCTGCGGCGCGCGGCAGGTCGTTGGTGCCCAGGGTGATGAATCCGATCATGCGAGGTCTCCGGGAGGCGCGCGTCGGCGGGTTTGCCGGCGCGACGGGCGCGATCGTCGCCTGATTCGGGCGCGTCCTCAACCGTATTGCGGGCACCGCCGGGGTGAGCGTTCCTCGGCGCATGCTGCCGCTGTCACACTCGGTGCACGGCGCTCCTGCCGGCACATTTCCGGGGTCAGTCCATGACATCGATGCTCAATCGTCTTCTCCTGTCGCGCCGCCGCGCGCTGCAGGGCGGTGCCGCCCTCGGCGTCTCGGCGCTCGCTGCGGCGCCGGTCGCCCAGGCGGCCGCTGCCACGGCGTCCGACGCCGAGCTGCAGCGTCTGTTCAAGGATCCGATCTGGAACCGCGACACGCGCGCCCGCCTCGAGGGTGACACCGCGCCCGGCAAGTTCGTGCACGGCTACGCCACCGGCGTCGTGCACTCGGTGCGCCCCGGCGAGGTCATCAAGCCGCTGTTCGGATTCGAAGTGTTCTCGGGCCTGCGCGTGCTGAAGCAGCCGGACGGCAGCTGGCAGCGGCTGTGCCGCGAGCTCGTGTTCTACCGCGACCTCAAGACCGGCGCGATCCTCGAAGAGTGGGACAACCCGTTCATCGGCGAGCGCGTCAAGGTCGTCGACATCGCCAACGATCCCTTCAACTACGTCATCAGCGAGTGGTACCCGGATCCGCCGAGCTACGGTGGCCTGAACAAGGACAAGCCGCCGCGCCGTCCGTTCGTGCTGCCCTGGGGCCTGATCAACGACACGGTCACGCTCGACACCGACATCCACCTTTTCTATCCGAGCGCGCTGCAGCCGGACAAGTGGCCGCGCGAGTCGGCGGGCCCGACGAACCAGGTGTCGGAGATGTTCCGCTACTTCATGCGCCGCGAAGACGTGCTGAATCCGAAGCTCACCCACCTGCCGCACAACGGCGTGTGGGCGCGGCTGACGCCGTGGCTGCCGTGGATGCTGATGGGGCAGACCCCCGGCCACATCTACTACATGGGGCGTTTCTCGAGCATCGAGAGCCCGGAGCAGGCGCCGCCGCAGGTGCTGGCGCGCGTCAAGGAGCGTTACCCGAAGTACCTGACGGCCCCGGACAAATGGGTCGATCCCAGTCTCTCGAGCCTCGAGAACTACGCGCGCGAGCAGAAGCCCGCGCCGCGCAAGCCCTAGGCCAGGCGCAGCGGCAGGCGGCGGAAACGCCGTCCTGTCGCCGCGTGCAGCGCGCTGCACAGTGCCGGGGCGACCCCCGGCACGGCGGGCTCGCCGACGCCCCCGGGGCGCTCGGTCGATTCGATCAGGTGCACGTCGATCGGCGGCACCTCGCCGATCCGCAGCAGCGGATAGTCGTGGAAGTTGCCCTGCAGCACGCGACCCCCTTCGATCTTCACCTCGCTGTGCAGCGCCGACCACAGTCCGTCGATCACCGAGCCCTCGAGCTGGGCGCGCACGCTGCCCGGGCGCACCACGCGACCGCAGTCGAGCACGGTGGTCACGCGCAGCAGCTGCAGCGTGGGCGCTGCGCGCAGGTGCACGACATGCGCCGCGATGCTGCCGTGGGATTCGCTGAGTGCGATCCCGCGGCCTTCTCCCGCAGGCAGCGCTTCCGACAGCCTGCCGTGCAGCGCCGCGGCCTCGAGCACCGCGAGATGGCGCGGCTTGCCGGCGAGCCAGCCGCGGCGCAGCTGCAGCGGCGCCAGCCCCAGCTCCGCGGCGAGTTCGTCGATGAAGCTCTCGACGAAGAACACGCTGTGGGAATGCGCGACGCTGCGCCAGAACCCGACCGGAATGACCAGCTGCCGCCCCACGAGGCCCACCTGCGGGTCGGGCCAGGCGTACATCGTGTCGCTGATCCCGGCAACGATGGATTTGTCCTCGGCCGCGGCGGTGGCGCGGGGCGTCGGCATGCGTTCGCCGTTGCTGGCGAGCACGGACTGCGCGACCACCACGGCCTCGACCGCGGCCAGCGTGCCGTCCGGCGCGAGCCGCGCACGCATGCGGGCGGCCGCCGCCGGCCGGTACATGTCGTGCTGCAGGTCCTGCTCGCGCGACCAGAACACCTGCACCGGTACCCCGGGCATGCGGGTCGCCAGAGTGGCCGCGGCGACCACGTAGTCGAGTTCGGCGCGCCGCCCGAAACCGCCGCCCAGCAGCGTCGAGTGGAATTCGACGCGTTCGGGCTCGAGGCCGGCGATGCGCGCCGCTTCGCTGCGCGCCAGCGACGGCGACTGCGTCGGCGCCCAGAGCGCGAGGGAGCCGTCGGCGCGCAGGTGCGCGGTCGCGTTCATGGGTTCCATGCAGACATGCGCGAGGAAGGGCACGGAGTACTCGCGCTCGAAGCCCGGGGGCGCCCCGGCCGTGTCCTTGCCCGCCGGGTCGTTCGCGTGCTCCACCACCTGCAGGACATCGGGTGAGTCAAAGAGTCCGCGGTACTCCTCGAGCAGCGCCTCGCTCGACAGGGCGGCGGTGGCGGGCGAGGGCGGCGTCCATTCGACGCTGAGCCGCTGCGCGGCCTGCAGCGCGGCCCAGCTGTCACGGGCCACCACGGCCAGGGTGTCCGGCAGCAGCTGCTCGGTGCGTTCATAGCCCGCGATGCCGCGCGCTGCCGCGTCGTCGAAGCGCAGGACCGCGCCGCCGAAGACCGGGCAGCGCAGGATTGCTGCGTGCCGCATGCCGGCCACCCGCACGTCCAGGCCGAACACGGCGCTGCCGTCGATCTTGGCGGGCAGCTCGAGCCGGGGCGGGTCGCGGCCGATCAGCCGGTAGCTGGCCGGATCCTTGAGCGGGGGCTTGCGCGGTGGCTCGAGACGGGCGGCGTCGCCGGCCAGTTCGCCATAGCCGAGCGTGCGACCGCTGGCGGCGTGCCGCACGAAGCCCTCGCGCGTCTCGAGCTGCTCGCGCGGCACGGCGAGCCGCGCGGCGGCCGCGTCCACGAGCAGCGCACGGGTGGCGGCCGCGACGGGGCGCAGGGTCTCCCAGGCGTCGATCGTGCTGCCGCTGCCGACGGTGAGGTTGAGACCCAGCGCGTGCATGACGCCGCGCAGCGCCGCGGTGCCCGCGCGCGCGCCGAGATGGCGCTCCGGGTCGCCGAAGGGCTGGGCCCGGTTGACGAAGCCGAAGTTGTAATAGTCGCGGTCGACGGGCGTGAACTCATGGCGCACGCGCGACCAGTCCGCATCCATCTCTTCGGCGAGGATCATCGCGATCGTGGTGACGATCGCCTGGCCCATCTCGGCGCGGTGGATGCCGAAGGTGACGGTGCCGTCGGGGGCGATCTTGATCCACGGGTTCAGTGCGACGGACGCGGGAGTGGTGGCTCCGAAGTTCGTCGTGGCGTCCCCGTCATCCAGGCGGCGGCGCCCGTAACCGACGAGCAGGGCGCCGCCGGCGGCGAGGCCGGCGACGATCAGGGTACGGCGTGACAGTTTTGGCATGCGCCATTGCTGCCAGCTGCCGCGCCAGAAATCAAGTCAGGGCGCGGGCCACCGCCGGATGCACGATACGGCCTGCGCTCACGTTGAGCCCCGCCGCCAGGCCCGGATCGCGAGCCGCGGCCGCTTCCCAGCCCAGGCCGGCGATCGCCTGCACGTAGGGCAGGGTGGCGTGGTTCAGCGCGAAGGCGGAGCTGCGCGCCACGGCGCCGGGCATGTTGGTGACGCAGTAGTGCACCACGCCGTGTTTGACGAAGGTGGGGTCGGCGTGGGTGGTCGGCCGGCTGGTCTCGAAGCAGCCGCCCTGGTCGATCGCGATGTCGACCAGCACGGTCCCCGGACGCAGGCCGCGCACCATCGCCTCGGTGACGAGGCGGGGCGCCGAGGCGCCGGGCACCAGCACCGCGCCGATGACCAGGTCGGCGTCGCGGATCTCGCGCTCGATCGCGTCGGCGGTGGAGTACAGCGTATGCACGTCGCCGCGGAACTGCTGGTCGAGTTCGCGCAGGCGCTTCAGCGAGCGGTCGATGGCCGTGACGCTGGCGCGCATGCCGACGGCCATTTCGGCGGCATGGGTCCCCGCGACGCCGCAGCCGAGGATCACCACCTTGGCGGGCGGCACGCCCGGCACGCCGCCCAGCAGCACGCCGCGGCCGCCCGCGGCCTTGTGCAGCAGGCCCGCGCCGACATGCACCGACATGCGGCCCGCGACCTCGCTCATCGGCGTCAGCAGCGGCAGCGAACCGTCGGAGGCGGTCACCGTCTCGTAGGCGATGGCCTGCGCACCCGAAGCCACCAGCGCCTCGGCCTGCGGCCGGTCGGCGGCGAGGTGCAGGTAGGTGAACAGCAGCTGCCCGGCGCGCAGCAGGGCGCACTCCGGCAGTTGCGGCTCCTTGACCTTGACGATCAGTTCCGCCTCGCCGAACACTTCCGCGGCGCTGGCGGCGATGGTGGCGCCGGCTTCCCGGTAATCCGCGTCCGGGCATCCGATGCCGGCGCCGGCGCCGGTTTCGACGCGGACCTCGTGGCCATGGCCGACGAGTTCACGGACCGACGCGGGCACCAGGCCGACGCGGTACTCGTGGACCTTGATCTCCTTCGGGACTCCGATGCGCATGGGGCACTCCCTCGACGGTTTCAGGAGGGTTCAGTGTGCTCCGCGCCGTGCGACGCAGGATTGCAATGCCAGAGCCCATGAGGCGCCGGATTCGCAGATAATTGCGTGCGAGTGATTCCAGGAGCAGGAATATGCCAATCGACCGGATCGACCGGCGGATACTCGAGGAGCTGCAGCGCAACGGGCGCATCCCGAACTCGGACCTGGCGGCCCGGGTCGGGCTGTCCGAATCCGCCTGCCTGCGCCGCGTGCGGACGCTGGAGGCCGAGGGGTACATCGAGCGCTATGCCGCGATCCTCAACCTCGCCAAGCTCGGCATGGACATGAGCCTGCTGGTGCGCATCACGCTCAAGAGCCAGATCGATCGTGAGCTGCGGGCGTTCGAGGCCGCGGTGAAATGCGTGCCCGAGGTGGTCGAGTGCTACCTGACCACCGGGGGCTCGGACTACGTGCTGCGCGTCGTGGCGCGCAGCGCCGCCGACATCGAGCGCATCCACGGCGAGGTGCTCACGAAGCTGCCCGGCGTCGCCCGCGTGGAATCGAGCTTCGTGCTGCGCGAGGTCGTGCGCACCGCCTCGGTGCCGGTCTAGGGGCGCTCCTCAGCGCCCCCGCGCGGCATGGCCCCACAGCTGCTGGCCGGGGACCCAGCTGGCGTGGAAGCCCGCCGCGACCCGGCCCGGCAGCGCGACGCGCGCGATGGGGCCGGCCGTGATGTGCTTCGCGTCGAAGATCCAGGCTTCGGAGCTCCAGTCCGCGGCGTTCGTCGCCAGCGTGGTCACGTATCCGCTGTCCTCGTCGCCGCCCTTCGTGCTCTTCGCAAACGGTGCTTCGCTCGGGAACCAGCCCTTGGGATAGTGGTAGACCTCGCGCGAGCCGTTCAGGTGGTCGTACTTCACCAGGCCTTCGAACGCGAGCGTCTGCAGGTCCGTGGGGATCAGCTGGTGATACGAGTAGCGCGTCTGCTGCCCGTACAGCTCGATGTCCGGCAGGCAGAACTCGACGTTGAGGTCGTCGAGCTGCTGCTCGCTGGATTCGCCGGTGCGCAGGTTCATGCGCCAGCGGCGCAGGTGCCCCTTGTAGCGCAGGTAGGCCAGCATCGAGCTCAGCGGACCTTCCGACGGGTCGCGGCGGATGGTCGGATCCGGCTGGAAGCAGCCGTCCATGGTGATCCAGTCGCCTTCTTCCCAGGCATTGACCATGTGCAGCACGTAACCCGGCTGGAACTCGAACCAGCGCACCTGTTCCTGCGTGCCGTAGCGGGGGATCACCCCGAAGCGCGAGGGCTGGTCGCGGTGGAACTGCACCACGCGGTGCCCGGTCCGCTTCAGCACGCTGGTGTCGTGGTACAGCGGGAAGTCGTGCAGGATCGTGTGGTTCTTCGTGATGGTCGTGTCGTGCGGCAGCCGCGGCCCGGGCAGGTCGATGCGCGCCTTGTGGCGCACGCTGCCGTCCGGCGCGAACACGTAGTACGTGAGCCACGGCTGGAAATCCGCATAGCCGTAGTTGATGTATTCGCCCGTGAGCGCATCGACCTTGCCGTGCGCGTTGAGCGGCGTGTCCAGCCCGCCGCCGAAGGATTCCTCGCCCGAGGTCTCGAGGGTCAGCGGATCCAGCGCATGGATCCGGCCGGCGTTGTACCAGGCAGAAAGCAGCTTGCCGTTGTGCAGGTTCAGCGTCGTGTTCGAGGTGTCCTTGCAGTAGTCCGGGTTCATCGCGTCGACCTCGTGGCCGGCGATCCCCGCCAGGTCGTACGGGCCCATCACGCCCGACAGCCTGACCTTGCCGGTCTCGATCTCCTCATGGAGCGCGCGGGTCTGCACCCACTTGCGGATGTAGCTGGCCTTGCCGTCGCGGAAGTAGACGCCATGCACCATGCCGTCGCCATCGAACCAGTGGTAGGCGCCGCGCGGCTCGAGGATCGGGTTGGGTCCCTGGCGCAGCGAGGCGCCGTACAGGTCCGCCGGAATCTCGCCCTGCGTGACGGGCAGGTCCACGGCGGTGATCTCCGAGACCACCGGCGTGTAGGGGCCGTGCAGGTAGGGGTTGTCGATGCCGTCGACCCAGCTCGGGCGGTCCGGCGGATCCTGCGTGTTGAAGTCGGTGTACTTGCGCATGCGAGTCTCCTGCGGGGCGCCGCGGTTCATTCCGCGCGGCCGATGACGAAGCTGACGGTCGTGGTGGCGCTGCCGCCCACATTCAGGGTGGCGAAGGTTGCGGCGTCCTCGACCTGGTAGTCGCCGGCGGTGCCGGTGACCTGCTTGTAGCAGTCGAGCACCATGCGCGCGCCGGTGGCGCCGACCGGATGCCCGAGGCCGATCAGGC
Source organism: uncultured Pseudomonadota bacterium (assembly GCA_903938365.1). Classification (GTDB taxonomy): domain Bacteria; phylum Pseudomonadota; class Gammaproteobacteria; order Steroidobacterales; family Steroidobacteraceae; genus UBA964. Next base: position 24,731 of record CAJACZ010000238.1, on the reverse strand, counting down.
CGCCGCTGGGGTTGACGGGGATCCGGCCGCCCATCTCGATGTCGCCGGCCTCGATCGCCTGCCAGCTCTGGCCGGGCGGCGTGATGCCGAAGTGGTCGATGGCCATGTATTCGGTGCTGGTGAAGCAGTCGTGCGTCTCGATGCCGTCGATCGCGTCGACGCCGGGCAGGCCGGCACGCCGGAAGGCATCCTCGATGGTGGCCCGCACGAACGGGAAGACGTAGGGCTGGTCGCGGCTCGCGGCGAGCTTGGCCGCGTAGGTGATGGGCGCCGTGCGGTGGCCCCAGCCGAGGATGCGCGCCAGCGATCCGGGCTGCCGGCCGTGGCGGGCCGCCCAGGCGCGCGCCACCGGCTCGGTGGCCAGGAACACGATGGCCGCGCCGTCGCTGATCTGGCCGCAGTCCTGCTTGCGCATGCGGCCGTCGATGACGGGGTTCGCGACGGGATCGTCGGAGAAGCTCTCGGGGGTGAAGCTCCAGCGCCGCGTCTGCGCGTTGGGGTTGCGCCGCGCGTTGCCGAAGTTGATCTCGGCGATGCGCGCGAGGTGCTCGCTGCGCAGGCCGTAGCGCCGGTCGTATTCCCCGGCGAGCTCGCTGAACACGTGCGGCCACGGGTACTTCACGTCCAGGCATTCGTGGCCGGCCCACATGGCGGTCGGGCCGATCAGGCGCGCCGCCTCGTCGCCCGGGACGTTGCGCATCTGTTCGATGCCGAGCACCGCGGCGAGCCCGTAGCGGCCGGCTTCCAGTTCGGCGCTGGCGGCCAGCATGGCGAGGCTGCCCGAGGCACAGGCGCCCTCGTGGCGCGACGCGGGGACCCCCGCGAGGTCAGGGTGCGCCGCGGCGACCAGGCCACCGAGGTGACCCTGGCCGCAGAACAGTTCGGCGGCGAAGTTGCCGACGTGAACGGTGTCGAGTTCGCGCGCCTCGAGGCCGGTCGCCGCCAGCCCGCCCTCGAGCACCTCGCGGATGCCGTCGGCGATTTCCCGGCCCGAGCGCGCCCAGTTCGCGGAGAAATCCGTCTGGTAGCCGCCGATTACGTATATTCCGCTGGCCATTGCCGCTCTCCAGTGCACGCCGCGCCTTGGGCTGCGATAGTCTGGAAGGTATCATAATGAAAGTTTCGGGGAGCCAGCATATGCCGCAGACTGCGTCGACCGATCGGGGCGTGGACCGCCTCGGCTCACTCCGGCCCGGGATGCGGCTGCCGCTGGTCGCCGCGCCGATGTTTCTGGTGTCCGGGCCGGACCTCGTGATCGCCGCCTGTCGCGCGGGGATCGCCGGGGCCATCCCCGCGCCGAACGCGCGCAGCCTCGAGATCCTCGACGCCTGGCTCGGGCAGATCGCCACCGCCCACGCTGCGGCCCGCCAGGCGACGCCGGACTCCTGCGGCCCCTGGGCCCTGAACCTCGTCACCCACAGCTCCTACGACCGGCTCGGCGCGGAACTCGAGCTCGTCGACCGGTACCAGCCACCGCTGGTCATCACCGCGCTCGGCAGTCCTGCGCCGGTGGTGCCCCGGGTGCACGCCTACGGGGGCAAAGTCTTCGCCGACGTCAGCAACCTCGCCTTCGCCCGCAAGGCCGCGGCGAGCGGCGTCGACGGCCTGGTGCTGGTCTGCGCCGGTGCCGGCGGACATACCGGCGCGATCTCGCCCTTCGCGTTCGTCGCGGCGGTGCGCGAATTCTTTCCCGGGATCATCGCGCTCTCGGGCAGCATCGGGCACGGCGGCGCGATCCGCGCGGCCGAGTTGCTCGGCGCCGACCTCGCCTATGCGGGCACGCCCTTCATCGTCGCGCAGGAGAGCCTCGCTGCGCAGGCCTACCGCGACATGGTGGTGCGGGCCTCGCTCGAGGACCTCGTGCTCACCCGGACCTTCTCCGGGGCCGACGCGTACTACCTGCGCGAGAGCATCGTGGCGGCGGGGCTCGATCCCGATGCGCTGGTCGGCAAGGACAAGATGGACTGGTCGAATTCCCAGGGCCAGCTGAAGGCCTGGAAGAACATCTGGTCGGCCGGGCAGGGGGTCAATGCGATCCACGCCGTGGAACCCGTCGCGGCGATCGTCGAGCGGCTGGTCGCTGAATACACCGCCGCCGTGCAGCGGCCGTCGTTCGCCTGAGCCTCGCGATGCACGCCCCGGCGCTGTCCCTGTTCGACCGTCACCGGCCCGCGCTCGAGCAGGCGCGGGCGGCCTGCCGCAGCCGCGGCCATTTCTCGCTGTTCGGCGAGACGCCGGATCGCCACCCCGGTGGCAGCGCCGCGGCGGAGGCCGCCGCGCTGGCGTTCCGGCAGCAGCTCGGCCGCGCCTTCGAGCTCGGGCAGCCGGGCACCGTGGGCCGGATCGCCGGCGAAGTGTCGCCCTACACGCGCGAGCCGCTGGGCATCGACTACCCGCAGGCCGATCCCGACGCGCTGTTCGCCGCCGCGCGTGCGGCGCTGCCGCAGTGGGCGGCCGCGCCACCGCAGGCGCGCCTCGGCGTCTGCATGGAGATCGTCGATCGCCTGTATGCGGGGGTTTTCGCGACCGCGCAGGCGGTGATGCACACCGCCGGGCAGAGCGCGCTGATGAGCTATGCGGGCAGCGGCACCAATGCGCTCGATCGGGGTGTTGAAGCCCTGGCCTATGCCTGGGCCGCGATGTCCGACGTGCCTGCCGAAGCGACCTGGGAGCGGCGCTTCGGTGCAGCGACGATCCGCCTGAACAAGCGCTATCGGCTGGTGCCGCGCGGCGTGGCGGTGTGCTTCGCCTGCGCCACCTTCCCCACCTGGAACGCCTATCCGGCGCTGCTCGCGAACCTCGCGACCGGCAATCCGGTGATCCTCAAGCCGCATCCGGGCGCCATCCTGCCCATGGCGCTGGCGGTGCGCACCTGCCGCGAGGTGCTCGCCGCTGCCGGCTATTCGCCCGATCTCGTCACGCTCTGCCTGGACACGCCGGAAGCGCCGCTCGGCAAGATCCTCGTGACGCATCCGCAGACGGCCATCGTCGACTTCACCGGCAGCGCGCGCTTCGGCGCGTGGGTCGAGGCCAACGCGCCGCCGGCGCTGTGCTATTCGGAGACCTCCGGCGTCAACACCGTGGTGATCGAGTCGGTCGAGGCGCTGGAGCCCGTGGTGCGCAGCCTGGCGACCACGATGAGCCTGTTCTCCGCCCAGATGTGCACTTCGCCGCAGAACGTCTACGTGCCGCGCGACGGCATCCGCTGCGCAGGCGGGCGCATCGGAGCCGACGAATTCGGCGCGGCGCTCGCGGCCGCGATGGCGGCGATCGCCACGGACCCCAGGCGAGCGGGCCCGATCATGGCGGCGATCCAGTCCGAGGCGACGCTGTCGCTGATCGACGCGATGGCCGAGCAGGGCGCGCGGCGCGGACGCGTGCTGCAGGCCTCATCGAGCTATGCGCATCCGGAGTTCCCCGCGGCGCGCACGCGCACCCCGCTGCTGGTCGCCGTGGGCACCGAGGCGCGCGATCTCTACGAAGAAGAGCGCTTTGGCCCGATCGGCTTCGTGATCGAGACCGCGGACCGTGACACGGCGCTGCGCGCCGCAACCGAGGACGCGCGGCTCGGCGGGGGCATCACGGCCTTCGTGTACTCGACGGACGAGGCCTACCTCGAACGAGCCGAGACCGACTATTCGCGCGCCGGGGCGCAGCTCACCTGCAACCTGACGGGTCCGATGCCGCTGAACTTCGCGGCCGCCTACAGCGACTACCACGTCACCGGGCTCAACCCGGCGGGCAACGCGACCCTGACCGACCTGGCGTTCGTCAGTTCGCGGTTCCGCATCACGCAATCGCGGCGGCCCGTCTAGGGGGCGCCGTCGCCCGCGGGCACCGGGCGCCCCGGGCGCCGCGCTGCGGGCGCTCTGGGCCGTGCCCGGTTCAGGACCGCAGCGTGCGCAGCACGGCCGCCTGGGCGGGGTCCAGGTATTCGTCGATCCGCGTGATCACGCCGTCTTTCACCTGCACGACACAGCAGGCGAGGAGGCGGAACGGGCGGCCGTCGGGCAGCGTGGCCTCGAGGACATGCTGCTGCATCCAGCCATCCGGCAGCAGTTCGAGGCGGGTCACGCGATAGTGCCGCTGCGGCAGCTTGCGGGCCATCCAGGCCATCAGGTTGAGGTTCTCGTCGACGGTCTGCGCGACATCGTCGAAGTTGTGCCACAGCGCGGCATCCGGGGCGTAGAAGGCCCGAACCTCGTCCGGGTCGCCGCGCCCCAGTGCGGTCATGAAGCGCGCGGCGAAATCCCTGACGTCCATTGTGCTCGGCATGCAGGCTCTCCTCTGCTAAAGCCTCACGCTAAGGGGGTGGGGCCGCGGATTCAACCCCGTGGGCTGCATGTTCCGCTCGTTCAAGGTGCCGGACCTGTAAGATCGCCGCCCCCGACCCGCCCTCCGCGATGCCCCCCATGAAGACCCCTCCCGGCCTGCAGCCGCTGATCGACGACGGCGTCATCGACGAGGTCCTGCGTTCGCTCAAGAGCGGCAAGGAAGCCACCGTCTACCTGGTGCGCGCCGGCAACCAGGTGCGCTGCGCCAAGGTCTACCGCGACATGGCCCAGCGCAGTTTCCAGAAGCGCGCCCAGTACCAGGAGGGCCGCAAGGTGCGCGGCAGCCGCGAGGCGCGCGCCATGGGGCGCAGCACCCGCTTCGGCAAGCGCGAACAGGAATCCGCCTGGAAGAACGCGGAGGTGGACGCCCTGTACCGGCTGGTCGCCGCGGGCGTGCGGGTGCCGAAGCCCTACGGTTACTTCAACGACGTGCTGGTCATGGAACTGATCGCCGACGCGGCGGGCGATCCGGCTCCGCGGCTGGGCGAGGTGGATCTCTCGCCGGAACTCGCGCGCGAGTACCACGCGGTCCTGATCCGGCAGGTGGTGCGCATGCTCAGCCTCGGGCTGATCCATGGCGACCTGTCCGAGTTCAACGTGCTCGTGGCTCCCGATGGTCCGGTCATCATCGACCTGCCGCAGGCCGTCAACGCGGCCGGCAACAACGGCGCGCTGGCCATGCTCGAGCGCGACGTCAACAACCTGCGCGCCACGCTGGGTCGCTTCGCCCCGGAGCTGCTGGCCACCGAGTATGCGCGCGAGATGTGGGCGCTGTTCCAGCAGGGCGAGCTGGGGCCCGAGACCGTGCTGACGGGCGTGTTTGCCCGCGACGAGACGCTGGCCGATACCGGGGGCGTGATGCTCGTGATCGACGACGCGCGCGAGGAAGCCGTGCGCCGCCAGCTCGGGCGCGAGACCGAATAGCCGCCGCTAGAGCGGTTGCGCCGGCCAGGCCCCCGCATCGAGGGTGTCGCGGTAGGCATGCCAGGTGGCGTGCCCGAGCAGCGGCAGGGTGACGCCCAGGCCCACGAGCGCGGTGGCGAAGCCGAGCGCCGTCAGCAGCACGATCAGCGCCACCCAGACCGCCATGGCGCGCTTGTTGCGCAGCACGGCATTCACGCTGGAGACCACCGCACTGACCGCATCGACGTCGCGGTCGCAGAGCATCGGTAATGAAAAAGCGCTGATCGCGAAGCTGACCAGCGCAAACAGCGAGCCCACCGCCGAGCCGATGCCGAAGAAGGCCACCAGCCCCTGCCATCCCGGGTCCGCGTCGGCGGGGAAGAACACGTGCACCATCGAGCCTGCGCGCGCCCACACCAGGAACACGATCAGCAGGACCAGCGCGAACACCATGGCGTTGCCGAGGCTGCGGCGCTGCTGGCGCAGCCCGCTCGCCAGCGAGGGCGTGACGCCGGCCTCGAGCTGGCGACTGATCGCATACAGGCCCAGCGCCAGTACCGGCGCGATGAACACGAAACCCGAGAGCAGCGCCAGCAGCACCCAGTAGCTGCCGAGCCGCAGACCGAGCCCTGCGATCATCCAGGAGAGCAGCACGATGGCCAGGCCGTAGCCCAGGCTCAGGCGCGGCGCCGCGCACAGGTCCGCCCAGCCCCTGCGCAGCCAGCGCAGCGGGGCGGCGGCGTCGAGGCTGCGGCAGGGCGCGACGAACGGCTGCGCGCCGGGGTCCGGCGCGGTGAGGCTGTCGGGCGTTTCGTTCAAGCCGCGACGCGGCGCAGCAGCGTGGCTGCGCCGACGCCTGATACCGCGTGCGCGACCGCCACGCCCCATTCGACGTCGCGTCGCTCCATCTCCGCCAGCAGCGTGGTGACCAGGATCGCGCCGGAGGCGCCCATGGGATGGCCCATCGCGAGGTGTCCGCCACTGCCGTTCACGCGTCCGGGGTCGAGTCCCGGCGTGCGCAGGAATTTCGCGGGAACCGCGGCGAAGGCTTCCATGTATTCGATCGCGCCGATGTCGGAAAGCGCCAGACCCTGGCGGGCGAGCAGGCGGTGCAGGCAGGCGTCGCCGGCCGCGAAGGGCTGCAGGGGATCGGTGTTCGCTTCCGACACGGCCTCGATGCGGGCGCGCGGCCGCAGGCCGAGTTCGGCACCGCGTTCGCCGGAGCCCAGCAACAGCAGCGCGGCGCCGTCGGCGATCGGCGGGCAGTGCGCGATGCCGTGCAGGTGGCGCACTTCGGCCAGCCCGGGGATCCAGGCGGTCAGCAGCGCGTCGTGGCCGAGCGCGCCGAGTGCCGCGAAGGCTGGCGTGAAGCGCGCCAGGTCCGCGACGGTCAGCGCGGGCCGGATCATTTCGTCGCGTTCGACCCGGGTGCCGTCGGCGCGCCGCATCGGCACCACGGTCGACGCGTAGCGGCCCTCGGCCCAGGCCTCGCCCGCACGGCGGTGCGAGTCGACGGTGACCGCGTCGATTTCGTCGCGGGTGATGTCGTGCAGCGTGGCGAGCAGGTCCGCGACGATCGGCGGTGACACGAAACGCAGGTGCGCCGCGAGCGCGAGGTCGGTATAGAACGGCGCGCGATCGCCCTCGAAAGGCGACTGCGACATGCATTCGACGCCACCGGCGAGCGCGAGGTCTTCCTCGCCCGCTGCGACGTTGCGGGCGGCGAGCGCGAGCGCACTCATGCCCGAGACGCAGTAGTTGTTGAGGGTGGTGGCGACCGCCGTGTCCGGCAGTCCGGCATGGCTGCGCGCCATCAGGGCGACGTGGCCGCCCTGCGCTCCGGACTGGGTGACGCAGCCGAGCGCCAGCCGCTGGACGGCCGCCAGCGCGGATGCGCCATGACGCCCGCGCAGCGCAGCGACCAGCTGCGCGATGAGTTCATGGGGAGACAGGCTAGCCAGGGCGCCATCCGGCTTGCCCTTGGCGCGCGGAGTCCGCAAGGCGTCGAACAGGTATACGGTTTTCATTGCATCGGACTATAGGATCGACTTCGCCGACAAGGCAATCCGTTGCTCTTGTGCGCCGCGGCGGGTTGCCCGTAGTCTCGCCACGCTCGAGCCGTGCGGGGAGCGGACCCCATGTCGGCAACCCCTGATTGCAGGAAGCATCGTTCCATGACCCGACTACGACTGATCCTCTGGGTTGCCACGGCCCTGGTCGCCGCGATCGGCGGTGTCGCTGCGCGCGCCCAGGAGTTCTCGCAGGGCACGGTCACGGTACGGCAGCCCTGGTCACGCGAGACGGCGCCGGGTCTAGGCATCGGGGTCGGTTACCTCCAGGTGCTGAACCACGGCCCGCGTCCGGACCTGCTGCTGGCGGTTCGCACGACGGCGGCCGAGCGCGTGGAGATCCACCAGAGCTCGATGGACCGCGGCATGATGAAGATGCGCCGCGTCGAACAGGTCGCGATCCCCGCCGGCGCCGAGGTGGCCTTCGAGCCCGGCGGCCTGCACCTGATGCTCATCGGCCTGAAGGCTCCCCTGGTTGCGGGCAAGAGCCTGCCCCTGGTGCTGCAGTTCCGCGACGCAGGCGCGATCAAGGTCGACTTCGAGGTGCGCAACGACCTCTGAGGCGCTGCTACGGGGTCGGGCCCATCAGGCCGGTCACCGGCGGCGCGCGCTGCACGTCTTCGACGAAGTAGCCGGTTTCGCCGAAGCAGGAGGTGGGGACGCCCCGATGCTCCGTGTAGCGCAGCTGCACGCGTTCGCCCACCAGCTTGGCCAGGCGTTCGGCGACCCTCGGGTCGCGCACCGAGAAATGCCAGATCTCGGGTGCGACACCGCCGACGATGTACAGCGCGAGCTCGCCCTCGTAGGTCTTGCAGACCCAGCCCTTGCGCGAGAACTTCTGCAGCACGCCGCCGCGATCGCCCTCCGAATAGGACCAGTTCAGCGTGAACCAGGTCCAGCCGGCGCCGGCCAGCAGCGCCGCCACGACGATGGCCAGCAGGGCGCGCCTGAAGCCGCCCGCCGCGCGTGCGGCCGGGGCTTGCGGGTTCTCTGGAGTGTTCATTTGCCGAGCACTCGCTCTGGGTCATCCAGCAGGTCGGGGTGGAACTTGCGGGTCAGCCTCAGGTGCTCGGGCGGCAGGTCCTCAGGCCGCTGCGCCTTGCCGCCGCGGCCGTTCTGCAGGGTGTGGCCCGGCGTGTCGCCCATCTGCATCCACGGGCGCCAGGCGGTGGTGGCGGAGTAGTCCACCTCGGGCTCCACGCAGGCCGTATCGGGCCGCATGACGGCGTCGAGGTCGCCGCTCCAGATCACCCATTCGCGGTAGAAGAAACCGCCGGCCTTGCCCGCCGGGGTCACCACGCGCGCACCGTTGTCCTCGCGGATCGCGATGCGTTCGCCGCGCCGTTCGGGCTGGCTGAGGTACTGCTCCGAAATCGCCTGACCCCGGACGAAGAAGCTGCCGGCGTCGCGCGTCTCGCCGGGCATGTCGAATTCGCGGGTCTCCTTGCGCGAGGCCATCACCTTGAGCGTGGAGGGTCCCGCGCGGTAGCGGGGCACGGTGACGGTCCTGCCCGTGCGCGGCAGCGTCAGCGTCTCGAGGAGTTCCCCGCTGCGCATGTCGGTGAAATAGGCGAGCTCGATCGAGCGGCCTTCGAACAGGTCGTCCGAGCGGCGTTCGAAACGCGCCCAGGTGGCTGCGTAGAGCCGATAGAGCGGGATCGCCTCGCCTTCGATGAAGGCATAGTTGACCGCATCCATCCAGCCGATGGTCAGGCGCGGGTCGGTGCTGGCGCGCAGCTTCATGAAAGCCGTGAGCAGCGGCGCGCCGGACAGCGGGAGCGCCTGCGGAATGCCGCCGCGTTGCGCGCAGGCCGTGGCGGCGGGCGTGGTGCCCGGGGCCAGCGCGGCGGCGGCGGTGCCCCCGATCAGCAGTGAACGACGTGAAGCATCCATATGCGGTTCCTGCGAGGCGGGGTCAGGCGAGGGTGTGGAAGACGCGCTGCACGTCGTCTTCCTGTTCGAGCTTGTCGATCAGCGTGAGTACCTCGGCCGCCTGTTCCTCGGGAAGCTCGGTCGGCAGCGTGCAGACATACTCGTGCTCGGCCGACAGCGGCGTGATCCCGCGGGCCTCGAGCGCGAGCTGCAGCGTCCCGAAGTCGCTGAAGGCGCAGCGGATGACGATCTGCGGCTCGCCCTTTTCGCCGGTGCTCTCGCCCATTTCGTCCAGCCCGTGGTCCATCAGGTAGAGCTCGAGATCGTCCTGGTCGAGGCCGGCGGGTTCGAGCCGGAACACGCCCATCTTCTTGAACATGAAGCTGACGCTGCCGCTCGTGCCCAGGTTGCCGCCGTTCTTGGAAACGACGTTGCGGACGTTGGCGACGGTGCGCGTGGGGTTGTCCGTGGCGGTCTCGATCAGCAGCGCGACGCCGTGCGGTGCGTAGGCCTCGTAGATGATTTCCTGGTAGCTCGCCGCATCGCGGCCCACGGCGCGCTTGATGGCGGCCTCGACCTTGTCCTTCGGCATGTTGACCGAACGCGAGTTCTGGATGACCCGGCGCAGGGCGGGGTTCGAGTCAGGGTCGGGGCCACCGGCTTTGACGGCCATGTTGATGTCCTTGGCGATGCGCGCGAACTGCTTCGCCATGCGGTTCCACCGCGCGAACATCGTGTGCTTCCTGACCTCGAATATCCGACCCATGGGCTGTCGCTCCCTGCTGAAGCGGGCATGGTACTCCGGGACCGCCGTCGCGTGCGATGCGTGCTCGGGTAGACTCGGTCTCTTCAGGAATGCGAGGGTGTACCGATGGCGCGAGCAGGCATGGACCGCAGGGGTTTCGTCACAGTGCTCGGTGCGGTGGCCGGCAGCGCACTCGGGGCTGCGGCGCGCCCGGGCTGGGCTGCGCCGGCGGCTGCGGCTGCGCCGGCGGCCCTGCCACCGGGGCTCGTGCTGCCCGTCGCCGGGCCCGGATTCTGGGATGCCACTACGGTGTCCTGTCCGCGGGTGCTGCGCCTCGGCCCCGGCGACTTCCGCATGTGGTACTACGGCCGCGATCCGCAATTCGACCGCAGCATCAGCCTGCCGACCGGCCGCATCGGCCATGCCCGCTCGACCGATGGCCGCTCCTGGACCCGTGTCCCGGGCGCGGGCTATCGCGGCTCCGTCATGGATCCGGCCACGGATCCGCAGCGCTTCGACAGCGCGCACCTCGGGCTGGGCGAGGTCCAGGTCACCAGCGAAGGCTTCGAGATGTGGTACTTCGGTGGCGACTCGCAGTTGCGCCAGGTCCGCGGTCGCGAGGTGCGGGGCTTCCCGCTGCGGATCGGCAGGGCGGTGTCGCGCGACGGACTGGACTGGCAGCGCACGGAGGGCCCGGTCCGGGGCGCCGTGCTGGACGCCGGCCCGGAGGGCGCGCCGGATGCGGGCGGTGCCGGCTGGCCGCAGGTGCTGCGGCTGCGCGGCGACCTGTGGCGGATGTATTACCACACGATCCACCCGAAGCTGGGCTTCGTGGTGTGCGCGGCCGAGTCGAGCGACGGTGGCCTGAACTGGCGTCGCCTCGGCGTGCTCTTCGGCCGCGGCGACGCGGAGGCCTTCGACTCCGATGGCGCCTCGACGCGCCATGTCTTCTGGCACGAAGGTCGCTTCACGATGCTTTATGAGGGCTGGCGCGGCACCCGGATCGGAGTCGGCCTGGCCCGCTCGAGCGACGGTCTGACGTGGGAGCGCGTGCCGGGGCCGCAGGAGCGGGGCGCGGTGCTGGCGCCGCAGCCCTCCGGTTCCCGGCTGTGGGATTGCGGCGCCGTGGGCACGCCGTGGTTCGTCGACCTCGGTCCCGGGCAGCAGGGCCGCGGCCGCTACCACCTGTATTACGTCGCCCGGCCCGAGACCGAGAAGGGCGCGAGCGAAATCACCGTCAGCCACCAGATCGGCCTGGCCGTGAGCGATGATCCGACGCTGCGCGAATGGCGCCGCTGGGCGGGCGCTTGAGTCGCACGCCGTCACGTAAGATCCCGCTCCAGTCTCCCCCGTTCCGCCAGGATTGAGGACGCACGCCATGCACGCCACCGCACTCCGTGAACTGTACCGGCCGCTCCACGACGAGGCCGCCCGCCAGCGTTTCGTGGGCGTGCTCAAGGGCTTCGCCAACGGCACGCTGGAGCAGCAGCTGGCCGCCCATTACGAATCCGTGCTGCAGCCGCGCTTCGCGCGCGAGCAGGGCCATGCGCCCCGCGACCGCGATGAGGCGCGCGCCTTGTTCGAGTCCGACCCGCTGTTCCAGCTCTGGGGCTCGATGGTCTACAACTCCCAGGACCTGATGTGGCAGACGGTGGACGAGACCTGCCGCCGGATCGAGGCCGACTTCGAGGCCCGTGCGCGGCAAGTCACGGCACAGCCCCGCGGCAGCCTGACTCTGGATCCTGCGCTCGTGATCCCGAAGCCGATCGCGGACGTGGAGATCCACCGTCAGCCCGGCGGCTACTTCGCCAGCGCGGGGCCCGACGACCTGCACGCTGCGCTGATCTACTTCGGCACGATCGAGCTGTATCGCTCGGCCAAGGGCCTGAGCGCGAACGCGGCTGTGGGCGAGCCCGGCATCGGCCGCTTCATCGTCTCGGTGCTCAAACGCCGCTATCCGGACCTCGCCCCCCGGCGCATCCTGGACCTTGGCTGCGGGCCGGGCATCGAGACCACGGCGCTGCAGGAGGCCTTCCCGGAAGCCGAGGTGCACGGGGTCGACCTGTCCGCGCCGTTCGTGAAGTTCGCGCATGCCTGGGCCGAGGATCGCGGCGCCGCGATGCACTTCCGGCAGGCCGATGCGCAGCGCACCGGATACCCCGACGGTCATTTCGACCTGATCGTCTCGCACATCCTGTTCCACGAGACCTGGCACGACATCGCGCCGCGCATCTTTGCCGAGGCGCGGCGGCTGCTGGCGCCGGGCGGCGTGTTCCTGAACGCCGATGTGCCCTACCAGCCCGCGCGGATGTCGATCCCCAAGCAGGTCACGAACGACTGGCAGGTGCGCAACAACGGCGAGCCGTTCTGGACGGGCTTCGCCGACACCGACGTGGCCGCGAAGCTGCGCGAGGCGGGGTTCGCCGCCGATGAGGTCGTGGCGACCTACGAGCCGCTGGGCGCCGGGCAGTACTACTTCTTCGGCGGCCGCCGCGCGCGTGGCGCGTCATGAGCGGGCGCGCGGGTCCGGACCAGCCGCTAGAGGCTGCCAGCGTCGCGCAGCTCGTCGCTGTGGCGATGCGCCTCGCCATGGAGGTCAGCACGCTGCGCGAACGCCTGATGACCCACGAGGCCCTGCTGGCGCGGCATGGGCTCCTGAGCGCTGAAGCGGTCGATGACTACGTCGTGACGCCCGCCGAGGCGGCACAGCGCGGCGCGGCGGACCGCGCCCTGATCGTCGCGCTGGCCTCGGATATCGGACCGAAGGGCGAACCCCTTGCCGCGGGCTGAGGCCATGCCGCTGGCCGCTCTGCTCCGCTCCCGGCTCCTGTGGTCCATCGTGCTGGGCCTTGCGGTCGCGGTCGTGCTCTGGCGCTGCACGGGAGCCCGCGACACGGGTCCGCGCTACACGACCGAACCCGCGGCCCGCGGCGAGATCGTGGCCCGGGTCAGCGCCTCGGGCAGCCTGTCTGCCGTCGTGACCGTCGAGGTGGGCAGTCAGGTGTCCGGCCGCGTGCAGGCGCTGTTCGCCGACTTCAACTCGGAGGTCCGCAAGGGGCAGCGCATCGCAAAGATCGATCCCCAACTGTTCGAGGCGGCCGTCGCGCAGGCTGCCGCCAATGTCGCCGCCTCGCGCGGCAACCTGCTGCGCCTGGAAGTGCAGGCCGAGGACGCGGCCCGCCAGGCGCGGCGGGCGACGCAGCTCTTCGATTCCACCCTGATCTCCGAGAACGACCGCGACAATGCCGTGGCCACGGCGCGTGCCGCCGATGCGTCCGTGCAGCAGGCCCGCGGTCAGCTGGCGCAGACCCAGGCCGCGCTGCGCCAGGCCGAGACCAACCTGCGCTATACCGACATCCTCGCACCCACCGACGGGATCGTGATCTCCCGCGCGGTCAACGTCGGCCAGACCGTCGCGGCCTCGATGCAGGCTCCGGTGCTGTTCACGATCGCGCAGGACCTGCGCGCGATGGAGGTCCACACCAACGTGGCCGAGGCGGACATCGGCAAGCTGCGCGCGGACATGAGCGCGGGCTTCACCGTTGACGCCTATCCGGGCGAGAGGTTCACGGGCCGCATCCGCGAGATCCGCAACGCGCCGCAGGTCGTGCAGAACGTCGTGACCTACGACGCGGTGATCGAAGTCGCCAACGCCGAACTGCGGCTCAAGCCCGGGATGACGGCAACCGTCACGGTCATCGCCGATCGTCGCGATGGCGTGCTGCGACTGCCGGGCGCGGCGCTGCGGTTCCGTCCGCCGGCCAGCGGCGCGCCGGTACCCGGCGGCGGCAACGGCAACGGCGGCACGGCGGCGCGCGGCGGCGGGGGTCGTGCGGTATGGGTGCTCGAGAACGGCGTGCCTGTGCGTCGCGCCGTCGAACTCGGTCTCACGGATGGTTCCTATACGGAAATCACCGGCGGCGAACTGCGCGAGGGCGAGCCGGTGATCACGGGCATCGAGGGCCAGGTGACCGGCGGCGGTGGCGGGTCGCGCGGCCCGCGCGGCGGCTTCCGCGTCCTCTGACCCCATGGCCCTGATCGAACTGCAGGGGATCACGAAGCTCTACCGCTCGGGCGACACGGAGTTCGCCGCCTTGCGCGACGTCGACCTGAGCATCGGCCGCGGCGAGTTCGTCGCGCTGACGGGGGCCTCCGGATCGGGCAAGTCGACGCTGATGAACGTCCTCGGCTGCCTCGATGCGCCCAGCCGCGGCAGCTACCGGCTGGCCGACCGGGACATCGCGCGGCTCTCGCGCGTCGAACTCGCGGCGATCCGCAACCAGTTCATCGGTTTCGTGTTCCAGAGCTTCAACCTGCTCGCGCGCACCTCGGCGGCCGAGAACGTCGAACTGCCGCTGATCTACGCGCGCTGCGCACCGGCCGAGCGGCGCCGCCGCGCGCTCGAGGCGCTGGACCGGGTCGGGCTGTCCAGCCGCGCCGGCCACCATCCCTCGCAGCTCTCGGGCGGGCAGCAGCAGCGGGTCGCGATCGCCCGCGCCCTCGTGACGCGTCCTCCGGTGATCCTGGCGGACGAACCCACGGGCAACCTGGATTCACAGACCAGCATCGAGATCATGCGGCTGCTCGCGGAGCTGCGCGACTCCGGCATCACCATCGTGTTCGTCACGCATGAGGCGGACATCGCTGCCTTTGCGGCGCGCAAGCTGGTGCTGCGCGACGGCATCATCGTCAACGATATCCGGCAGCAGCCGGAGGCCGCGCACCCGGCCCACGCGCTTTCCGGAGGCACCCATGATCCCGGCCACTGAGACACTGCGGCTGGCGCTGCGCGCCCTGCGCCGCAACAAGCTGCGCTCGTTCCTCACGGCACTCGGCATCATCATCGGCGTCGCCGCGGTGATCTGCATGGTGTCGATCGGCGAGGGTGCCAAGCAGCGCATCCGCACGCAGATCGAGTCCACCGGCACCAACGTCGTGCTGCTCTTCTCGGGCTCGAGCAGTTCGGGTGGCATGCGCGGCGGGATGGGTTCGCAGCCCACGATCACCTGGGATGACCTGCGTGCCGTGCAGACCGAACTGCCGGCAGTGCGCGCGGCAGCGCCGCTGTCGCGTACCGGCACCCAGGCGATTTCCGAGAGCCAGACCTGGACCACGACGGTTTACGGCACGACTCCGGAATATTTCACCATCCGCAACTGGAGCATCGCGCGGGGCTCGGGCCTGACGGCCTCTGACCAGGCGGGCGCGGCGAAGAACGCGGTGATCGGCCAGACGGTCGCGGAAAACCTCTTCGGCGCGGGCACCGATCCGATCGGCCAGGTGCTCCGCGTGCGCAACGCGCCGTACATCGTGGTCGGCCTGCTCGAGAGCAAGGGGCAGGGCGGCATGGGCGAGGACCAGGACGACGCCATCTTCGTGCCGATCTCTACGTTCCAGGCGCGGATCCAGGGCGGGCTCAGCCAGTACGTGCGCGGGCCGGTCTACGTCAGCGCGGTCTCCAGCGAGGCCATCGACGCGGCGCGCGCGCAGATCGCCTCGCTGCTGCGCGAGCGGCATCGGCTCGCTCCCGACGAGGAAGACGACTTCTCGACGCGCAGCATGGCGGAGATGACCGGGACGCTGACCTCGGCGACGCAGACCCTGACCACGCTGCTCGCCTCCATTGCGCTGGTGTCGCTGATCGTCGGCGGCATCGGGGTCATGAACATCATGCTCGTGTCGGTCACCGAGCGGACCCGCGAGATCGGCATCCGCATGGCCGTGGGAGCGCAGCCCTCCGACATCATGGCGCAGTTCCTGATCGAGGCGCTGACGCTGGCGGCGATCGGCGGGGCAATCGGCGTCCTGCTGGGGCTCGGCGCGGGCGAACTGCTGTCGGCACGGTTCGGCTGGTCGATGGTGGCGCGCACCGACATCATCGTCATGGCGCTGCTGGTGAGTGCCGGGGTCGGCATCGTGTTCGGCATCTACCCGGCCCGCAAGGCGGCGCGCCTCAACCCGATCGACGCGCTCCGCTACGAGTAAAGCCTGGCGCGGATCGACCGCGCTGCGGGCGATATCCCATGCCGGGTCCGGCGGCAGCCCCGGCCCGTGGACTCGGCTGGCGGGCCGATCTGCTGTAATCGGACGCTCATGGAGTCCCGTCAGATCATCCGCACCACGCACAAGGTGCTCGCGGCGCTGGAAGCCCTCAACCAGCACCAGGCGCTGCGCGTGTCCGAGATGTCGCGCCTGCTGGACCTGCCGCGCACGACGACCGTGCGGGTGCTCGAGACGCTGCGCGAACTGCGCTACATCGCCCGCCGCGACGACGACCGGCGCTACCACCTGATGCCGCGCGTCCTGCAGCTCAGTTCGGGATTCGACCCGGTCTTCGGCCTGGTGCAGGCCTCGCGTCCCCTGATGGACGCGCTCTGCGACGAGATCCGCTGGCCGGTGACGCTGTGCGCCCTGACGGGCCTGCACATGCGCGTGTACTACACGACCGACCGGCGCACGCCGCACAAGATCTTCAGCAGCAGCGCGGGCATCGACATGCCGGTGCGCCGGACCGCGAGCGGCATCGTGCAGCTGGCTTTCTCCAGCGAGAGCAGCCGCGCGCTGCTGCTCGAGGGCACCCGGGAAGATGCCGGGTCGGGATCACGCAGCGCAGCCGAGATCGCCGAGGACATGGCACTGGCGCGTCGCCAGGGCTGGTTCTACCAGCCGCGCTCGTACGTGGACCGGGCGGAGTTCAAGGGCTTCCAGGACAAGGAAGGCCTGGTCGCCGTGCCGCTGCTGCGCGAGGGAGGGCTGGCGGGTGTGCTGGCCTGCCGTCTCATCAGGCGTGCCGTGAAGCCCGAATGGATCCCCCGCGAGCTGGCCCCGCGCCTGCAGCGCGCCGCAGCGGAGATCTCGGCGCATCTCGACGCCAGTCCGCTGCTGGCGTCCTGAGGGGCGGACCCGCCCCGGACAGTCCGTTATCATGCGTCGACACGGGAACCGCCCGCCGACGCCAGACACAGGAGCCCCCGTCATGGAATTCCAGCTCAAGCAGCGCGGCCGTGCCGCCTTGCACTTCCTCTCTGACCTGGCCGTGCAGGCTGCCCCGCTCAGGGCGCGCGTCGATGCCGACATCGCCGCCCACGGCCTCAACGAGTCGACGCTTGCGGACGACCTGGACGAGCGGCTCCGGCAGGTTGACGCGGCGCTGGCCGATTCCCCGGCCGCGATGGCCATGGCCGCGCTGGGCGAGTTCAGCGGCGTGCAGCACGGGCGTGTGGCCGCGGCGGCCTTCGAAGAGATCCAGGCGGAACTCGAGCCGCGACTCAAGGCCCTGTCCGAGGGTCCGACGACCATCGAGCCGCTGCCCGGCGAGAAGCGCCCCGCGTACTTCGACGTGGCCTGGATCCACCGCACCACCGGCGGCTGGGACGGGCATCCCTACCAGGGCTTCATCCACGGCGAGCTGATCCACAAGGAATACGTCGCGCGGAACTACCCGGGCGACATCTTCGCCCAGCGCCGCCAGATCCTCTCCGCGCTGCCGCGCCGCGACTACCGGCGCGTGTTCGAGATCGGCACCAGCAGCGGCCACTACACCCAGCAGATCCAGCGCGAGTTCCCGCAGGCCGAGATCTGGGGCTGCGACCCGTCGCCGCGGATGCTCGAGCACGCCCAGCGCGTGGCGAACGAGCACGGCTGGCGCTGGCGGCTGTTCGTGGGCTCGGGCGAGAAGACCGGTTTCGACGGCGGGCAGTTCGATCTGGTCACCTCGTACATCGTGCTGCACGAAATCCCGGCGGACGCTGCGCGCGCGCAGTTGCGCGAAGCCTTCCGGCTGCTGCAGCCGGGCGGCGACGTGCTGTTCTCGGACGTGTCCAGGTATGCCGTGCTCGACAAGAAAGCGGTGTTCTGGGCGGAGTACGGCGCCGTGCACGGCGGCGAGCCGTTCTGGCGCGAGGCCGCGAGCCTGGAGCTGGCCGAAGCGGCGCGCGAAGCCGGTTTCGTCAACGTGCGCTCCGAGGCTCTCGGCGGCGGCATCTATCCCTGGTACGTCTACGGACACAAGCCCGAATGAGCGCCGATCTGACTCCCCACCTGAGCGCGGCGCGGAACGACCGTGCCACGCAACTGGCCCTGACGCTCGCGCGTGAGCTGTGGGTCGTCAAGGATCGCCTGATGGTGCTCGAGGCCGTGCTGTCGCAGCAGGGCAGTCCGCTGCAGGACCTGGTGGACCGCTACCAGCCGACCGCCGAGTCCAGGTCGGCCATCGACGCGGAGCGCAAGCGCTTCATCGGCGAGGTGCTCGCCGCCCTGGATGCGCCGGGCGACCGGCGCTAGGGCTTCTGGTAGGCGGGCACGTCCGTCCTGAGCGCTGCCGCCTCGGCGCGCTTGGTCATGACGATGATGCTGATGCGCCGGTTGATCGGGTTGCGCGGGTTGGTCTTGTCGAACAGCACGGACGAGGACAGCCCGACCACCCGTGAGACCTTGTCCGAGGCCATGCCGCCCGCCTCGAGGGCGCGCCGCGCGGCGTTGGCCCGATCGGCCGAGAGTTCCCAGTTGGTGTAGCCGGCCCCGGCCTGCGTTGAATAGGGTGTCGTGTCGGTGTGGCCGGTCAGGCTGACCCGGTTGGGCACGCCGTTCAGGTAGGTGGCCAGTTCGCGCAGGATCCGGTCGGTGTAGCTCTTGAGCGAGGTGCCGCCGAGATCAAACATCGGGCGGTTCTGGTCATCGACGATCTGGATCCGCAGCCCCTCGGGCGTGATGTCCAGCAGCAGCTGGTCCTTGAACGGGGCCAGAGCCTGGCTCTGCGAGATGGCCTTGCGCAGTTCCTCCATCAGGGATTCCAGCTGGCGTTTGTCGGCCTCGTCGGCGATCCGGCGGGCTTCCTCTTCCTCCACGGTCTCTTTCTCGGCAGAGGGTCCGATGGCCGCGACCGGTGCGCCGATGTTCGGCTCCTCGGTCATCCGGGTGCGTGGCGCGTCCAGTCCGCCGCGCATGTTGATCGGGCTGGTGCTGGCGCCGCCGGGTCCCATCTGCCCCGGTGCCGGCTTGGCCGACCGTCCGTCCTGCATGCTCGGGTTCTTGAAGTAGTCGAACAGCGCGGCGCGCTGTTCGTCGTTCACGCTGGAGATGAGCCACATCACCATGAAGAACGCCATCATCGCGGTGACGAAGTCCGCGTAGGCGACCTTCCAGGCGCCGCCATGGTGACCACCGGCGACGATCTTCTTGCGCTTGATGATGATCGGGCGCTTGCCGCCCGCAGTGTCCGGCTTGCCTGCCATGCGTGCTGCCTACTTCGCCGCCGGGGGCTTGCCCTTGAGGTGGCTCTCGAGGTCCGAGAAGGTCGGGCGCACGTCCGCGAACAGCAGCTTGCGCGCGAACTCGACCGCGACCTGGGGCGGGTAGCCGCGGACGCTCGCCACGAGCGCCATCTTCACCACTTCGAAGGCCTTGCCTTCCTCGTGCGCCCTGCTTTCCATCGCGGCGGCGATCGGGCCGACGAAACCATAGGCGACCAGGATGCCGAGGAAGGTGCCGACCAGCGCCGCGCCCACCTTGGCGCCGATGGTCGCGGTGTCTGCGCCCTCGATGGCCGACATCGTGTTCACGATGCCCAGCACCGCTGCCACGATGCCAAATCCGGGCAGCGCGTCCGCCACCTTCTGCACCGCGTGGGCGGGTTCCGCCGCCTCCTTGTGGTGC
Organism: uncultured Pseudomonadota bacterium; assembly: GCA_903938365.1. GTDB lineage: Bacteria > Pseudomonadota > Gammaproteobacteria > Steroidobacterales > Steroidobacteraceae > UBA964. The sequence goes on along the minus strand of CAJACZ010000238.1, from coordinate 5,154 downwards.
GTCTCGAGCTCGTACTCGAGCAGGCTTTCGAGTTCGTTCGGGTCGAGGTTGCCACCGACCATCAGGCGCAGGCAGTCGGTGATGAACTCGATCATGTGATGGTCGGCGAGGATGGTCGGGTACTTCGAGAACACCGGGCTCTTCTCCGGGCTCTCGATGTCGGCTTCGATGGCCAGCAGGCCTTCCTTGCGCGCCTTGACCAGCAGGTCGAAGACCAGCTTGAGGATGTCGACGTAGTCGCTGCGCTCGTAGCGCGGCTTCTTGAGCAGCCCGATGGCGCCCGAGAAGGAGGCCTTGACCACCTTCAGGGGGCTGCTCGTCATGAAGGCGCCCAGCGCGGCACCGATGATCACCACGATCTCGGCAGGGTGCCAGAGCAGCAGCAGGTTGCCGCCCGACATGAGGAACCCGCCCCCCACGCAGGCCAGCACGACGAAGGATCCGAGGAGGGCGAACATGGGGCGTTAGGGTTCCTGGCGGATCTGGGTTTCCACGGGAGCGTTATCGGCATCCGGGCATCGGGCTTGAGGGATGTCCCGCGCCCTTCGCCGCCTGCATAGGGTCGCCGCAAGCGATTGCCGACGGCGTGACGCAGGCCCACAATCGAAACATCGGCCTGCAGCGCCGTTCACGGTTCAGGGTGGTCGGCATGTTTGACCTTTCCGTCTATCTCTCGGGGCTGGTGGTGCTGGGGGCCGCAGCCTTCCTGACCTGGGTCGTGTCGGTCCAGCGGCGCAACGTGGCCATCGTCGATGGCCTGTGGTCGCTGATGTTCCTGATGGCGGCCGCCACGTACTGGTACACGGCGCCCGCCTTCGACGCGCCGGTCGCGGGGGAGCACCTGCGGGCGCCCGGCATCCTCGAGCGCCGTGAACTGGTGCTGGCGCTGGTGGCGATCTGGGCGATCCGTCTGGCCGTCTACATCACGGCGCGCAACTGGGGGCACCCCGAGGACCGCCGCTACCAGGCCATCCGCCGGCGCAACGACCCGGGTTTCGCATTCAAGAGCCTGTACCTGGTGTTCGGCCTGCAGGCCGTGCTGGCCTGGGTGATCTCGCTGCCGCTGCTGGGTGCTGTGCTCGGTGTGCGGCCGCTGGGGCTGCTGGATCTGGCCGGCGTGGCGCTCTGGCTGGTCGGCATGATCTTCGAAGCGGGCGGCGACGGGCAGCTCGCGCGCTTCAGGGCGGATCCCGCCAACGCGGGCAAGGTGATGGACCGCGGGCTCTGGCGCTACACCCGGCACCCCAACTATTTCGGCGACTTCTGCGTCTGGTGGGGGCTTTACCTGGTCGCGCTGTCGGCGGGCGCGTGGTGGAGCATCGTCGGCCCGCTGCTCATGAGCGTGCTGCTCATGCGGGTGTCCGGGGTGACCCTGCTCGAAAAGGACATCGGTGGACGCCGCCCCGGCTACGCCGAGTACGTCCGGCGCACCAACGCGTTCTTTCCGGGGCCGCCGCGCGACTGAACGCGCGCGGCGCCGCGGCAGTACTCAGTCGGAGTCGCGCGAGGCGCGCTTGCGCTCGTGTTCCTTCAGGAACCGCTTGCGCAGGCGGATCGATTCCGGCGTGATCTCGACGAGTTCGTCCTCGTTGATGAATTCCACGGCGTACTCGAGCGTCAGCGGGATGGGCGGCACCAGCAGCAGGGCGTCGTCCTTGCCGGCGGCGCGCACGTTCGAGAGCTTCTTCTCGCGGATCGGGTTGACGACCAGATCGTTCTCGCGGCTGTGGATGCCGATGATCATGCCCTCGTACACCTTGGTGCCGTGGCCCACGAACAGGCGGCCGCGCTCCTGCAGCGTGAACAGGGAATAGGCCACGGCCTCGCCCTGTTCGTTGCTGATGAGCACGCCGTTGTGGCGCTCGGGGATGTCGCCCTTGACCACGTCGTAGCCGTCGAAGATGTGGCTCATGAGGCCGGTGCCGCGGGTCATGGTCATGAACTCGCCCTGGAAGCCGATGAGCCCGCGTGCCGGGATGCGGTACTCGAGGCGGACGCGGCCCTGGCCCTTGCCGGTCGGGTCGCCCTCGATGACCATGTCGACGAGTTCGCCGCGGCGGGTGCCGATCTCGGACATGATCGAGCCCTGGTAGCCTTCGTCCACGTCGATGGTCAGGGCCTCGAAGGGCTCCTGCGTGACGCCGTCGACGACCCGCTTGAGCACCTGGGGCTTGCCCACGGCGAGCTCGAAGCCTTCGCGACGCATGTTCTCGACGAGGATGGTCAGGTGCAGTTCGCCGCGGCCGGAGACCCGGAACACGTCCGCATCGCCGGTCTCGTCGACGCGCAGCGCCACGTTGCTCTGCAGTTCGCGCATGAGCCGGTCGCGGATCTGGCGGCTGGTGACGAACTTGCCTTCCTTGCCGGCGAGCGGCGAGGTGTTGACCTGGAAGGTCATGGCGAGCGTCGGCTCGTCCACTTCGATGGGGGGCAGGCCTGCCGGCGACAGCGGGTCGCAGATCGTCAGGCCGATGTTCACCTGCTCGATGCCGGTGATGGCGACGATGTCGCCGGCGAAGGCTTCATCCACGGCCTTGCGCTCGAGTCCGCGGAAGGTGAGCACCTGCTGGATCTTGCCCGTGCCGCGATCCTCGTCGCCCCAGCGCAGGTTGACGACGCGTCCGGTCTTCACCGAGCCCTGCCGGATGCGGCCGATGCCGATGCGGCCGACGTAGCTGTTGTAGTCGAGCGTCGAGATCTGCAGCTGCAGCGGCGCGTCGACATCGAGCTTCGGGGCCGGGATGTGGGCGAGCACGGCCTCGAACAGGTGGGTCATGTTGGCGGTCGGCTTGGTCGGATCGTCGCCCGCCCAGCCCTGCAGGGCGGAGGCGTAGACGATCGGGAAGTCGAGCTGGTCGTCGGTGGCGCCGAGCTTGTCGAACAGTTCGAAGGTGCGGTCGATCACCCAGTTCGGGCGCGAGCCCGGCCGGTCGACCTTGTTGACCACGACGATGGCCTTGAGCCCGAGCGCCAGCGCCTTGCGGGTCACGAAGCGGGTCTGCGGCATGGGCCCTTCGACCGCGTCCACGAGCAGCAGCACGCCGTCGACCATCGACAGGACGCGCTCGACTTCGCCGCCGAAGTCCGCGTGCCCCGGCGTGTCGACGATGTTGATCCGGGTGCCCTGGTATTCGATGGCGCAGTTCTTGGCGAGGATGGTGATGCCGCGCTCGCGTTCGATGTCGTTGGAGTCCATCACCCGCTCGCCGACGCGCTCGTGCGCGGCGAAGGTGCCCGACTGCTTCAGCAGACAGTCGACCAGGGTGGTCTTGCCGTGGTCGACGTGCGCGATGATGGCGATGTTGCGGATCGGGCGGGCGGTTGACATGGAGGATACGCGCGAGGAAAAAGGTCGCGCAGACTACCAGAGGTGGGGGGTGGTTGCGACTTTCATGCCCCTTGTGCGTAAATCCGTCGCGTCTGGGACATGTCACAAGGAGTTGCCGACGATGCCCGTAATCTCAAGGATCCGGATTCTTACCCTCGCGACCGCCGCCCTGGCGATCGTCGCCGTCACGGTCGCTGCCCCCAGCTGGTCGCAGGCCAACCGGGGCGCCCAGCTGATCAAATACCGTCAGTCCACCTATTCCGTGCTGGGAACCCAGTTCGGCATCATGGGCGCCATGGCCTCGGGCAAGGCGCCCTATGACGCCAAGGTGTTCCAGCTGGCGGCCGAGCGCGCCGCCTACATGTCGACGATCGCCGCGGACACCTTTGCCGCCGGTTCCGACACGGGCGCCCCCACCAAGGCCCGCCCCGAGATCTGGAGCCAGCAGGCCGAGTTCCAGAAGCTCATGACGAACCTGCAGGATCGCACCGCCGCCCTCGCGACGGCGGCCCGCAGCGGCAACCTCGACACCGTCAAGCCCGCGTTCGGCGCCGCCGGCCAGTCCTGCAAGGCCTGCCACGACAAGTACAAGCTCGACTGACGATAGTGCAGCCAGGTTTCGTCGAGCGGGACGGGGTCCGTCTCCATTACGTGGTGTCCGGGCGCAACCATGCGCCCGCGCTGCTGCTCCTGCACCCGCTGGGTGCCAGCCTCGAGGTCTGGTCCCGGCAGATGCCGGAGCTCGAACGCTTCTTCCGGGTGGTCCGCTATGACGCGCGGGGCCACGGGAAGAGTGTGCTGCCGGAAGGGGCGCCCGAGCCGCGCTCCATCGACGACCTGGCGGACGACGCCCTGGCCGTGCTCGACGCGCTGCGCATCGAGCGCGCCCACTGGTGCGGGCAGTCGCTGGGCGGCATGGTGGCGATGTCTGCGGCGCGGCGCGTGCCGCGGCGCGTGACCCGTCTGGTGCTGGCCAACACTTCGCCGTTCCTGCCGCCTGCCTCGATGTGGGACGAACGCATCGAGACGGTGCGCCAGTCGGGCATGGACCCGATCGCCGAGGCGGTTCCCCCGCGCTGGTTCACGCCCGGGTTCATCGCGCGTGCGCCCGAGGCGGTCGAACGCGTCGTGGCGATGGTGCGGGCGACGCAGCCGCGCGGTTATGCCGAAGCCTGCGGCGCCATCCGCGACATGGACCAGCGCGAAGCGATCGCCGCGATCACGGCGCCCACGCTGGTGATCACGGGTGCGCAGGATCCGGCGACTCCTCTCGAGCACTCGGAGGAACTGGTCTCGCGCATCCCGGGCGCCGACCTGGTCGTGCTTGATGCCTCCCACCTCGCGAATGTCGAGCAGCCGGAGGACTTCACCGCAGCCGTGGTCGACTTTCTCCGCGACTGAAGCGCGCGGCGGCATCCGGTGCTCGACGGCCACATCGCCATGCACTACCTCCCGCTCTGGATCGGCGGCGCCATCCTCGGTCGCGTCCGCAGCGACCTCGCCGAGGCGCTGCTGCGGCATCCCGGCGTGCGGGAGGCGGAGGTCGGGCTGCGCCTGCAGGACGAGGGTTTTTCCCGGGCCGCGCGCAGTCGCCTGCTGCAGTCGGTCGCCCTGCACCTGCGGCAGGAAGGACTGATCGCGGACTGGCGCAACGAACACTGCAGCGTGCTCGACCACGAGGGGCGCGAACTGGCGCGTTGCGAACGCGGCGCGTTCCGCACCCTGGGCCTCCAGAACCGCGCCGTGCACATCAACGGCTATCGGCCGGACGGCCTGGTCTGGGTCGCGCGGCGCAGCCCGCTGAAACGGGCTGATCCGGGCATGCT
>CAJACZ010000237.1 GCA_903938365.1 uncultured Pseudomonadota bacterium | reverse complement strand
CGATGAGGTTGCGGACTTCGTCGTCTTCCTTGTAGAGCCGCTTGAGTTCAGGCTCTTTTTCCAGGGCCGAATCCAGCGTGATGTCGAGCTCGAACGGTATGAGCTTGGCAATCCTGTCGACGTAGCCGTAACCCAGTCCCAGCACGCGCCCGGCATCGCGGACCACCGCCTTGGCGGCCATCGTGCCGTAGGTGATGATCTGCGAGACACGATCACGCCCGTACTTGTCGGCCACGTAATCGATGACGCGGTCGCGGCCCTCCATGCAGAAATCGACGTCGAAGTCGGGCATCGAGACGCGCTCGGGATTCAGGAAGCGCTCGAACAGCAGGTCGTGCTGCAACGGATCGATGTCCGTGATCCCCAGCACGTAGGCCACCAGCGAGCCCGCGCCCGAACCGCGCCCGGGACCCACCGGGACCCCGTTCTCGCGGGCCCAGCGAATGAAGTCGGCGACGATCAGGAAGTAGCCCGCGAAGCCCATGGGGCAGATCACGTTGAGTTCGATCTCGAGTCGCGCCCGATAGGCCTCACGGTCGATCGAGACCGAGGCGCCCAGCCGCCTCTCCATGCCGCGCGTGGATTCATCGCGCAGGAACTGCTCCGTCGTCTGCCCCTCGGGCACGGGATAGGCAGGAAGGCGGCTCTCGCCCAGGCGCAGCACCAGACTGCAGCGTCGCGCGATCTCGACCGAGTTGGCCAGCGCCTCCGGCAGGTCGGAGAACAGCTCGGCCATCTGCGCGGGAGAACGGAGGAACTGCTGCGGCGTATAGCGGCGCGGCCGGGTCGGGTCGCCCAGCAGCGCACCGTCGTGGATGCACACTCGAGCCTCGTGGGCCTCGAAATCCGCAGGCTGGAGGAACCGCACGTCGTTGGTCGCCACGAGCGCCACCCCGGTCGCCGCGGCAATCTCCACGGTGGCCTCGACCAGCGATTCCTCATCCGGACGGCCGAGCCGACTGACCTCCAGGTAGAACCGGTCGCCGAACAGCGCCTGCCAGTACGCCAACGCCCGCTCGGCCTCGCTGCGCTTTCCGGCCGCCAGACAGCGGCCGACGTCGCCCTGCGCCCCGCAGGACAGGGCGATCAGCCCGCAGGTGGTGGACGGTGTGAGCCACGAGCGGTCGATCAGCGGCACGCCCTTCTGCTGGCCCTCGAGATACGCGCGGGACACGAGACGCGTGAGATTGCGATACCCGACGTCGTCCATGCACAGCAGCGCCACCCGCGACGGCGTGCCGCGATCGCCGGTCTCGACGATCAGCAGGTCGACACCGATCAGCGGCTTGACGCCCTTGGCGAGCGCTTCGCGATAGAACTTCACCATCGCGAAAAGGTTGTTTTCGTCCGTGATGGCGACCGCAGGCATTCCCGCCGCCACCACCGCCGCCACCAGGTCGGGCACGCGCACCACGCTGTCCACCAGCGAGTATTCGGTGTGCAGGCGAAGATGGACGAAAGAACTCATCGGCGCGCCGGACTCTCGATCGGAATGGGACGCGCGGATCTTACCGGGCCGAAGCTGAGACGGTGCACTGCCGACGGCCCCAGGCTCGCCAGCGCCTCGAGATGGGCCGCGGTCGGGTAACCCTTGTGGATCGAGAATCCATATCCAGGATATCTCGCATCCAATTGATGCATAAGACTATCTCTGACCGTTTTCGCCAGAATTGACGCCGCGCCGATGGCCGGACGCAGGGCGTCGCCACGCACGATCGCCACGGCGTTATCACGGCACGGCAGCCCCTCGAGGCGCGGCAGCCGGTTGCCGTCCACCTCGAGCAGCAGAGGAGCGGGATCGAGGGCGAGGATCGCGCGCCGCATGGCCAGCAGGGTGGCCTGAAGGATGTTCAGCCGGTCGATCTCGGCGTGGCTCGCCACACCGATGCCCCAGGCCAGCGCGCGCTCGCGGATCAGCCCGGCGAGTTCGCTGCGCCGCGCAGGCGCCAGCGATTTGGAATCCGCGAGGCCTGCAATGGGTCGCGCCGGGTCCAGGATGACGGCCGCAGCGACCACCGGGCCGGCCAGCGGCCCCCGTCCCGCCTCGTCCACACCCGCGCCCAGCAGACCCTCAGGGTGCTGGATCACGGCGCGAGTCTCATCGGTCCCCGGCCGTCATTCCGGCGAGTTCGAGCACGGCGTCCGCAGCCCGCGCCGCGCCGCCCACCCTCAGGGACTCATGCACGCGCAGGAACTCCGCCTCCAGCCCGCCGCGCGTCGAGTCGTCTTCCAGCAGATCGAGGACCGCGCGCCCGAGCGCAGCGGGCGTCACCTGTTCCTGAAGAAGCTCGACCACCGCACGCCGACCCAGCAACAGGTTGGGCTGCGAGAAATAAGGGACCTTGACCAGCCCGAGCCGTCTGATCAGCTGCGCCGTGATCGCGCCCAGACGGTAGGCGACGACCATCGGCCGCTTGCTGAGCAGGGTCTCGAGGGTCGCCGTCCCCGACGCCACCAGCACCGCGTCCGCGGCGGCCATGGCCACCCTCGCCCGCCCGTCGAGCCACAGGACCTCGACGCCCGGCGCCGCCTTCTGCCACTGCGCCTCGAAGCAGGCCCGCGTCCGCGCTGTCGCCATCGGCGCCACGAAACGCAGCCCCGGCAGGTGCGAAGCCAGCCATACGGCGGCACCGGCGAAGTCCGCCCCGAGCCGGGACACCTCGCCGAGGCGACTGCCCGGCAGGATCGCAAGCACGGGAGCATCCTGCGCGAGACCCAGTTCGGCGCGCGCCGCGCCCCGATCCGGGTGCAGCGGGAACTGGTCGGCCAGCGGATGGCCCACGAAACGCGCCGCCACGCCATGGGCTGAATAGAAAGCGGGCTCGAACGGCAGCAGGCAGAGCACGAGGTCGCAGGCCCTGCCTATGCCCTGCACCCTGCCCTGGCGCCAGGCCCAGACCTGCGGGCTGACGTACTGGACCGTCCTCAGGCCGGATGCCTTCAACTGCCCGGCCAGCCCGAGATTGAACTCCGGCGCGTCGATGCCGATGAAGACGTCGGGTCTGCGTTCGACGAACGCGGCGCGCAGCCGTCGCCGGAGCCTGAGGAGGCGTGGCAGGTGCCGCAGGATCTCCGTCAGACCCATCACGGCAAGCTCCTCGCTGTCTGCGAGCACTTCGCACCCGGCCGCCCGCATCCGCGGGCCCGCCACGCCGACGAAACGGGCCCCCGGCACGCGCGCGCGCAGGGCTTCCATCAACGCGGCACCGAGGTTGTCGCCGGACGCCTCGCCCGCGACCAGCGCGAACACCGGCGCGTCGGGATTGCTCGGCGTCACGGGTCCCGCCCGCCTAGCGCACGAGGCTGCGGGTGGATCGCGCGATGAACTCGACCATCGGCCCGATCTCGGGTTGTCCGAGCGCCGCTGCCTTGAGCCGCTCGACGGCCTCGGCCAGCGGCAGGTCCATCCGGTACAGGGTACGGAAGGCATTCTTGATGTTGCGCACCTGCTCGGGCGAGAAGCCGCGGCGCGACAGGCCCGTGGCATTGACGGAATGCGGCACCGCCGGCTGACCCACCGCCATGACATAGGGCGGTACGTCGCGCGTGATGGCTGCGTTGTTGGCGATGAACGCGTGCGCGCCGATCTTGCAGAACTGGTGCACGCCCGAAAACCCGCCCATGATCACGTGGTCCCCGAGTTCGACATGCCCGCCGAGCGTCGCGGCGTTGGCCAGCACGCACAGGTTGCCGACAACGCAGTCATGCGCAACATGGGTCGAGGCCATGAACAGGTTGTCGCTGCCCACGGTGGTCACGCCCTTGTCGTGGGTGGTGCCCCGGTTCACGGTGACATATTCGCGGAACACGTTGCGGTCGCCGATCTCGACGCGCGTGGGCTCGCCCTTGTATTTCTTGTCCTGCGGCGCGTCGCCGATCGACGCGAACTGGAAGATGCGATTACCGCTCCCGATACGGGTCCAGCCGCTGATCACCGCATGCGGCCCGATGATGGTGCCCGGCCCGATCTCCACGTCGGGACCGACGATCGTGAAGGCCCCGATCTCCACATCCGCCGCGATCTTCGCGCCGGGAGCAATGACTGCACGGCTGTCGATGGCCACGATTGCCTCCTAGGCCTTCTGCGCGGTTTCAGGGGCGACCATGAGTTCGGCGGAGGCCACCTCCGCGTCGCCCACGTAGGCCACGGCCGAGAACTTCCAGATGCCACGCATCGTGCGCTCGAGTTTCGCCGTGAGCACAACCTGGTCGCCCGGCTCCACCGGCTTGCGGAACCGGGCCTTGTCGATGCCGACGAAATAGAAGCGCGTCGAATCGTCCGGCACGACGTCGGCGGTGACGAAAGCCAGGATTCCGGCCGCCTGCGCCAGCGCCTCGATGATCATCACGCCGGGCATGACCGGACGATGGGGAAAGTGCCCGGGAAAAAACGGTTCGTTGGCCGTCACGTTCTTGATCGCGCGGATGCTCTCGCCCTTCCGGCATTCGATGACGCGATCCACCATCAGGAACGGGTAACGGTGCGGAAGCAGCCGCATGACCGCATTGATGTCGAGACTGATACTTTCGCTCACGCGTCACCTTCTCCTTCAGCTTTGCCATCCTGCGCGCGCGCCAGCCCTTCGAGGCTGGCCACGCGTCGCGCAAGTCCGTCGATTCTCTTCAGGCGCCCCACGACCTTGCGCCAGTCCCCGGCCTTTTCGACCGGAATGCCACTCGAGTAGACGCCGGGCTCGCGGATGTCGTTGAACACGGTCGAGTTCGCGCTGACCACCACGTCGTCGCAGATCGACAGGTGTCCCGCGATGCCCACGCCGCCTGCGATCCGGCATCGGGCGCCGATGATGGCGCTGCCCGCGATGCCCACGCAGCCCGCAACGACGGTGTGGGCGCCGATCCGGACGTTGTGGCCCACCTGAATCTGGTTGTCGAGCTTGACGCCTTCTTCGAGCACGGTGTCGCCGATCGCGCCCCGGTCCACCGTGGTGTTGGAGCCGATCTCCACGTCGGGCCCGATCCGGACGCTGCCCACCTGCGGCACCCGCAGCCAGCGTCCGTCCTCCGGCGCGAAGCCGAAGCCATCGGCACCCACGATCGAGCCCGGGTGCAGCAGGGCGCGCGCGCCCACCAGGACGCCATGGTGCACCGTGACTCGCGCCACCAGATGCACGTCTTCGTCCAGACAGACATCGTCGCCGATCACGCACCCGGGGCCCACGACCGCGCGCGCGCCGATCCGGGAGTGCTCACCCACGACGACCAGTGGCCCGACGTGGGCGGTCGGATGAACGACAGCGCTGGCGTCCACCACGGCGCTGGGGTGGACGCCCGGCGCATGCGCCTTGGGGGGATGGAAGAACTCAGCCACGCGCGCAAAGGCGGCGTGCGGGTTGCCGGTGACCAGGCACGCCACCGGACACGCGCCTGCGAGGCGCGGGGCGAGGATCACCACTCCCGCCCGGGTCGAGGCGAGTTCGCGCTCGAGCCGGGGGTTGGCGAGGAAGGCCACGTGGGAGGGACCGGCGCCCGTGAGGGTCTCGATCCCTGAGACCTGCGCGTCGGGGTCGCCCCTCAGTTCGAGCCCGAACCGGACCGCAAGCTGCCCGAGCGTGACCTGAACCATGGCGCAGGGACTGCGGGGGAGAGCCCGGCCACGGGGGCGCCGGGAGGCTCCTCAGCGCCCTGCGGGCTTGGCGGGCGCCGCTGCAGGGGCCGCCGGACGGGGCGCGGCCGCCGCAGCCGGACCCCGCGACTGCAGCAACTGCAGCACGCCCGTCGTGACGTCGAGGGCCGCCGCGGCGTAGATGACACCATCGGTGATCACGAGGTCGAAGTTCTGGGTCTTGGCGTAACCGCGCACTTCCTCGATGAGGGCCCGCTGCAGCTTGGACATCTCTTCGTTGCGGCGCGCGTTGAAGTCGTCCTGCACTTCGGACTGGCGGCGCGCGAGGTCGCGCTCGCCGTCGCGCAGGTCCTTTTCGGCCCGGGTCACCTGGTCGGGGGACATCGTCGCGCGGTCCTTGGCGAGTTTCTCCCGCTTGGTCTGCAGCGAGGCGGCCAGGGTCTGCAGCTCGCGCTGCTTGGCGGCAGCCTCGTTGCGGAGCGATTCGAGCAGGACCTTGCCCTGCGGGCTCTCGTCCATCAGCCGGCCGTAATCCAGCACTCCGACCTTGAGTTCCGCATACGCGGGGACAGCCATCAGTGCAGCAACCGCCGCAACGGCGAAAATCATGGGTTTGACCGAACGAATCACGCGCGCTTCACCTCTGTTGGAGCCTGATCAGAATGCCTGACCGACGGAGAACTGGAATCTTTCTTCCTCATCCGGGTACAGCACATTATCGCCCGCATAGGCATTGAGCGGAATGGCGTAACTGAACCGGAAGATACCGAGAGGCGCGAGCCACTGCACCGCGAGCCCGGTCGAGTGTTTCAATTTATCATACCTGAAGGCGTATTCGACCGGCGTCACGCCATCCACACCCGTGAAACTGTAGCGATTGCCGGTCGAGAACACGTTGCCGATGTCGTAGAACCAGCTGACCCGGGCAGAGGCACGCCATTTTTCCGGGGTCGGGAAAATGAGCTCCGCCCGCGCCGACACCTTCATGTTGCCGCCGTAGGGGTTCCCGAAACTGTCTTTGGGCCCGAGCCGGCTTTCCCGATAGCCGCGGACGGAATCCGGGCCGCCCGCAAAATAGTTTCGGTACGGGGGCAAGGCGGTGGTATCCCCGATGTCCATGCCGTAACCGAGTTCGCCGCCCACGGCGAGCGTCCAGCGCCCGTAGATCGGGATGTATTTCAGGAACTCGTAGCTCGCCGTCATGTACTCGACGTCGCTGAACGGGAGCGTATAGCTCAGGGCCAGCGAATGCCGGGTGCCGCGGTCGGCGAACAGCGCGCGGTTCCGGGAGTCGAAGCTCCAGCCCAGGATCAGTTCGAAGGTGTTGAAGCGGGTCGTGTCGATGGTGGTCGCCGGGACGATGAAGCCGTTCCCGTAGTCCTGCTCCGGGATGAACTCTTCCTTGTAGTCGCCGTTGTTGCGTACCCACTCGCGGGCCTGCTCGGCGCTGCCGTCACCGGTGAGCAGTGAGGAGCGCTGCGCCGAGAAGCCCAGCCGCAGGCCCTGGAATTCGGTCAGCGGGTAGCCGTAATCGACCCCGAAAGCCATCGTCTCGGAGGAGAAATCCGAGGAGGCCGACACGAACTGCGTAACGTCCCGGTAGGTGAGCGAGACGGTACGGGCCACCCCGTCGATGTTGGTGTAAGGATCGGTGTGCGACAGGCCGTAGACCTTGGAATACCGGCCGGAGTTCAGGTCCACGGCGATGCGCTCGCCGCTGCCCATGAAGTTGCTGTCCGCGTAATTGCCGTTGAGGATGAACGACTGGGATTCGGAGTACCCGATACCGCCGCCCAGCTGTGCCGACGGACCTTCCTTGATCTCGAACTCGACGTCGACCAGGTCCGACGAACCCGGCACAGGCTTGGTCTCGGACTCGACCTTCTCGATGTACGGCAGCCTCTGGAGTCGCTGCTTCGAACGCTCGAGCAGCGCGTTCGACAGCCAGCCGCCTTCCAGCTGGCGCATTTCACGGCGCAGCACCTCGTCGTTGATCTTGGTGACGCCGTTGAAGACGATGCGCCGCACATAGACCCGGTTACCCGGATCCACGAAGAAAGTGAGCGCGACTTCCTTGGTGACGGGATCGGGCGTCGGCACCGGATCGACCTTGGCGAAGGCATAGCCGTCCAGTCCCAGGCGGTTCTGGATCAGCTCCTGAGTCGCGGTGATCTGCTTCTTGGAGAACGTCTCACCCTGCCTGACCAGCAGGTAGTTCCTGAGTTCCTCCTCGGGCACCACGAAGGTGCCGGCGAGCTTGACCTGCCCGAGTTTGAACACCTCGCCCTCGTTCACGTTGACCGTGACGAAGATGTCGTCCTTCTCGGGGGCGATGGCCACCTGTGTGGACTCGATGTCGAAGTTGGCGTAGCCGCGGTCCATGTAGAAGGAGCGCAGCTTCTCGAGGTCCCCCTGCAGGGATTCGCGCGAGTAGCGGTCGTCCTGCCGGTACCAGGAGAGCCAGTTGGGGGTCTTGAGCTCGAAAGAGTCGACGATGTCCTCTTCCTCGAAGCTCTCGTTGCCCACCACGTTGATCTGCCGGATCCGGGCGCGCTTGCCTTCCTTGATGTCGATCTTGATGCGGACGCGGTTGCCCGGCATTTCCTCGACTTCGGTATCGATCCGGACTGCGTACTTGCCGCGGCTGTAGTACTGGTCGGTGAGAAACTGCTTGACGTCCTCGAGCACGGAACGATCGAAGGTCTTGCCGGTTGCGAGGCCGACATTGCGGAGACTCTTGTTGAGGTCCTCCGTCTTGATGTCCTTGTTGCCCTTGAGCTCGAAGCTCTCGATCGAGGGACGCTCCAGCACGGCGACGATCAGCGTGTCACCGTCCCGGCGCAGTTCGACATCCCGGAAGAACCCCGTGTCGTAGAGCGCACGGATGGCTTCGCGGGCCCGCTGCGGCGTGACCCGGTCACCGATGTTGACGGGAAGGTAGTTGTACACCGTGCCTTCGGAGACTCGTGAAAGCCCCTCGACGCGGATGTTGCCGACCATGAATTCGGGCACAGCCGTCGCGGCCCCTTCCTGTGCCATGGCTCCAGGCGCCATGCAGGAGGCGACGATCGCGGAAACGGCCCAGCCAACAGAACGGATTCGACGCACGCGTAACCCCGCTTAAATCAGCCCAGCTGCCGGGCTACGTCGTTGAACAAGGCCACGCCCATCAACAACAGCAGCAGGGCGATACCGACCTGCTGACCAAAAGCCTGTGCCTGCTCGGAAAGCGGGCTGCCTTTGATCCATTCGGCAAGCTGGTAGAGGATCTGCCCGCCGTCCAGAATCGGAATCGGCAGGAGGTTCAGGAACCCGAGACTGAGGGAGATCAGCACCAGGAATCCAAGGAAAGGAAGGACGCCGCCACTCGCGGACTCGCCCGCGTACTCGGCGATGGAGATCGGTCCCGAAAGATTCTTCACGGACACCTGCCCCATGATCATCCTCCAGAGCATACGGGCCTGCAGCACCGTCATGTCCCAGGCCTTGACGGTCGCCGCAGCGAGCGCCTCGAGCGGCCCGTATTGACGCAGCGTGAGCATGGAGTCGGGCAAGGGCCCCGGAGCGGGTGTCTCGACCCTGATGCGCCCGACATCCCGGCCATCGACCCGGTCGACCTCCGTCCGCATCCGGACGCGGCCAGAGACCCCGTTGCGTTCGTAGTCGAGCATGACTTCGCTGCCCGGCCGCGCCGACACCAGTTCGACGAGCGCGGGAAAATCAGCGACCTGGACACCATCGACCGAGGTGACCCGGTCTCCCGCCTGCAGCCCGGCGACGCCCGCGGGCCCTCCGTCGACGACTCGGCCGATGACCGCTGGGCGCGGAGGTTCCCAGAACCTGAAGCCGATTCCGCGGGCAAACCCCGCCGGCTCGGTCAGCGCATGCCGGACTTCAGGGTCCTCGATGCGCAGGTCCACGGAGCGCGTGCGCCCGTCCTTGCCGATGACCTCGAGCACCGCCGTGCCATCACCGCTCATGGTGTCGATGAGTCCGAGCACGACGTCGGAGCGGCCGCCCACAGCGCGCCCGTCGATCCGCAGCACTTCATCGCCGGGGCGCAGACCCGCGCGCTCCATCGGCGACCCCTCGGCCACCGAACCGATCACCGCCCGGATGTCCGGAGATCCGGCAAACCAGAGCATTCCCCAGAGCAGGAGGATGGCAAACACGATGTTGAAGGCCGGTCCGGCCAGCAGGACCAGGATCCGCTGCCAGGGTGCCTTGCGGGTAAAGGACCGCTCCAGTTCCGCACTGGGCACGGGGCCTTCGCGCTCATCGAGCAGCTTGACGTACCCTCCCAGGGGCAAGGCCGCGAAAACATACTCTGTGCGGTCGGGGCCGCCGACGTAAGTCCACAACGGCTTGCCGAAGCCGACCGAGAAACGCAGGACCTTGAAGCCGAGCCGACGCGCCACCCAGTAATGACCGTACTCATGCACGGTGACCAGCAGGCTCACCGCCAGCAGGAACCACAGCAGATACCAGAGCAGGTTCATTGGAAGTTCCCCAGGCTGTCGACCACCCGCGTGGCACGGCTACGCGCCTCGGCATCAGCGTCCAGCACCCGCCCGAGGTCGGTCGCAGGGCCGGCCGCCATGCCGGAAAGCACTGACTCAATGACCTTCGGGATCCCGGTAAAGTTCAAACGCCCCTCCAGAAAAGCCGCCACGGCCACTTCGTTGGCCGCGTTGGCGATGGCCGGAGCGAGCCCCGCGACGCGCGCGGCCTCCCGGGCGAGTGCCAGGCAGGGGAAGCGTCGCACGTCGGGCGCTTCGAACTGCAACTGGCCTACGCGCAACAGATCGAGGAATTGTACACCGGAGCCGACCCGCTCCGGCCATGCAAGCGCGTGGGCGATCGGCGTGCGCATGTCCGGTGAGCCGAGTTGCGCCAGCAGCGAGCCGTCGACGTACTCGACGAGCGAGTGGATGATGCTCTGGCGGTGCACCACGACGTCCACCCGGCTCACGTCCAGGCCGAACAGGATGCTCGCCTCGATCACCTCGAGGCCCTTGTTCATCAGGGTCGCCGAGTCGACGGAGATCTTGCGCCCCATGACCCACTTCGGGTGGGCGCAGGCCTGATCCGGGGTCACGGTGGCGAGCCGCTCGGCGTCGAAATCGAGGAAGGGCCCGCCGGAGGCCGTCAGCACGATGCGCCGCACGCCCACGGGCGCCACGCCCGGGACCGAAGCAGGCGGCAGGCACTGGAACACGGCGTTGTGCTCGCTGTCGATCGGCAGCAGGGTCGAACCGGCCGCGCGCGCCTCGTCGATCAGCAGGGAGCCCGCCATCACCAGCGACTCTTTGTTGGCCACCATGAGGCGCTGGCCAGCCCGCGCGGCCGCAAGGGTGGAGCGCAGCCCCGCCGCACCGACGATCCCGGCCATGACATACGGCGCCTCGGGCAGCCTGGCGATCTCCTCGAGGGCTTCGGGGCCTGCCAGCACGCGCGTCGGAATGCCGCGGGTTCGCAGCAGGGCTTCGAGCTCGGCGGCGCAGGCCGGCTCGGCCATTGCAGCGTAATCGGGACGGAAGCGCTCGCACTGGGCGAGCATGCCGAGGACATTGCGCCGGGCTCCCAAAGCAACCACCCTGAACCGCTCCGGGTTGCGTGCGACCACATCCAGCGTGTTCTCGCCAATGGTTCCCGTCGATCCGAGCACGGACACGCCGATCACGGCGCTGCCCCCGCCTGGATCAGCCCCAGCAGCAGCACGGGTGCGCCGGCAGAAAGGCTGTCGATGCGGTCGAGCACGCCGCCGTGCCCGGGGAAAATGCTGCCGCTGTCCTTGAGACCCGCATGACGCTTGAACATGCTCTCGGTAAGATCGCCCACGATCGAGAATACCGCCGTCGCAAGCGCGATCACCAGCATCCGCCCGACCGGCACGTCAAACCAGACGGCGCCCAGGGCGCCGATCG
Organism: uncultured Pseudomonadota bacterium; assembly: GCA_903938365.1. Classification (GTDB taxonomy): domain Bacteria; phylum Pseudomonadota; class Gammaproteobacteria; order Steroidobacterales; family Steroidobacteraceae; genus UBA964. The sequence continues at coordinate 5,849 of CAJACZ010000237.1, read as the reverse complement.
CCAGCGCGAGGCAGAGGCCACCGAACGCCCCTTCCCAGGTCTTGCCCGGGGACACACGCGGCGCGAGTTTCACCCGGCCGAAACGCCGACCCGCGAAGAACGCCCCCGTGTCGGCGGCCGCCACCAGCAGCAGGGTGAACAGCGCCAGTGCAGCCCCCTGCCCTTCGATCATCCGGATCTGGGCGAACGCGACACCGGTCGGCACGAGCACCAGCATGCCCGCCACTGCGGCGGCGATACCGCCTCCCCGGCCAGGCGCGAGGCTCAGCCACGCCAGGGCGACCAGCCACCACAGGCCGGTGCCCAGCAGGAAGACGCGCAGCGCACCGGGATCGCGAGTCCAGGTCCAGGCGAGCCCGAACGCCACCGCGACGAGCGCAAGGTAGAGGACACGCACCCACAGGCGTCCCGTACCGAGGAACCGCGACCACTCCCACGCGCCCGCCACGATGGCCAGCGCCAGCAACGCCAGGGTCGCGAGCGGGGGCAACACCAGCAGCACGACGACCACGACCAGCGCCAGCACCAGCGCCGTCAGGACGCGAGACTTCACGCCCCCGGGTACAGGCGCGTTCATGTGCGCCGCCCCGGTGTGCCCTGCGTCTGGACGGCCCCGAACCGCCTCTGGCGACGGTCGAAATCCCCCAGGGCGGCCTCCAGTTCATTCACCTGGAAGTCGGGCCAGAGCACGTCGGAGAAATGCAGTTCCGCATACGCGATGTTCCAGAGCAGGAAATTGCTGACCCGGACTTCACCGCCGGTGCGGATGAAGAGATCCGGATCCGGCAGGCCCGCAAGCTGCATGCGCTCGCCGAGCATGTCTTCGTCGATCTCGTCGGCCCTGAGAGCCCCGCTGGCGCATTCGCGGGCGATGGCCCGGGCCGCCTCGACGATATCCCAGCGACCACCGTAACTCACGGCCACCTGCAGACGCAGACCGGTATTCCCCACCGTGCGCAGCTCGGCGGCGGCGATGCGCTGCTGCAGTCGCACTGAGAGGCGCTGGCGGTTGCCGATGATGCGGAGCCGGACCGCCTTCGCGTGGAGTTCCTCGACCTCGCGATCGAGCATCTCGACGAACAGGCTCATGAGCGTGGTCACTTCGGTCTCGGGCCGACGCCAGTTCTCGCTGGAGAAGGCAAACAGCGTCAGTGCCTCGACGCCCCTCTCGGCGCATTCCCGGATGCACATCCGGACCGGTTCGATGCCGGCCCGGTGGCCTGCAGTCCGCGGCTCGCCACGGGCCTGCGCCCAACGGCCGTTCCCGTCCATGACGATGGCGATGTGCTTGGGAATGGCCACGAGGCGCGGTCCGGGGGCCTAGACCTGCATGATCTCTTTTTCCTTCGCCGCCAGGACCTGGTCGATCTCGGCGACATGGCGGTCCGTGAGTTTCTGGATGTCCTCCTGGGCCCGCTTCTCGTCGTCCTGGCCGATCATTTTTTCCTTTAGGAGGTCCTTGACGTCGCTCAGCGCATCGCGACGCACGTTGCGCACGGCCACCTTGGCCGCCTCGGCATCCTGGCGTGCCACCTTGGTGACATCACGGCGCCGCTCTTCGGTGAGCGGCGGCAGGGGGACGCGGATCACGGTGCCGGCGGTATTCGGGGTCAGGCCGAGCTCGGACTTGTAGATCGCCTTCTCGATGGCCTGGACCGCGCCCTTGTCCCAGGGGGACACCACCAGCGTGCGGGCATCCTCGATGCTGATGTTGGCCAGCTGCTGCAACGGGGATTCGGTCCCGTAGTAATCGACCTTGAGGTTCTCGACCAGGCTCGGATGCGCGCGTCCGGTACGCAGCTTCTTGAGGTCCGCCTGGAACTGCTGGACGCACTTCGCCATGCGTTGCGTCGCGTCCTTCTTGAGTTCATCGAGCATGATCTGCCCTTCCCGCTCAGTGGTTTGTGACGACGGTGCCCACGTCCTCGCCGCGCACGATGCGCAACAGGTCGCCGGCATTATTGAGGTTGAAGACCTGCAGCGGCAGGTTGTTGTCGCGGCACATGACGATGGCCGTGGCATCCATGACGTTCAGGCGTTCATCGAGCACGCGGTCGAAGGTCAGGTGCGTGTAGCGGACCGCGTCCGGGTTCTTCATCGGGTCGTCCGAGTAGATCCCGTTGACCTTGGTGGCCTTCAGCAGCACCTCGGCGTCGATCTCGATCGCCCGCAGCGAAGCGGCCGTATCGGTGGTGAAGAAAGGATTGCCGGTGCCGGCAGCGAACAGCACCACGCGGCCCTTTTCGAGGTGGCGGGTGGCGCGACGCCGGATGTAGTCCTCGCAGACTTCGTTGATGCGGATCGCCGACATGACGCGGGCGTGGCAGCCGAGGGACTCCAGCGCGTCCTGCATGGCCAGGCAGTTCATCACCGTGGCGAGCATGCCCATCTGGTCGCCGGTCACGCGATCCATGCCGGCGCGGGCCAGCCCTGCCCCGCGGAAGATGTTGCCGCCGCCGATGACGACGGCCACCTGGACACCCAGCCCGATCAGTTCCTGGATCTCGAGGCCGATGCGCCTGATCATCAGGGGGTCTATGCCGTAGTCCCCCGTGCCCATCAGGGCCTCGCCGGAGAGTTTCACCAGAATTCGCTTGTATCGCGGATTGCCGTCAGCCATGGAGCCCCCTCCTTGAAATCACCGAAACGCCGCAGGACGACAGAGCCGTCCTCACTTGAAGAAAACCCCGCCGAGGCGGGGTTTGTGGTTCCGGCCGAGGCGGCTCACTTGCCGCTGCTGCTTGCCTTCACTTGTGCCATGACCTCGCCCACGAAGTCATCCTGTTTCTTTTCGATGCCGGCACCAACCTCGAAACGGGTGAAGGACTTCACCGAGGCGTTCGCCGCCTTGAGCAGCTTTTCGATGGACTGGTCTGGATCCTTCACGAACGGCTGACCGAGCAGCGCGACTTCGTTGAAGGTCTTGCGGATGCGGCCCTCGACCATCTTCGCGACGATCTCGGCAGGCTTGCCCTCGCCCTTCGCCTTCTCCGTCTCGATCTCGCGCTCCTTGGCCATGACTTCGGCGGGCACGTCGCTGACCGAGAGGTAGCTGGGATTGCTGGCGGCGATGTGCATGGCAAGGTCGTGCGCGAGGGCGGGCGTGCCGCCCTCAAGCGCGACCAGCACGCCGATGCGCGTGCCGTGCCGATAGGCCCCGAGCGTGCCCGTGGAGCCGAGCAGCGCGTGGCGACGGACGCTGATGTTCTCGCCGATCTTGGCGACCAGCGCACGCCGGCGCTCATCGACCGTCTCGCCGGATTCGAGGCGGGCGGCACTGAGTTCCTCGGCAGAACCTGAATGCTGCGTGAGGGCTGCGGTGGCGACGGCCGCCGCGAAGGCCTGGAAGTCGGCTTCGCGGGCGACGAAATCGGTCTCGCAGTTCACCTCGACCATGGAGGCCGAGAGACCATCGGCCGACTTGTCGAGGACGACCACGCCCTCGGCAGCGATGCGGGAGGCCTTCTTGTCAGCCTTGGCAAGGCCCTGCTTGCGCATGAGCTCGGCGGCGGCCTCGAGGTCGCCCTGGGTTTCGACCAGGGCCCTCTTGCATTCCATCATGCCCGCGCCGGTGCGCTCGCGGAGCTGCTTGACTGATTCGGCAGAGATGCTCATGGATCAACCCTTGCGGCGCGGGGCCGGGCCACCCGTGCGGCGGCGCGGCGCCGGAGCGGAGGCAGAGGCAGAGGCCACAGGAGCCGACTCGTCGACCACTCCGGCGGCCACCGCAGCGGTTTCCGCGAAATCGACCGCCGCGAGCTCGACCTCGACTTCGGCCTCGACAGCCGGAGCGACCGACGGGGCAACGACGTCGGGACGACGGCGGGCCGCCGGAGCGGCTCCACGACGCCCACCGCGGCCGGCAGGCTCACGCCGGGGGCGCGCACGACCGGCGCGCGGCCTCGGGTTGCCGTTCTCGTCGAGCTCGACGAAATCGTCTTCGCCAACGGACAGCGACGGTCCGGCCGATCGGCCTTCCAGGACCGCATCCGCGATGCCGGACGCGTACAACTGGATGGCGCGCATGGCGTCGTCGTTGCCAGGGATCACGTAGTCGACGCCGTCGGGCGAGCAGTTGGTGTCGACGATGGCCACTACCGGGATCCCGAGCTTGCGGGCCTCGTGGATCGCGATGTTCTCGTGGCCGACATCGATGACGAAGATGACGTCAGGCAGGGAATCCATGTCCTTGATGCCGCCGAGGCTGCGGTCGAGCTTGTCCATCTCGCGACGGAGCATCGTGCCCTCTTTCTTGCCGCGCTTCTCGAGGGTGCCGTTGGCCTTCATCTCGGAGAGGTCCATCAGGCGCTTGATCGACTGCCGGACCGTCTTGAAATTGGTGAGCATGCCACCCAGCCAGCGCTGGTTGACGTAGGGCATCTCGCAGCGGGAAGCCTCGCGCTGCACGGCCTCGCGGGCGGAGCGCTTGGTCCCGACGAACAGCACGACGCCGCCATCGGACACGACATGCTTGATGAAGCTCGCGCCTTCCGCGTACAGCGGCTGCGTCTTCTCGAGATTGATGATGTGGATCTTGTTGCGTTCGCCGAAGATGAATTCCGCCATCTTCGGGTTCCAGAAACGGGTCTGATGTCCGAAATGGACGCCCGCTTCCAGCATCTGTCGCATTGACACGCCGGCCATAAATCACTCCTTGTCGGGTTGAGCCTCCGCACATCTCGACAGCCATCCCGCGGGCCGAAGCCTGCAGAACACCCAGCTGCCGATTCAACGATGCGCGTGTGGGGTTGTTTACATTGCCAAAAAAGGCCGCGCTTTATACCATGAAGTTGCCCTACAAACAACGCCTTACAGACCCCGCCCGCAGGACGCGCCCCGCCCCATGCTCGTGACCATCAAAAGCCCTGAAGAACAAGACAAAATGCGCGAAGCCGGGCGCCTCGCGGCCGAGGTGCTGGACATGATCGGCGCCCACGTGCAGCCGGGCGTGACCACGGACGAGCTCGACCGCCTTTGTCACGAGCACATCGTGGCCGTCCAGCAGGCCATCCCGGCGAACCTCAACTACCGCGGGTTCCCCAAGACCATCTGCACCTCGGTCAACCACGTCGTATGCCACGGCATCCCGAATGACAAGCGCCTGCGCGCGGGGGACATCGTCAACATCGACGTTACCGTCATCCGCGACGGGTTCCACGGCGACACCAGCCGGATGTACTTCGCCGGCAAGCCGCCGGTGCAGGCCCAGCGGCTCGCCGAAACCTGCTTCGAGGCCATGTGGCAGGGAATCCGCAGCGTGCGCCCCGGCGCCCGCCTCGGCGACATCGGCCACGCGATCCAGACCTTCGTCGAGGCGGCCAGCTACTCGGTGGTGCGCGAGTACTGCGGGCACGGCATCGGCCGCATCTACCACGAGGACCCGCAGATCCTCCACTACGGCCAGCCCGGGACCGGCATGGAACTGCGTCCCGGCATGACCTTCACGATAGAACCCATGATCAACGCCGGCAGGCGCTTCGTGCGCCTGCTGCCGGACGGCTGGACCGTCGTCACCAAGGACCATTCCCTGTCGGCCCAGTGGGAGCACACCGTGCTGGTCACGGAAGCCGGAGTTGAGGTCCTCACCCTCGGCGCGGCGGGGCGAACCGTCGCCGAGGCCGGCCCAGCCCTCGCCCTGGCCGAGGGCGCTTGATGGATTTCGGCGACTCCGAGTCGTTCACGCCCGGTCCAGTCGAATCCGCCGGCGCCCTGTCCTGGCCCCTGATCGAACGCCTCCCGGCCCGCCTGGCAGAACAGGGCGGCACCGCTGAAGCCTATGCAGCCGCCCTGAAGGAAGGCCAGACGGACCTGCGCGCGCGTTTCCTCGCGGAAGAGCCCGTCGAAACCCT
>CAJACZ010000236.1 GCA_903938365.1 uncultured Pseudomonadota bacterium | reverse complement strand
TTGCGTCCGACGATCCCGACTTTCTCGCCGCGGAAGATGCTCAGCGTCGCGTGCTCGAGCAGTGGTTCCGGGCCGCGTCGCAGGCGGATGTCGCGCAGGGTGATCATCGCGGGATTCTACGCCAGGGGCGGCAGGCCGCCGCGCCCGGACGTCAGGCGCTGCGCGTGATGTGGGCGGGGCCCGGCGCGGGCAGCAGCGAGGCATACGGGATCACCCCGGCGTCCTGCTGCAGCAGCAGCGCGAGCAGCTGCTCGATCGTGACGGTCTCGCCGAACAGGCGGCCCTGTCCGAAGTGGCAGTGGCGCGAGCGGAGGAAATCCAGATGCCGGATGGACTCGATGCCTTCGGCGATCACGTCCATGCCGAGGTTCCGGCCCATCTCGATGATGGTCCGCACGATCGTCGCGTCGCTCTCGTCCTCGCCGACGTTGCGCACGAAGGACTGGTCGATCTTCAGCGTCCCGATCGGGAACTGCTGCAGCGCCGACAGCGACGAATAGCCGGTTCCGAAGTCGTCGATCGAGAGATGCAGTCCCATCGCATACAGCTCGTTGAGCATGTTGAGCGTGCGCTTCGGGTCGGCCATCAGGGTCGTTTCCGTGATCTCGAGTTCGAAAGCCGCTGGCGAGACCGAGTGGCGCCGGAACACGGAGCGGCAGCGCAGGATGAAGCTCGCCTGCCGCAGCTGCTTCAGCGACAGGTTCAGCGAGATGCGTCCCGGGGGGGTCTGCACTTCGTCGAGCAGGCGCCGGTAATCCATGCAGACCCGGTTCAGCACCCACTCGCCGATCTCGTTGATGAGGTTGGTCTCCTCGGCGAGCGGGATGAACTGCGAGGGGGCGATGTCGCCCTGCCCGGGGATGCGCCAGCGCAGCAGCGCCTCGGCGCCGATGATGCGGCCGTCCCGCAGGTCGACCTTCGGCTGGTAGCGCACCACCAGTTCGTCACGCTCCAGTGCGCGCCGCAGCTTGCTCTTGAGCATGAGCCGCTCTTCGGCGGCCGCATTCATCGCCGGTTCATAGAACGAGAAAGTGTTGCCGCCGCTCTGCTTGGACGAGTACATCGCGGCATCGGCGTTGCGGATCAGGTCGATCACGTTGCCGGCGTCGGTCGGGTAGAGCGCCACACCGATGCTGGCGGTCAGGAACACTTCCTCCTGGTTCAGCTGGTAGGCCGCGCCCACCTCGTCGAGGATCGCGCGCGCCAGGTGACCCACGGCGCCGCGGCTGTCCTGCGAAGCCGGCAGGCCGTCGAGGAACACCGCGAACTCGTCCCCGGCCAGGCGTCCGACGATCGCCTCTGCCGGAACCACCCGCGTGAGCCGTTCGGAGAGCGTCTCGAGGGTGCCATCACCGGCCGCATGGCCGAAGGTGTCGTTGACCTCCTTGAAACCGTCCATGTCCAGGTACAGCAGGGCGACGGACGTCCCGTTGCGCAGGTTGCGCGCGATCGCCTGCTGCAACAGGTGCTGGAACTGCATCCGGTTGGGTACTTTGGTCAGCGCGTCGTAGCGCGCCAGGTAGCGGATGCGGCGTTCCGCGCGCTTGGCTTCGGTGATGTTGCGGGCGACGAAGATGACGCCCTGGAACTGCGGGTCGTCGCTGGCGATCGGCGAGCCCGTCAGCGCCACCGGGACGGACTGTCCCTCGCGCGTGCGGAACACGGTTTCGCGCATGTCGTTCGAGGCCTCGCGCAGGTCGAATTCGGCTTGCTCCGCCTCGTCGAGGAACGAGCCGATGCCGCGTCCGACGATTTCTTCCTCGGCGTAACCGAGCAGCCTGCGCGCGCCGAAGTTCGCGATCTTGATGATGCCGTCCGGGGACGCCACGAATACGGCGTCCGTCATGCTGCTGAGGACGTTGGTCAGGTAATCGCGGGTGATGGTCGTCTGCCGCAGACGCTGGCGCATGCGCTCGAGAGTTTCCTGCAGCTCTCCGAGTTCGTCGTTGAGGGTCACGTCGAGCGGCCGGGAATAATCGCCGTGACCGAGGCGTTCCGCGCTGCGCACCAGGCGGGAGACGGGTTCGGTGATGTGATGGCGTGCCCAGAGGGCGGCGCCGAGGCCTGCGCCCAGGCCCAGGACCGCGAGGATCGCGATCACGCCCGGCATCAGGAAGTTAAACGGCAACCACCACAGTCCCGCGCATACCGCGACCACCGCGACTGTGGTCAGCAGCAGCGATCCGACGAGGACCTTCAGTTGCAGGCCTATGGTGCGCACGATGATTGCCGGGCCGCGCCGCGATGGCGAGTGCTGACGGAACCTCCTGTCTTGTTATGTCGTAATGGCCGGTCTACCGGTGACTCGAACCGGTGGGTAGGCCCGGATCTTACACCCGCGCTTCGCCTGGTCACCACTTGCCGGATGGCGGGAGGCTCGGGACCGTGCGCCGTTGTGTATGCTTTGCCGACATTTCGTCCGCGGGGGTTGGCCAGTGCAGATCGAGGTATTTTCCGACGTGGTTTGCCCCTGGTGCTTCGTCGGCTTCGCCCGCCTCCAGGAGGCCCTGGCGGCCCGGCCTGGTATCGGCGCGCAGGTCGTGTGGCTGCCCTTCGAACTCAACCCCGACATGCCCGCCGAAGGCAGGGACCGGCTCGAGTACATGCGCGAGCGCTTCGGCGACGTGAACCGCTTCGACGCGGCGCAGAAGGACCTGCAGGGGGTGGGCCGGCAGATGGGCATCGACTTCCGTTTCGAGCGCATCCGGCGGGCGCCCAACACGCGCCGCGCGCACATGCTGCTTGCCTGGGCGCGACGCCACGGCGTGCAGACGCCGGTCAAGAAGGCGGTGCTCGAGGCCTATTTCACCCACGGCCTGGACGTGGGTGACCCCGAGGTGCTCGCCGAACTGGCTGCCGATTGCGGGCTCGAGCGCGCCGCGGCGCTGGCGGCGCTCGAGGACTCCGCGCTGCGCAGCGAGGTGGACGCGCTCGAAGCGCTCGCCCGGCGCTGGAACGTGAGCGGCGTGCCCACCTTCGTGTTCGACCGTCGGCACGCATTCTCGGGT
>CAJACZ010000235.1 GCA_903938365.1 uncultured Pseudomonadota bacterium | reverse complement strand
CTCGCCGGCGGCACGGTGACCACGGTCAACCCGAGCTACACCGAGCGCGAAGTACACGATCAGCTGATGGATTCCGGCGCCACCTGGCTCGTCACCGTGCCCGGCTGTCTGGCCACGGCACGCGCCGCCATCCGGGGCACGCGGGTCCACGAACTGCTGCTGGTGGACGAACCGACCGCCGCCGCGCTCGCCGGCACGACGCCGCTCGACGCCATGCTCCAGCCGCCCCGCGGCGCGCCGCCCTCGCAGCTGCCGCCGCCGCCCGCAGTGCCGTTCGCGCCCGGCGATGTGGCGGCACTGCCCTATTCGTCCGGCACGACGGGCCTGTCGAAGGGCGTGATGCTGACGCACGCCAACCTGGTCGCCAACGTGGTGCAGGTGAACGCCGCCATCGGCATGGGCGAGCAGGACGTCGTGATGGCAGTGCTGCCGTTCTTCCACATCTACGGCATGCAGGTGATGATGAACTGCGGCCTGTCGGCGGGCGCCACGCTGGTGACCATGCCGCGCTTCGACCTCGAGGTCTTCCTGCGCGCGCATCAGCAGTACGGGGTCACCCACAGCTACGTCGCGCCGCCGATCGTCGTGGCGCTGGCCAAGCACCCGATGGTCACGCAGTTCGACCTCAGCGCGCTGCGCTACATGCTCTCGGGCGCGGCGCCGCTGTCGGCGGAGACCGCCGCCGAGGCCAGCGCCCGCATCGGCTGCGAGATCGTGCAGGGCTACGGCATGACCGAGCTCTCCCCCGTCAGCCATTTCACGCTGCCCGGTCGCAACAAGCCCGGCGCCTGCGGCACGCTGGTGCCGAACACGGAATGTCGGATCGTCGACCCCGCGAGCGGCGGCTCGCTGGGCGTGGAGCAGGAAGGCGAGCTGTGGATCCGCGGCCCGCAGGTGATGGCGGGTTACCTCGACAAGCCCGCCGCCACCGCCGCCACGCTCGACGCCGAGGGCTGGCTGCATACGGGCGACATCGCGCGCATCGACGCGGACGGCTATCTGTACATCGTCGACCGGCTCAAGGAGCTGATCAAGTACAAGGGTTTCCAGGTAGCGCCCGCCGAACTCGAAGGCCTGCTGCTGACGCACCCGGCCGTGGCGGATGCGGCGGTCATCGGCCTGCCCGACGAGGCCGCCGGCGAGATACCCGTGGGCTTCGTGGTGCTGAAAGCCGGGCAGACGGCCGACGCCGCCGCGATCGCCGCCTTTGTGGCGGGCCAGGTGGCGCACTACAAGCAGCTGCGCCGCGTCGAGTTCGTGCCGGCGATCCCGAAGTCCGCTTCGGGCAAGATCCTGCGCCGCGTGCTGCGCGACGGAGCGGCGCGGACTAGTTGAGTCGCAGGCGGCCGCGCGGGTTCACCACCCTGCCACACCATCGAAACCGGGGTGTCATCACGCCGCCGCCATCATGCGATCCCCGACTCCGAGGATCGCCGCATGCCTTCGACCCGCCCGCTTGCTTCGCCCGTCGCCCTCGCTGTAGCCGCGGCACTGGCCGCACCCGTGCTCCCCGCGCAGCAGCCTGCCGCGGGCGCCGACAGCCTCGAGGAAGTCGTCGTTCGCGGCTATCGGGCGCAGAACCAGCTGGCGATCGACGCGAAACGCGGAGACCTGCGGATCGCGGAATATCTGCTCAGCGACGACATCGGCCAGCAGCCCGACTACAACATCGCGGACAGCTTCCGCCGCGTGCCCGGCGTGCAGACCATCTTCGACGAGGATGAGGGCCGGTATGTGTCGATCCGGGGCCTGAACCCGAGCTATACGCTCGGCTCGATGGACGGCGCGACGCTCGCCACCGCCGAGCGCGGCAGCCGGCAGCTGAACATGGAGGCCATTCCCTCGACCGCCGTGCGCTCACTGGAAGTGATCAAGTCGCGCACGCCCGATGTCGACGGCAATGCCATCGGTGGCACCATCAACCTGGTGACCCGCTCGGCCTTCGACTCCGATGCGACCTTCGCGGCGCTCAATGCCTTCATCGGCACGGCGGACTCGAAGAGCGTCCCCGGGAAGGGCTACGGCCGCTCGAGCGATGACGGGATCAACTACCGTGCCGACGGCAGCTTCTCCACGACCTTTGGTGCCGATGACGCGTTCGGCGTCGTGCTCAGCGGCAGCTTCAGCCGGAAGCGCCGCGACCAGGAGCGCCTGCTGCCCCAGCAGGTGCCCCCGAATACCGGGAACTTTGCCGGCACCACACCGGCAGGCACCGCCAACCTGCTCTGGTCCAATTATCCCAATTCAGTGGATCGCTACGGCGGCCTGGCCAAGTTCGAGTTCCGCCCGTCCGACGCCTTTCGCAGCAGCCTCTCGGCCACTTACTACGTGCAGGAGGACAACGAGCTGCGCCACTCCCTGCAGCTGCTGAATACGGCCGGCGGCAGCTTCGTCCGGTTCAACGATTTCCCGATCGAAAAACCGCTGGTCGCGGGCAACGCAGACTTCGCCTGGGATGTCGCGGACCAGCACCGCGTGTCCGGCCGCGTGTCCTACAGCGCCGCTCAGTTCCTCGAACCCTCGAACGAGCTGCAGTTCACCTTGACCGGCGCAGCGCCCACTTTCAACCTCAGGCTCGTCGAGGACGGCATCGCGCAGGCCTCGAACGTGGACCCGCGTGTGTCCGACCCCGCTCAATACCGTTTCTCGCGCTACGCGCCCTACGAGGACGACTCGGACGAGTACATCAGCGAAGGGCAGCTGGACTACGGCTTCAATACCGGGCGCGGCGACGCAGGGTTCGGTTTTCAGGCCGGCATCAAGTGGCGCGAGCTGACCCGCGACAACGATCGTCGCCAGGACATTTTCCTCCCGGCCACCGCCACGGACCTGCGGCTCACGCCCTTCAACCAGGCAGAGAGCTATGTGCCCATCTATGCGGACTTCCGCCAGCTGTTCATCGACTACACAGCGTTCGAAGCGTTCTTCAAGGCCAACCCGGCGCTGTTCCTGCGCGACAGTCTGAACTCGACGCGGCAGACGGTGGGCTCCGACTGGCAGCTCACCGAGACCGTCACCGCCGCCTACCTGCTCGGCCAGCACAAGGGCGAGCGACACAGTCTCGTGATCGGCGGCCGTTTCGAGAGCACGGATACCGATGCGCGCACCGTGCAGCGCCGCGCCGTCGGAACGGCCGATGTGTTCACGACGCAGTCTCGTTCGGGCGGATACGATGACTTCCTGCCGTCCGTGACGTTCGGCTACGAGCTGGCCGAGGGGCTCAGGCTGCGCCTCGCCTACGCCGAGGCCGTGGGTCGCCCCGACCCTTCAGCCCTTGCCGGCGCCGAAACCGTGGCGGCCAACGGCGACCTCAGCCGCGGCAACCCGGACCTGAAGGCACGCAAGGGCAGGAGCTACGATGCCGCGCTCGAGTATTACGCGGCGGGCGGGGGCAGCCTGATGTCGATCGGCCTGTTCCGCAAGGATGTCGATGACGAGATCTACTCTTACCTCGAACAGGAATCCCTCAACGGCGTCGTGACGAACGTGACGCAGCCTCGCAACGCCGAGAGCGCGCGTATCACGGGACTTGAACTGAACATGATCCAGAACCGCCTGGGATTCCTGCCCGGGTTCCTCGCGAATTTCGGCTTCTCGGCCAACGCCACTTTTCTCGACGGCAAGACCACGATCCGCGCCACGGGGGCGCGCCGCGATCTCTCGCGGCTGCCCGGCCAGGCCGAGTTCCTCGGGAATGTCGCCGTGTTCTACGAGGCCGGGGGCTTCAGGGCTCGGCTGTCCTATGCATACACCGGCGAGTACTCGACTGCGGTCAGCGCCACCAGCCCGGCAAGCGACCGCACCGAAGGCGACTTCCAGCAGCTCGACGCGCAGCTGCGCTACGCCTTGGGCGAGCGGCTCGAGCTGATCGGCGAAGTGCGCAATCTCTCGGACGAACGACGCATCAACTTCACCGGTGCCGGCCAGGACGTGGCACGCGACGTGAACCAGTTCGGTCGCCAGTTCTGGATCGGCGCGGCGATGAAGTTCTGAACGTGAAGCGCTCCGCACACAACTCCGTGATGGCCGCGGTGGCGCTCGCGCTCGCCGTGGCAGGGCCCGCGTTCGCAGCCGAGCCCTGCCGCGAGGCGCAGGCCGATCGCTGCGAACTGTTCGACGGCGTGAGCTACCGGCGGATCGTCCGGTCGGCACCGACCGCGCGCGTGACTCACGTGGTGGAGATCGATCTGACGCGTCCCGGACTGCGGCTGGCGCTGACGCCCGGCGACTCGTCGCGTGGCCTGGAGTACATCGCCCGCACTACCAGCGAGCAGCTCGACCGTTCGGGCGCGCTGGTGGCTGTCAACGCCAGCTACTTCCTGCCGTTCTTCGGCGGGACGCCCGGCAACAACGACTTCTTCCCCCAGGCGGGCGACCCGTCGGATGTGTCGGGCGCCAGCCTGGCGGGGGGGATATCGGTCTCGGCGATCGACACCACCACGGATCAGCGCGTCGATTCGATCGCATGCTTCGCTCCCGGAAAGCTCGCGATCAATGCCGGGCAGTCCTGCCCGGCAGGATTCACCGATGGCGTGGCGGCGGGACCGCGCCTGCTGGCTGCCGGCGCGAGGGTTCGCCCCCCCTTCCCTCCGCCCGTGGCCGGTCAGGCCGTCCCGCCGCCCATGACGCCCACCACGCCCACGACGCCCCGGGGCGGGCCGCGCACCGCCATCGGGGTTTCGGCGGACGGCCGCCGGGGCTTCCTGGTGGTAGTCGACGGGCGTCAGCCGGGTTACAGCATGGGTGCCAGCCATGATGAGCTGACATCGCTCTTCGTCGAGCTCGGCGCCCACGATGCGATGAGCCTCGACGGCGGCGGATCGGCGACACTGGCGGCGCGCGGCCCCCGCTCGGCGATCGTGCTGAACCGGCCGATCCACACGGGAGTACCGGGTCGCGAGCGTCCGGTTGCCAACCATGTTCTGCTGCTTGCAGAGGCTCCCCACCCCGCGGCGGACCGGCCGACGCCTGCGGCACGCCGCAGCAGCACCTCCTACGCCGGACCGGTCGTGCAGCGCCTGCGCGCCCGCCTGGACCGGATCTACCAGGCGGAGGAAGCACGGCAGGGCGTGGCGGTCGACGATCGGCACTTCTACGCGGTGGTGAACTCAGCCATCGGCCAGTATGAGATCGAATCCGGGCGACGCATCGCAGGCTGGGCCGGTCCCCGCGACGGACTGATCCGCCACCTCAACGCCTGCCTCGCCGACGCGGGCCGGCTCTACTGCGCCAACTCGAACTTCCCCGAGACCCCCATGGGCAGTTCGATCGAGATCTTCGATACGACAACGCTGACACACGTGCAATCGCACAGTCTGGGACTCACGGATGAAGGATCGCTGACCTTTCTCGATCGGCTCGGCCAGGGATGGCTGACCGGCTTCGCCCATTACGACGGGCGCGGTGGCGCCGGCTTCAAGGGGTCCGCCTACTCGAGCATCGTGATGCTCGACGCTGAATGGCGGCGAGTCGGAGGCTGGTTGATCCCGGCGAGCGTGCAGGAACGCATGGCGCCCCAGGCGGCATCGGGCGGGGCGCTCGGCCCGGACGGTCTGCTCTATCTGTTCGGCCACACGAAGCCCGAGATGTATGTGTTCGCGAAACCGGCGATGGGCCCTGTGCTGCTGCACCTCGCGACCATCGAACTCGAGGCCGCAGGCCAGGCCTTCGTCTTCGATCGATCGGCGCCACGGACGATCTACGCGATCGACCGGCCCAGCGGCACGGTGCGGCGCTTCCTCCTTCCGGAGGTGCAGATGGATCATCCCGACGCGCGTCGCTTCGCGGCGCCGGGACCGGTCGCGGGCACGACCCGGCGACCATGATCTCCCGGCGCAGCTTCGTCGGCAGCGCCGCAGCGAGCCTGCTTGGACCTGCAGCGCACTGGGCAGGCGCCGGGATCGAACGGGGACCGGGATTCGGCTACGGACCCCTCAGGCCAGTGGGCGACGAGAGCACGGGCTTGCCGCTGCTCAGCCTTCCCGAAGGATTCCGCTATGTGTCGTTCGGGTGGCGTGGCGACCCCATGCGTGACGGGGTCGCCACGCCCTCGCTGCACGACGGCATGGGTGCGTGTCGGCTCGAGTCCGGCCGGGTCGTGCTCCTGCGTAACCACGAGCAGTCGAACGCCCGCGGGGCGACATTCACGGAGCGTTCGCTGGCCTACGACCTGCGGTGCGACGGCGGCGTGACGCGCCTGGAGTTCGACCCGGGCCAGGGTCGATGCCTCGATGACCGCGGCGTGCTGTCGGGCACCCTTCGCAACTGCGCGGGCGGCATGACGCCGCAGCGCGCCTGGCTGAGCTGCGAGGAGTCTGTCGCGGGCGCAGCCGAAGGGGCGACACGCCCGCACGGCTACGTCTTCGAGGTTCCCGCAACCGGTCGGGCCACCGCACGTCCGCTGGTTGCACTGGGCCGTTTCCGTCACGAGGCCGTGGCGGTGGATCCGCGCAGCGGCATCGTCTACCAGACCGAGGACGATCCGACGAGCGGCTTCTACCGTTTCGTGCCCCGCGATCCGGGTGATCTCGCCGCCGGCGGCCGCCTGCAGATGCTCGGCGTCATCGGCGCTGCGCGCAACGCTTCCATCGGGACGCACTCCGGCACCCTGCAGTACCACGACACCGGGCCCGGACTCGCCCGCGGCGCCACGCATGACGTGCGCTGGATCGATGTCGCCCCGGAAGCGCTCGCTCATGGTTCGACGCCCAGCCTGCAGGGACTGCAGCGCGGCGGCAGTTCTTTCCGGCGGGGCGAGGGCTGCTGGTTCGGCGAAGGGCTCGTGTATTTCACCGCAACCACGGGCGGCGCTGCATCGCTGGGCCAGGTGTTCGCCCACGATCCGCACAACGAGACGCTTACTCTGCTCTATGAAGCCGCGGATCCCGACCAACTGGCCATGCCCGACAACATTGCCATGAGTCCGCGCGGCGGCCTGGTGCTCTGCGAGGATGCCGGCACGACGCCGCAGTCACTCAAGGGCATGACACGCGACGGCAGGATCTTCCCGTTCTGCGCCAACAACGTCGATTTCCGGGCGTTGCGCGGCGGCAGCTACTCGCGCCCGGGCGGAACGGTCTTCGCGGGCGACTACCGGGCGAGCGAACTGGCCGGCGCCGTCTTCGACGGCGAATGGCTGTTCCTCAACATCCAGTCACCGGGCATCACCGTGGCGATCACGGGCCCGTGGGCACGCGGTCCACTCTAGGCATCTATCAGCGTCCGGAACGACTCCGCCGGAACGGCGGCACTGAACAGCCAGCCCTGGCCGAGACCGCAGCCCAGCCCCCTGAGGATATCCAGCTGCGCCTCGGTCTCGATGCCTTCCGCGGTGCATGACAGGCCGAGATCGTTGCTCATCGAGATCACGGATCGCACGACGGCGCGCCGACGCCGGTCCCGATCGATGTGCCGGACGAAGCTGCGGTCGATCTTCACGCCGGAGAACGGGTAGCGTGTCAGCGTACTGAGCGAAGCGTAGCCGGTGCCGAAGTCATCGAGCACGAGTTTCAGCCCGCGCTCGAGCAGACTGCCGAGCACGCGGGAAGACTGTTCTTCGTCGGCCAGCAGCGTGCTCTCGGTGACCTCGCATGCGATCCGCGCAGGAGCGATCCTGAACTCATCGAGCATGGCCAGCATCTGCTCGAGAAATCCATCGCGCTGGATCTGCAACGGCGAGACATTGATGTTCAGCACCAGCGTAGAGGCGGCAGGACCCCAGGACGCGAGGCTCCTGAACGCGCGCCGGTAGATATGCCGGCCCAGTTCGTGGATATGGCCCGAATGCTCCGCCGCACTGACGAATTCCTGCGGCCCGACAGGGCCCAGTTCGGGATGCTGCCAGCGCGCGAGGACCTCGGCCCCGGCGAGGCTGACGTCCGCAACGCGCACGATGGGCTGGAAATGCGCGCCCAGGCCCTCCGCATCCGCGGCGATCTCCCGGGCCAGATCGCGGGCCAGCCGCTGCTCACGGAGAAGACGCCTGGCCAGACCGGCATCGTGCGCCTGCAGGCGACCCCGACCCGACTGTTTGGCTTCCCGAAGCGCCAGCGCAGCGCACTGCATGAGCCCCGCGGCGGTCTCGCCCGCCCCGAGCGCGGCGATCCCGGCGCTCGCGGCGAGCTTCAGCCCCTCGATCTCCATGCCTGAATACGGTTGGGCGAGTACGGTGAGCAGCTGCCTGCCGAGGCTTTCGGCGGCGCTGAAGTCCATGGACAGCACCAGCGCGAACTCGTCCCCACCGATCCGCGCCACGACCGTGTCGACCGGGGAGGCCGACCGCAGCCGCTGCGCTGCCGCCTGGAGGATATGATCGCCGCCGGAAGGACCCAGCCATTCGTTCACCACACCGAAGTGGTCGAGGTTGACCAGCAGCACCGCGCCCTCGCTCCCGACGCGGCCCAGCCGCGCTTCGAGCACTCGAAAGAACTCTGCCCTGTTCATCAGTCCCGTCAGGTGATCGCGCGTGGCAAGCTCGATCCGTTTCTGTTCGAGCCGCGCAGCGGCGATGCGGCTGGCAGTCATGGCAGCCAGGGTCGTGAAGATGCCGACGTGCCAGAGCGTGAAAAAAGCCGGCTCGCTATGCTCGCTGTCGATGACTCCGATCACCCGACCGTCGTGTAAAATCGGCACCGCAAGTTCGGAGAGCCGCGCCTCGTCGTCCTCGACATAGCGCGGATCCAGACGGGTGTCCCCGATGCAGATCGGAGCACTCTCGGCAGCACAGCTGCCCACGATGCCCTGGCCCGGGCGCAGCCGGATCGGATTGAGGATATCGCGGGCGCGCGGATTCTTCGGTCCGTAGGCCGCCCGCTGCACGAGGTCGCCCTTCGACTCGTCGATGAGGTAGATGACGCAGTCCTCGAGCCCGAGCTTCGCGACAGCCTGCCGGGCAACGTCCCACAGGATGTCATCCACATCGTCCTTGTAGTGCAGCAAAGTCGCCGAAAAAGCCTGCAGCACCTCCAGATCCCGGATCTTCTGTTCCAGTTCCGTGACCGACCGGGCCCCGCGCCCGTCACCGCGCGCAGGCGCGGCGGCTCCCGGTCGAGGTTCGGAAACAAGGCGTTCAGAGAGGATCATGCAGCACGAGGCCTGGCGCAGTTGTCATGTCATTTGACATTTTGCAGCCGTCTGCGCGGCACAACCGATACGCAAGTCTCACCCGGACCGCGCGGCAAGTGACGGGCCTCACGCTCTCGTCACGAACTGCGAGCGGAAGGGCACGGGTGGTGGAGTTGATCGCGAGCAGAGCGGGTCGGTGTCTCCGCGGTGTCACGTCTCCCGTTTACCTTTTTGCATGCCTTGATCGCCCGCCCGTCGGCTGGCGCAGCGCTGCCCTAAGGAGACGTTCCCCCATGTCCTCTGCACTCCGCTCTGCCTTGATTGCTGCGTTCTGCATGCCGCTCACCCCGACACCTGTCGTGGCCCAGATGCCGGACGCACCGCTTCGTGGCGTGTCCGACCCGGGCGTCGTCACCACGCGCCAGGCGATCACGCCCGCTGGCGTCCAGACCGTGTTCCGGGGTTTCGTGCACCGGGTCGGCTTCGGGCCGACCAACGATCTCTGGGTACACACTGCGGGTGCGCTCTACCGTCTGGACTGGAAGGACAACCGCGTGATGGCGGAGCACAAGCTGCCCGGCGGGCGGGGGATGCGCGGCCTGGCGGCGGGCCCGGGAGGGCAGGTGGCCGCGACACATGTCGGTCCGGACTCGAGCGCTCAATTGACCATCGCGGGAGTCGACAGGGCGCCACGGACCATCCAGGTCGCTTCAGGTACCAAGGCGATCGGCAATCCGACGTGGATCGGTGACACGGTGCTGGTGCCGCTGCTGTTCGACAACCAGCTGGTCATCGTCGACCCCGCGCGCAAGCAGCCGAGACAGGTACGCGTCGGTGTCGCGCCAGTGGCCGTCGCCGCCACGGCAGGACTCGCGTACGTGGCGAACTGGGGAGGCGATGGCGCCGGCGCCGGGGAAGCGAGTGCGCCGACCGGACTCGATCCACTCGCCGACCGGGTCAGGATCGGGGCCCGCGGGGTCGCCGAACCCGGATCCGTGTCGATCGTCGACCTCGCGCGCGGCGCAGTCATCACGACACTCCAGGTCGGTCGTCACCCGACGTCCCTGGCGATCGACGTATCGCGGCAACGTCTCTACGTCGCCAACACCAATGACGACACCGTGTCCGTGATCGACACCGCTACGCGTGGCGTCATCGCGACGATTCCGGTGCAGCCGTTTGCGCGACGCGTCGAGGGTATTGCGCCCACTGCCGTGGTGGTTTCGCCGGACGGCAGGTTCCTGTACATCGCCTGTGGCGGCATCAACGCGATCGCAGTCCATGACCTCGCGCGGAACCGTATCGCGGGGCTGATCCCCACCGGATGGTATCCCGCCTCGCTCGCGCTGGACAGCGCGGGCCGGCGCCTGGCGGTCGGAACCCTGCTCGGCATCGGCTCCGGCAACCGTGGCAGCGAACCGACGGACCGCGAGGTGCACGCGAACCGTGGCACGGCGCATGTAATCGACGTGCCGGAAGCCACCCAGCTTGCGAGCTTCACGGCCGCCGTACTCGAGAACAACCGCATGTCATTCGCGGGTGAAGCCTCGCCGGCGGCGGATCCGTCCGCGCCAGCGCGTGCCGTACCGGTGCGGGCCGGGGAACCGTCGCTGATCGAGCACGTGGTGTACATCATCAAGGAGAACCGCACCTACGACCAGTTGTTCGGCGACCTCCCTCGCGGCAATGGCGATCCGTCAAAGGTGATGTTCGGTGCGGACGTCACACCGAACCAGCGCAAGCTTGCGCTGGACTACGTGCTGCTCGACAACCTCTATGCCACCGGTGGCAACAGCGCCAACGGACACCAGTGGTTGACGCAGGCGAACGAGGTCAGCTACACGCTGTGGCCCGGGTATCAGGGGCGCTCGTATCCTTTCGACGGGACCGATCCGCTCGCGTACTCGGCAAACGGATTCATCTGGGACGCTGCGCTCGCGCGCGGACGTTCGGTAGCGGTATTCGGGGAATTCGCGCCCGTGCTGAGCTGGGGCGACGATCGCCGGCACGACCTGCTGCAGCGCTGGAAGGCGGGCGAGGTGATCACTCCTGAATGGAACACCGTCTCGCCCATTCCGCCTCTCGACGCGGTGCTGGCGCGCGATTTTCCCGCATATTCGATGGCGGTGCCGGATGTGGTGCGCGCGCAGATCTTCCTGAAGCACCTCGCCCGCTACGAGGCCGAGGGCAGGATGCCAAACCTCACGATCATGCTGCTGCCCTCGGACCACACCATGGGAACCCGTCCCGGCTCGAGCACCCCGAAGGCGATGGTTGCCGACAACGACCTCGCGCTCGGCCAGGTCGTGGCGGCCCTGACACGGACGCGCTTCTGGCCGCGCATGGCGATCTACGTGATCGAGGACGATGCGCAGAACGGGGTCGACCATGTTGACGGCCACCGCACGGTGGGCCTGCTGGTCAGCCCTTACACCCGCCGCGGCACCGTGGACTCCACCTTTTATTCGCAGCCATCGTTGCTGAAGACGATGGAGCTGCAGCTCGGCCTGCCGACGATGTCCCTGTTCGACCTGATCGCGAACGACATGCGCGCGTCGTTCACCGACCAGCCGGACTTGACGCCATACGACTCGATCATGCCGCGCCAGGATCTGTTCGAGGTGAATCCCCCGCTGGATGCGCTGCAGGGGCCGGCGCTGCGCGCCGCCGTGGCGTCGGCAGAAATGCGCTGGGATGTCCCGGATGCCGTACCGTCGGCACTCCTCAACCGAATTACCTGGCACGCGGTGCGCGGCTGGGACACACCCTATCCGGAGCCGGTCTCGGCCGTCTTCAGTCCGTTCTTCATCGCAGATGACGAAGAGGCGGAGGAGGCGGAAGGTGCGGTGGAACGCGCCAGGGAACTGCTGTTCGGCCCCAGCCGGTGACCGTCGCGGCGTGGCGCCGGACGGCGTACGCCGCCGGACTGGCCCTGCCGCTGTTCCTGGCGCCGGGATGGACCACCGCCAGCCCGCCGCCGTCTCCGGCTGACCTGGAGACCGTCGTTGTCAGGGGCATCGTGCCGGAGGATCCGGCGCGGGTGCCCGGTTCGATCGACATCGTCGAGTCCACGCGGCTGCGCCGCATGGCCCCGGTGACGGCGAAGGAGGTGCTGCGGCTGCTCCCCGGCGTAGCGGTGGTGGAAGAGGACGCACTCGGGCTCAAACTCAATGTGTCGGTTCGCGGGCTTACCCCGCGGCGGTCCGGCCGCACGCTGCTGCTCGAAGACGGCATGCCCATTCAGCCTGCGCCGTATGCCGATCCGTCGGCGCACTACTACCCGCCGCTCGACCGCGTTGAACGCATCGAACTGCGGCGCGGCTCCGCGCAGATTCCCTACGGGCCGCAGTCCGTGGGTGGTGTGCTGAATTTCGTGAGCCACCCGGTCAGGCTGGAGCCCCACCGGCTGGCGCGGCTCGGCGCCGGTGAGCGGGGCTACCAGTCCGTACACCTTGCGGCAGGCTCTGGCGACGGACGCTCGGGCTGGGATGCAGCCTTGACGCACAAGTCCACCGACGGAATCCGCGCTAATCATGACAGCCGGATCGACGAAGGGGTCCTGCGGGCACGCCTCGAACTCGCCGGGGACCAGATGCTGGACCTGAAGCTGGCGCACTACGTCGAAGATACCCGCCTCACCGAGGGCGGCCTCGACCAGGCCCGCTACAGCAGGGATCCATTCGCGACGCCTTTCGCCAGTGATCGCTTCAAGCTCGATCGGACCGCTGTACAGGGCATCCACCGCTGGCAGCTGACGGATTCAGCGCTGCTGTCGACGCAGGCCTATGCGACGAGCCTGTACCGGTCCTCCTACCGTCAGGCCGACACCTCGACCGACGAAATGGTGGCGAACCCCGCGACGGGTTGCCTCGGTGCGGCACGCACCGACTACGAGGGCTTCGCGCCAGCCTGCGGGAACAAGATGCGGCCACGGCGCTTCCGGTTCCACGGCGTGGAAACGCGGCTTGACGCGAGCGGGGCGGTCGCAGGAGGACAGCTTCAGGCGAGCGCGGGCCTGCGGGTGCATGTCGAAGACACCGACCGGCGGCGCTACAACGGACTCACCGCCGATGCGCGGGAGACTTCGGCGGGCACGCGCCTGCGCGACCATAACCGGATCGGTACACATGCTTACGCCGCTTTCCTGCAAGGTGGCTGGTCACGAGGCCGGCTGACCGTCACGCCAAGCGTTCGTGTAGAGCATGTCGAGACCCGCAACGAGGCGCTTCAGGCCAACTTCATGCCCGTCAGCCTGGTGGCCCGCAGCGAGGACACGACGGTCCTGCCGGGGCTAGGCGTCAACTGGTCCGTCGACCCCGATGTGGTGCTGTTCTTCGGCCAGCACCGCGGATTCGCCCCGCCGCGCCCGGACCGCGATTTCAACCCGAATGCACCCTTCAATGCCGTGCGGCCAGAGCGCAGCCTGGAGACAGAGGCGGGTGTACGGGCTCGGTTGCCGGGGAGGGGCTCGGTGCAGGCCGTGCTGTACGACCTCAAGCTCGATGACCTGATCGTCGAAGGGCCCCTGGTGGGTGGGCGCAGCGGAAGCTTCGTCAACGCGGGCCGGGCGGTGCATCGAGGGCTGGAACTGTCGGGCGAGTGGCGCCGCGGCGGTGTCGGCTTCGCGGCTGCCTATTCCTGGCTTTACGAGGCGACCCTGCGTTCGGACGTCGATCTCGGCGCGTCCGGCGTCCGCGGCAAACGGGTGCCCTACGCGCCAGTCCACCAGTTCGACATCGCGATGGATGTCGGACTTGGACGCGACCTGTTCCTGGAAGTGGGCGTGAATTTCCTGGACGAGCAATTCGCCACGGCAGACAACGTCCGGGCAGGCTCCGCGGACGGAATGAGTGGCCTGATTCCCGCGCGGCGTCTGTGGCGCGCAACGCTGCGACACGAGCCGGCAGGGAGCGCGCTGCGACTCCACGTCAGTGCGCAGAACCTGTTCGATTCAAAGTATGTCGCCAGCCGTGTCGACGGTCTCTTCGCCGGGATGCCAAGGCTGATCACGGCGGGAGTCGAGTATCGATTCTGAATGCCTTGCCGAGGAGCCGACCGACTAGGATAAGCCGACCTTCCCGGAGCTTGAGGAGAGAGGCTTTGCCCGGTTCGCTTGCTGTCTACGCGGGCCTGTTCGGCATCGCCTTTGCCGCCGCCACGGTTTTTCCGCTGCAGTCCGAAGCGGCGCTGGTCGCGCTGCTGCTGGCCGGCGGGCACCCGGTGTGGCTGCTGGTGGCCGTGGCCAGCGTCGGCAACGTGCTCGGCTCGGTGCTGAACTGGGTGCTCGGCCGGGGCATCGAGCGCTACCGCGACCGTCCCTGGTTCCCGGCCTCGCCCGCCGCGCTGGAGCGCGCGCAGGGCTGGTACCGGCGCTGGGGCCACTGGTCGCTGATGTTCAGCTGGGCACCGTTCGTCGGCGACCCGCTCACGGTGGTCGCGGGCGTGCTGCGCGAGCCGCTGCCGCGCTTCCTGCTGATGGTGACGCTGGCCAAGACCGGCCGCTATGTCACGCTCGCCTTGCTGACTCTGGCGTGGTGAAACGGCGGTCTAGCGGGCGACGGCCGGGGTGCCGAACCGACTGAAGAAGTCGTCGAGCTCGAGCGTGAACTCCTCTTCGGCGAGGAAGTCCGCATCGCTGAGTTCGGGCTTCTCGCGGGACCGGTACCACCGGGCGTACTCGGGCAGGTCGCTCGCGTAGGCCTTGAAATGGGTCGAATAGGTGCGCACCTGCAGCCGTGCGACCGGCCCCGTTAAATCGAAGTTCAGAAGACGCATCCAGCCGTCGCCGAGGCCCGCAGGCGCGAGCGCTCCCGGGAGCTTTCCGTCGCCGACGACGTGGCGCAGCGCCTGGTTGCGGTCCTGGTAATCGGCCAGCAACTGCCAGACTTTGCCACCCTCGGCCCCGGCATCGACCCGCCGCGACTGGCCATGCTGGTGGCCGGAGAGCACGAGAAAGACCTGCCGGTGCCTGGACAGGAACTTCCGCCAGACGTCCTCCGGGTTGTTGTGCTCGGCGTGCACCGCCTTCATGTCCACGACCGCGACCGGAACGCGCTCGCCGCGGGGATTGAGGTGATCATGGATGGTCACGAGCGTCGGCAACCCCGGGTGGCGACGGATCATCTCCGCCGCCCACTGCAGAACGTCGTCATGCGGGGCGAATTCGAGGCCGAGGTGCAGGAAGCGATAGCCCGAGGCCGCGAACACGG
>CAJACZ010000234.1 GCA_903938365.1 uncultured Pseudomonadota bacterium | reverse complement strand
GTTCGAGTTCACTGCGGGCGTGACCAACAACCTCGCGGGCTCGGGGCCTGCGGCCGCGATCACCACCCGGCTCGTGGCGTCGCCTGCGTTCGAGCTCATCGGCGCGGGCGAGTCGCGCCAGTCGATCGCCGAGGGGCGCGAGGGTGTCGTGAAGTTCCGCCTGCGCGCCCGCGACACGCTCGGCTCCGGCAGTCTCACTCTCACGGCCTCCTCCGGCGAACGGCGGGCTTCGATCAGCAGCACGGTGAGCGTGCGGCCGGCTGGCGTGTTCCAGTCGCGCCTGACGGCGGGCACGCTGCAGCGGGGCGCCGCGGAGCACAAGCTGGTGCGCAGCCTGCGGCCCGAGCAGCGGCGCCTCGAGGCGACCGTGTCGGCTTCACCGCTGGCGCTGGCGCGCGGCTTCGAGGGCTGGCTCGCCGACTATCCCTACGGCTGCACCGAGCAGCTGGTGTCGCAGGCCGTGCCGGCGGTGGTGCTGGCGGGGCGGCCCGAACTGGGACGCACGAACCTCGCCGCCGGCGAGGCGCGCTGGGCGCGGCTGCTGGTCGAGCTGCGGGCGCGGCAGACCGCGGAGGGCGGCTTCGGCTACTGGCCGGGCGATGGCGCCGTCACGTCCTATCCCAGCGTCTATGCGCTGCACATGCTGGTCGAGGCGCAGCAGCGCGGCCAGCTCGCGCCGCGTGACGTGCTCGAGCGCGGCGGGGACTGGCTGATGCAGTTCGCCGCGGGCGAGTCGGGCTCGCTGGCCGAGGAGCGTGCGCGGGCCTATGCGATCTACGTGCTGACGCGCATGGGCCGGGTGGCCTCCAACTTCGCCAACGCGCAGGTCGAGCGGCTCGATGCGCGCGACCGCAAGGCCTGGCGGGCCGACATCACGGCGGCCTTCCTCGCGGCGGCCTATCAGAACATGCGGCAGTCGCGGCTGGCCGCGGAACTGGCGGCGGGCGTGCGCTTCGCGAAGCCGGGTGCGGCGTGGCCGGTGGACGACGCCGAGGGGGCCGTCGGCTTCCACTACGACGCGGCGGTGCACGACCTGCAGTTGCTGTACCTGCTGGCGCGGCATTTCCCGGACCGGCTGCGCGCCGCGCCGGGCGAGGCGCTGGCGGCAGTGGCGTCCACGGCCGCGCGCGAGCGCAACACCGTGACGGCGGCCTGGGGCGTGCTCGCGATCGACGCCTACTCGGCGCTCGCCGCCACCTCGCCCGCGGGCGAGCTCTCCATCACCGCCTTGTCGCGCGCGGCGGCGGCGAAGCCGCTGGTGCTGCAGGGCACGCTGCTGCGGCGCGCCACTTTCGGGGCGGATACCGACCGGCTGCGCTTTGGCGCACGCGGGATCGAGGGTCCGGTGTTCTACACCGTCGAAGAGGCCGGCTACGACCGCCAGCCGCCGGGCGATGTGCTGAGCGCCGGCATGGAAGTCACGCGCGAATACCTCGATGCCGCGGGCAAGCCGGTCGGCACCATCCGCCAGGGCGATGAACTGCAGGTGCGGCTGCGCTTCCGCAGCACCGGCAAGCGGCAGTTCTGGGACGCGGTGATCGTCGACGTGCTGCCGGGCGGCTTCGAGCCGGTGCTCGACGCGGCGCTGCGCGGCGCGAGCGCGACGGCGAACGGCGAGGCAGCGGGCGAGGGCGAGGGCGAGGTGGCTGCGGCGCGCGGCTGGTATCCCGCCCATGTCGAACTGCGCGAGGATCGCGTGATCGCCTTCGGCGCAGTGGGTCCGCGCATGGACGAGTTCGTCTACCGGGTCCGCGCCACGACAGCGGGCAGCTTCACGGTGCCTCCGGCCTACGCAGAGTCCATGTACGACCCGGCGGCGCAGGCGCGTTCGGCGGCCAGCAAGGTCAGCGTGCAAGGGCGCTGAGGTGCTCGGTCGGGGGCGCTGGCGCTGGCGCCGGCTGCTGCTGGGCCTGGCGGTCGCCGCAGCGCTGCTGGGGGCGGTGCGGGTGTGGCCGCGGCCGCCGCTCCTTGCGGCCTTCCCGGCTTCGGTGGCGGTGCAGGCGCGCGGCGGCGAGCTGCTGCGCCTGACCCTCGCCGCCGATGGCCGCTACCGCCTGCCGGTGCGGCTCGACGCCGTGTCACCGCAGCTGGTGGAGGCCATCCTCTGGCACGAGGACCGGTTCTTCTTCCTGCATCCGGGGGTCAACCCCTGGGCGCTGCTGCGCGGCGCGCTGCGCACCTACGGGGTCGGCGACCGTCGCGTCGGCGGCTCCACCCTCACCATGCAGCTGGCGCGGCGGCTGTACGGCATCGAGTCGCGGCGACTGTCGGGCAAGCTGCTGCAGGTGCTGCGGGCGCTGGAGCTGGAAGCGAAGTACGGCAAGCGCGAGATCCTCGAGGCCTGGCTGAACCTCGCGCCCTACGGCGGCAACGTCGAGGGCGTCGGGGCGGCCAGCCTGATCTACTTCCGCAGGCCCGCCGCGACCGTGACGCTGGCCGAGGCGCTGACGCTCGCCGTGGTGCCGCAGAGTCCGGCGCGGCGGGCGCCGCGCCCGGGCAATGCCGCGCTCGAGGCGGCGCGCATCCAGCTGGCGGCAGACTGGGACCGCACGCGCGGCGCGGGCGCAGCGGGCGAGACGGCCACCGCGCTGCCGCTGCGCATCCAGGCCGCAGCCGACCTGCCCTTCCTCGCGCCGCACGCCGTGCAGGGGCTGCTGGCCGCACAGGCG
>CAJACZ010000233.1 GCA_903938365.1 uncultured Pseudomonadota bacterium | reverse complement strand
CTCGAGGTGGTGGACATGGCCAGCGCGGCGCTGTTCCACGGACGCAGCGCGCCGGAACTGGGCAGCGACGCGGGACAGCTGCGGCGCGCCGCCGAGGCGTTTGCGCGGGGCACCTATGCTCCGGCGCTGGCGCGGGTCATGGAGCTCACCCCCCGGGAGCGGGACGCGATCGCAAGCGAGCTGGCCCGCTACTCCGGTATCGACGCGGAGGCCATCGATCGCAAGACGCTCGTGATCGCACCGCGTCAGTTCCGCACCGGGCTGCTGGCCCACCGCGGCGAGACTGCGTACGTGTTCGACCTGCGGCGCACGTCACCGCCCGCCGAGGCAGGAAGGGCCGCGATGCTGCGTTATCTGCGGCGGGATCTGGGCTTCAGGACCGACCTGTCCTATGTAGGCCTCGAGCCCGCGTCGGACGGCTACGCCGCGAACGGAACCTATCCCGCGAGCGTTGGCGCACGCTGGGACTACGCCACCGCTGCAGTGACAGCCGAAGAGCGCAGTGCAGCCATGGCTGCTGCGGCGGCCGCGGGCTGTGGCCCGCCACGGCTGGGTCCGCCGCTGCCGGCTACGGCCGAAGCGCTGGCCTTGCAGCCACGGCTGCGCGTGCACGTGGCCGCCGGGCTGTATGACTCTTTCCTCGCCTGCGCCAGCGGGGCGGAGATCGAACGGCTGCTGCCATCAGCGCTGCGCGACGCGATACGGTTCAAGTGTTATGGCGGCGGGCACGCGATGTACGAGGATGCCGCGGTACGTGCGGAACTGGCCCGCGATCTGCGGGCACTGTTCAGCTGGTCAGCGCAGTGAGCTTCAAGCGCAGGAAGAGCACGAGCTCGCGACACTTGAGCGGCAGCTTGCGGATCGCCGGTGCGCCAGGCTCCGCCGGAGCGTAAGGCAGCAACAGCATCAGTCCGGCATAGACCAGGATCGCCGCGCCGCCGGTCAGGAAGAGCAGGATCAGCGCAAGGACCCGCACGAGCGTGACGTCCAGCCCCATGTACCGCGCCACACCCTGGCAGACACCGGCGATGACAGCGCCCTCGCTGATCTGCTGCAGCGGGCGCCCGATCGGGCTCCGCGCAGCCGAGGTCGCGGGCGGCACGTCCGGTGTCGCGCCCGGCACCTGCAGCGGACCGATTTCCGCGAGGCCGGGCTCGAGCACGGCGAGCGTAACGATCGACTCGCCGGGCGGCAGGCGTCGCGTGCACTGGTCCGCCACGGCCTGCTCGAGGTCCCCGAGGATTTCTTCGTGGTCGGGGTTACCCTCGAGCGTGCGCGCCGCGTCGGCGAGATAGGCCTCGAGGCGCGCGTTCGCGGCGTCGTCGACCTGGATCGAAGAACGGTTCAGGACCACGGTGGTGGCGATGCGTTTCATGGTTCAGCGTCCGATGTCAGAGACGGTGCGGTTGATCTGCTGCCAGTAGTCGTCGAGCGCGGCCAGTTGCGTGCGCCCCGATTCGGTCAGCTGGTAGTACTTACGCGGCGGGCCGGACTCGGATTCCTGCCATTCGTACTTCACGAGCTCCTCGCGGCGCAGCTTGCTGAGCAGCGGGTACAGCGTGCCCTCCTGAGTGGCGAATTCGGTCCCGGCCAGGCGGCGCAGGATGTCCGGCACATACACGCTGCGGGTGCCGACGATCTTGAGCACCAGGAATTCCAGGAGACCTTTGCGAATGGGGGTGAGTTTGGCGTCCACGCGAAAACTATATCACAGTACCTTTATCACGCAAGGTATCTTTTCAGAGCTTCGCCAGCGCCCTCAGCCGGCCTGCGAGCACCCCAAGACTGTCGGGATCGTCATAAGGCGAATGGCTGCCGGGCAGCGCCAACCATTCGACCCGCTCCGGGGGCAGCCCTGCGTGGCTCATGGCATGACGCACCGCGAGCAGCGGCGTCGCGAGGTCAAAGTAGCCGCTGACCACCAGCAGCCGCGCCCGCGGCTTCGCCGCGAGCAGCTGGGCGAGCTTGGGGGTCGCGTCGAACCAGTGACGTGCACCGACGCCCTGCGAAGGCAGCGCGCCGCTCCAGTCCCACTTGAAGTTCACATCCAGCGTCACGCCGTAGTAGTCGCGATCCGTCCGCAGCCCGAGCTCCTCACGGAAATAGCGCGCGGCGATCCCGGACTTGACGACGTTGCTCTTCCCCAGGCCCAGCGCGGGATCGTTCGCAGCCGGGGGACGATCAGCGTTCGATGGCACGGTGGCGCGGACTGCCGCGACCCGCGTGTCGAGACGACCCACCACCTTGCCCGCGTCCGCCAGCAGCAGCTCGAGAAAGTCCTGTGTGTCGACGCGCAGGTCCGCAGCCTCGACCGTCGCGGCCGACAGGCCGATGAACTCCGCGACACGAGCGGCCATGCGAGTCCGTTCCGCCACCGGCAGCAGCGCGCCCTGATGCAGCGCCACCAGGTATTCGCCCTGCGCAAATGCGCGTGCCGACTCGAACACCTGAACGATGTCCCGGCCGCCAGCGCCCACCTTGCCATGGTGCCAGGCCGCCACAGCCATGGCCGGCAGCGAAAACACGTACGGGTTGTCGTTGCTGCGCGCTGCAGCACTGCCCGTGTAGTCGGTGGCGGGCGAGATCAGCACCATCGCCACGACGTTGAGGTCGGTCATGTCCTGCGCCATCAGCGCCGCGCGCAGCCCGCCGTAACTCTGGCCCGTGATGACGAGCGGCGATTCACTGCGACCGTTCTCGCGAAGCCAGCCGCGCAGCAGCCGCAGTACCGATGCGGGGTCACCGGTCACGCTCCAGTACGCCCGACCACCCCCCTCGCGCAGTTCGCGACTGAACCCCGTACCTACCGGATCGATGAACAGCAGGTCCGCGACATCGATCGGGCTCGCCGGATTGTCGACCATGGTGGCGCCTGCATCCACGTCGCGGGCCGTGCGACGTCGCGGACCGAACGCCGTGAAATGCAGCGGCGATGACGAGGCCCCCGGCCCGCCGTTGAAGAACACCATGACGGGGCGCCGGGCCCGGTCGCCCGCCGACAGCCCCTCGCGCACATAGCTCGTGGCCGAGATAGTCGCCTGCGGCACGCCCGCCTCATCCTCGAGCACCGTCTCGAACCATGCCGCGCGATAGTCGACGCGCTTACCGTCGAGCACGACACTGCGACTGGCCACAGCGGGCTCGACGAGGCGGTCGACCACTGGAGTGGGTGCCGCTGGCGAAGGCACCGCACTGCGCACGAAATTGCGCAGGTCGGCTGCGAGCGCTGCCGCATTGGCTGCGCCAAGGTAAGGCAGGTGCCCCGCCGGGTACCCCTTGAGCGTCAGGCGCTCGCGCGGGAGCGGGGCATGGGCCAGCGCGTATTCAGCGGCGCCCAGAGTCGTCACGAAATCGTAGTAGCCAGCGCCGACGAACACGCGCAGTCCCGGGTTGCGGCGCATCGCCGCGGCGAGCGGCGTCGAGTCATTGCGCGTGACGGGCACGCCGGGTCCAGCACCGTAGTCCCAGAGAAAATTCACGTCCGTCCAGGCGATCGACACGTAGCGCTCGGTGTACTGCAGGCCCAGTTCGCTGGACAGGTAATGGTTGAACGCGCCGACGAAACCCGGCGTGTACTGCCCCATCGAGGGATCATCGATCACGGGATCTTTTCCACCGCCGGCGGGCAGCACGAATCGCCCGTCGTAGGAACCGATTTCCAGGCCGCGCTCCTTGAGCAGCAGCGACTGGAAGGTGGCGGTGCCGAGTCGCAGGTTGGCCTCCTGCCACGCCGCCGCCGGCACGCCCGTCAGTTCGGCGAGCCGTGTGGCCACGCGCTGCTTCTCAGCAGGGTCGAGCAGGTATCCACGGTTCAGCGCTTTCAGGTACTCGTCATTCGCGAACGCGCGTGCGGCATCGATGGCCGCCTCGACCGGCCGGTGGGTCGATCCCAGTCGACCGTGATACCAGGCTGTCGCCGCCATCGTCGGCAGGTCCGAAACATGAGTCCGGTCGTTGCCGTCATACCGGGTGCCGCCCCCTCCGAGCGCAGGCCCGAGGACCACGATGCCGTTCAGCGTGATGGCCTCCAGCCTGCCTTGCGGCGGGAAAACACCGCCGACCAGCGCGCCCGCCAGCGCGATCGCGCGCGTCGTTCCATAGGAGGCACCAGCGACGAATTTCGGCGAGTTCCACCGACCATGGCGTGTCAGCCACTGGCGGATGAAATCAGCGGTGGCACGAGCGTCCTGGGTCGTGCCCAGGAATTCCTCGGGCGGCACGCCGGGCAGCAGGCGGCTGAAGCCCGTACGCACCGGATCGATGAAGACGATATCGGCGACATCGAGCAGCGAGTACTCGTTATCCACCACTGCGAACGGCGCGACCGTGGCGGGCCGTGCGGGGTCGGGGAACTCGACACGCCGTGGCCCAAAGAAACCGAAATGCGTCCAGATCGACGCGGATCCGGGACCGCCGTTGAAGACGAACAGTACCGGCCGTGAGACATCGGGCTTTCGGACCCGCTCCAGGTAGCTGAAGCTCGAGATGATGGCCCCGGGAGCGCCCTTGGCCGTCGGAACGACCGTCTCCTCGACGATGGCGTCGTAGCTCACGCGGCGGCCGCCGAACACACCCGCGTGGCGGGTGACCACGGGCGGCGCAGCCTGCGCGGCCTGCGCGCGCGCCGGCGCAGGCCCCACAGCGCCCCAGGCCAGCAGGGTCCAGAGCGCAGCGGCCACGGTGAAACCGTGACTCATGGAAACTCGTGTCACGGCGCATCTCCAGGGTTCAGCAGTTCATTGAGCACCCAGCGCTGGGCAGCCGAAGTATCCGACAGGTCGCCGGAGAACTTCACCACAGGCACCCGCGGTACATTCTCGCCACGCTCGCGGTTCTCGCGCACCATGCTCGGGACCAGCACGGTGCCGATCCCGCTGGGCAACGCATGAGGCAGCGAAGAACCGGAACGCCTGTCGACCCAGGTGTCGCGACCGATCTGGCGCACGCCCGGGAACTGCAGCATCTCGTCGACGAACGACAGGCAGGCACTGCCACAACCGTGATCGGTCAGGACGAACACGGGTGCGCGCACGGGATTCGGCGGCGGCGGCCCGGCAGGACGCAGACGACGCCGATCATCACTGGCTCCCACCACCGTAACCTCACGCCCGCCCTTCAGCCACAGCGGCCGCACTTCGTCGATCACCCTGGACAGATCCGCGTCATCGGGCGTGTTGATAGGATCAGCATTCGCCGGCCTGGGCCCCGTCAGGTACGTGCCGGCGACG
>CAJACZ010000232.1 GCA_903938365.1 uncultured Pseudomonadota bacterium | reverse complement strand
GATGCACGGATCCCGCTGGGCATCGTCAAACTGCCGCGCGATTACCTCATCGAGGTGGACGAGTACCCCGTCCAGTCCCGGCCCCGGGCGCGCCGCGAGGGCGAGCTGCCCGGCGGAATCGCGATGGTGAGCTTCGCCTACTCGGGTGCGCCGGGACGGGTCGTCGGCGCAGCGGGCGAGTGGCTGGAACTCGTCTCGCCGATCTGACCGAAGCCCACGCGGCAGGGGATATCGCTCATCAGGCGGGAATCCAGGAACTCCCACCAGTCGTCCTGCGTGACCCTCTCCGATTCCCACCGCGCATCGGTTTTCTGCGTGTCGACCGCCGCCCGGTAGGCCGCGAAACCCGCCATGTCGTCGAAGCCGGCCCAGACCTCCAGCGTGTAGAGATCGCCGACCGAGGTCATGAACCACCGGACCCCGCGCACCATCGGCAGGTCGCGATAGAACCAGCGCTCGCGCTCCTCGAGCCAGGCCCAGAAGGATTTCAGGTCGCGGCGCGCGCGCGGCGCAAGGTGCATGCGGTTGACGAGGTAGATCACCGGAATACTCCTGCGCGGCTGCGCGGGGCTGTGGAAATGCTTGCGGCGCAGTGTAGCAGCGGCGCAGAGTGGCGCACGGCATGCGCCGACGTCAGGACGGGGGAGGGTAGAGGTGACTCAGACCGCAAGGTTCGATGGTTGGCTTGTGATCGCCGCGGCGGCCATAGGGCTCGCCTGCGGGATCGCAACGATGGTGGCCGCGACGTTCAGCGTCTTCCTGACGCCGGTGCGCACGGAAATGGGCTGGTCGCAGAGCGACGCGTTCTCGGCACTGCTCGCAGTGACCCTGACCGCAGCGGTGCTGGCACCGATCGTGGGCGGTTTCGTGGACCGCTTCGGCGCGCGCCGTATCGTCATTGCGTCGTTCATCGCCGAGGTGCTGATCTTCGCGTCCTTCGCCTGGCAGACTCCGGCGATCTGGACTTTCTACCTGCGCTATTTCCTGCTGGCCGTGCTGGCCCTCGGGACCACGCATGTGGCGTTTGCACGTGTGATCACCCTCTGGTTCGACCGGCGGCGTGGCCTGGCGCTGGGACTGGCCTTGTCGGGCATCGGGATAGGGGGTTTCCTGTGGCCGCTCTACGTGCAGGCGATGATCGAAAACTTCGGCTGGCGGAACGCGTACCTGCTGCTTGCGGCGGCGATCGCGCTGATCGCACTGCCGGTGAGCCTGTTGATGCTCAAGGACAGCCCCGAACTGCTGGGCCAGACGCCTGACGGCGAACCGCGCCGCGCCGCAGCCGTTGCTGCCGCACAGGAAGGCATGACGTTCGGGGAGGCGCTGCGGACCCGCCGTTACTGGCTGATGATGCTGACCTTCTTCATTGTGGGCTTCGCGGTACAGAGCGTGATGCTGCACCTGGTTCCGCTGCTGACGGGGCGGGGCCTGTCGCCGATGCTGGCGGCGCTCGCCCAATCCATGCTCTTCCTTGCCGTGACGACTGGGCGCCTCGTGACCGGCTGGCTGATGGACCGGTTCTTCGCGCCGCGGGTCGCCCTCGCGTTCCTGGTGGCGCCGATCATCGGGATCGGCCTGCTGGCCGCCGGCGCCGGTGGCGTACCTGCTTTCGCGGCGGCACTGCTGATCGGGCTTGCCGTCGGTGCCGAGGTGGACGTGCTGGCTTACCTTACGGGGCGCTACTTCGGGCAGAAGCATTTCAGCCGGATCTATGGCTCCTACTACGGCATGTATTCGCTCAGCGGCGGTATCGGTCCCGTCGTGACGGCGCTGGTGGTGGAGCGCGCGGGCGGCTACCCCGTGGCCCTCACGGGACATGCGCTGCTGCTGGTGGTCGGTTGCGTGCTGTTCGCGATGTTTGGCCCGTTTCCGGGCCAGGCCCTGCCCGCACGTCCGAAGTGAACGAAGCGTCCTGGTCCGTCCGCTGACGGGTCAGGGCGCGGCGACTTCCCTGGCGGCCTTCCATTCCATGGCGCGCTGTACCCTGCGCTCGACGGACGGGTGCGTGTAGAACAACCATTCCTCCAGGACGTGAGGACGCGGGTCGCGGTATTCCGCGGTCTTGACCAGCGCCGAAGCGAGCGCATCGGGCAGGTTCACCGTCTGCAGGGAATAGCGATCCGCCTCGATTTCGGCGCGGCGGGAGAGACCATTGGTGACCGGTTGCGCCAGCACGCCCAGCAGCGACACGATGAACACCAGCACCGGCAGCCCCGCAGGATCGCCCAGCGCGGCACGACTGCCGAAGGCGCGCGCGAACACCGGGAACAGACGGTCCGCCAGGAAGAACACTACGGTGGCGAGCGCAGACAGCACCAGTACCGAGCGCCACACATGATCGAGCACGTAGTGGCCTATCTCGTGGGCGGTGACCGCCCTGACCTCATCCAGCGAGGCACCCTTGAACGCCACATCCGAAATCGCAATACGTGCTGAAGCGCCGAGGCCCGCGACGTTCGCGGTGAAATTGTTCGACTGGCGCGAGCCGTCGTACACGAAGATGCGGTCACCCGCGATGCCGGCTTCATAGGCCATCTCGTACAGCGCGTCCCGGACTTCGCCCTCGGGCACGGGTTTGAAGTCATTGAACAGGGGTTCGATGACGACGGGCGCGGCGAGAAGCAGCGCCGCGAGGGTGCCGGCGGCGAGGGCGCCCGACCAGACCCACCAGGCGCGACCGGCGCGCCGTATCAGCGCGTAGATGCCGATGAAGAACATACCCGCAAGCACTGCCGACAGCAGCAGCGCCAGCAGGCCCTGGGCCAGGAAATCCGTCAGCGGCTGCGCGCTGCGACCGTAGCCGTGCTCCCGCCACCAGCTCTCGTAAAGGGACCACGGCAGTGTCATCAGGCCCGACAGCAGGAAGAAGGCGACGGCAATAATGCCGGTCCGCAGCGCGCGTCCACGTCGTGCCAGCCGGACGTCCAGCCGCTCGAGAATGCGCGCGCGCACGATGATCCCGGTCACGGCGGCCGTGACCAGCAGCCCCCAGAGCAGCAGCCAGTGGTTGCCCGTCGTGTAGGCCGCCGCCCGTGCAAGGGCCGCGGGTCCCAGTGCGTCGATGTATGCCGCGGTGGCGGCGACAGGGTCGATCATGGTGAGTCACTCCGGGTTCATGGGTCCGGCGTCGGCGTGGGCTAGAGGATCATGTTCCACGCGGGGACCGTGAGGAAAGTGAGCAGCACGCCTGCGCCGAGCGAAGTGTTGATCACCTCGCTCTCGAGTCCGTGCTGGTCTGCAATGATGGCCGCGGTGATCATCGGGCCCATGGCGGCCTGCAGCACGCCCACGGTAAGCGTGAGGCCCGTGATCCCGGCGGCCCAGCCGAGCCCGAGCACCGCCGCCGGGGCGAGCAGCATCTTCCAGGCCAGAACGGCGCCGACCGGTCCCAGGTGCCGCGGCGCAAGGCCGGGCCGGAAGCGGAGACCGACCGAGAACAGCGCCAGAGGCGTCAGCGTGGCGGCCACGGCGGACAGGACGTCCTGGAATACCAGGGGCCAGGGCCCGATCCGTCCCGCCACCAGGCCCGCGAGCACGGCGAGGAACGGCGGAAAGACCAGGATGCGGTGCGCGATGCCTGAGGGCTGCGCGTCGCGCCCGGAGCAGCTCGCGGCCACCATGGTGGCGCCGACGGTGAGAACAAAGAGCAAGCCGAGCTGGTCCGCGATGACGGCGAGCGCGAGGCCGTCGCGACCGTGCAGCGCCTCGATCATGGGGTAGCCGATGAACGTGCAGTTGCCCAGGCCGGCCATCAGCGTGACCGCACCCACGCGCTCCCGTGACCAGTGCAGCAGACGTCCCAGCAGGACGGCGCCGGCCCAGGCGCCCGCGAAGACCAGCCACATGGCGACCACCAGGAACCAGTACTGGACGTCGAATCCCAGGCCGGGGATCAGTTCGAGCAGCAGCGCGGGCAGCGCAAGGTTGAGGATCCACCAGTTGAGCGAGGACCCGAGTCCTTCCGGTGCGCGCCCGGAGGCGCGGGCAAGGGCGCCCAGGGCAAAGAACACAAGCAGCGGGGCAAGGGCGGTCATGGCTCGGGCGGGCCCGCTCAGAGTGCAGGTCGGAGGATACAGTCCAGTTGTACGGTCGGCGCCGCTGAGCCGGGTCCTGGGCGGCGGGTGACGCGCACGGACTGCAGGCCGGGTTTCCAGCACCGGGCTGTCACCTTGTGCGACAAAGTGTCGAGCGGCAGGGTGCCGCGGAATCGGCCTGATGCGTCCGTCACGAAGACGAAGCTCTGTTGTCCGGATTCGAGGAAGAACGACACATCGGCAATAAATGCGCCCCGTTCGTCCTTGGCGGAGCCGAAGTAACGGACGCCGGCGACTTCATGATGATCGCTGGGCGACTCGAGCGTGTATTGAGCCACCACGGGCAGGGTCATCAGCAGGCCTGCCAGGGCCAGGCAGGCTGTCCCGCGTGTGAGTGGACTGCGCATCAGCGTATCTGGAACGGCCCGCTCAGGCGCCGTTCACTTGCGCAGGATCTCGGCACTGGCCACCTTGTTGCGGCTCCACTCCACGAACCACATTTTCCCGGTTTCATCGGGCCAGATGTCGCGAACGATGGGCCCCAGGAGATCGGCGTCGGCGCCTGCCCCGGGCAGTGGGTATTCCGTCATGGCCTGCGTCGCTGGATCGAACCGGATGAGGCTCTCGCGCTGGGTGCTGGCGACCCAGACATGGTCTTGCTCGTCGATGTGCAGGCAGTAAGCGCTGCCACCGGAAGGCAGTGGGTACTCGGTCATGGTCTCCGTCTTCGGGTCGAAAACGCCGATCTTCCCGGCACCATACTCGCCGAACCACAGGCGTCCTGTGGAATCGAACCGGAAGCGCTGCGGGTTGGCGTTCAGGGTCGGCGTGGACCAGGTTCTGATCTTTCCCGTGTTGGCGTCCAGAAAACCGATCTTTGAGGCCCGCGACAGCACGAACCAGAAAACGTTGTCCTCGCGTTCCAGAATTCCGTAAGGCCCGCTGCGCTCCTCGATCTGGTAGCGACGGAACCCGCGCGTCTCCGGATCGAACCGGGTGATGCTGCCGTTGCTGAGCTCGCTGAACCAGACCTTGCCATCGCGCGCCACGATGATCGTGTGCGGCGTTCCTCTGGCGGACTCGGTGGGATCCGGGGCCTTGAATTCTTCCATCGCCCCGGTGCGCGGATCGATCCGACCGATGCCGTAAGGCATGGCCGAATACCAGACGGTGCCGTCCGCGCCTACGGTGATGCCATGCGGACGGATCCCCGGGGTCTTGGGCACATATTCGGTGACGCGACCCGAGGCGAGGTCGAGCCGGCCCACGTTGCCTGCACCGAAGGAGGCAAACCAGACGCTGCCTCGATGATCAGGCACTGCGGTATGCGCCAGTGCGAGCGCGCTGGGGATCTCGTATTCCGTGAAGACGACATCGGTGCCCGAGGGGAGGGCGCGGGGCTCCTGTGCCACCGCCCTGCCGATGGCCGCGGGCAAGGCGCTGTCCGGGCCGAGGTGGCTGCTCAGGTACGCCACGAATTCCTTCCGGGTCTCGTCGCGAATCGGGAAATAGCCGCCTGCCACCATTCCCATGCGCTCAACCGTGGCGGTCCAGTCCTCCTCGGTGCGCCCGCCGCGCCACAGCAGCGCCGAGATGCTGTGACACTGGCTGCAGGACTGGCTCACGCGGCGTCCGCCCGGTGTGTCGAGCCCAGGCAGCCGCGGAATGATGTCCGCTGAAGTGAGCTGGTCGGCCGGCACCACCGGCTCCAGGGTCAAAGCCAGGGTTCCGGCGTCCCTGGGTTCACGCTCGACGCGGACAGAGCGCGCGTCACCCGCCCGGTAGCCTTTCGCCGAAGCGCTCAGCGAGTAATCCCCGGGCTCGCGCAGCGGAATCGAAAAGCGGCCGTCCGGACCCGTGTGGGTGCTGACGATGATCCCGGTGCGCAACTCCGTGGCGTAGACGGTCGCGCCGTGGACGGCTGAGGCGTGCGCGGCCCGGACCGTGCCCGAGAGCTTGGGCTGCCCGGATGCGCCTGCGGCCAGGAGCGGCGCAGCAGGAGTCCCGAGCACCAAGGCCGCAAGCAGACCCAGGAGACGCATGGGGCCGGGCTGGCGGGCTCCAGGGCGGCTTTGGCGATATCTATTATTTAACATAATATACATTATGCGCACTAGGAATGATGGGGTCGGGCGGGGGCGCTCAGCCCAGGTCGCGCCCCAGCCCCAGCCCCAGCCCACCCGGGTTCATCGCGCCACCCGGGTCCACGGCCGACTTCAGTGCGCGCAACAGCGCGGCCGTCTCCGGTTCGAGGTTCTGCAGATACGGATAGGTTTTGCCGATCTGGTTCGAGGCGGCACCGAGTTCGCTGAAGACCTCGATCAGGCGCTCCCGCAGCCGCGCGACCAGTTCGCGCGCCGCAGGATCCGCAGCCGGCCGCTTGAACTTCGCGAGCGTTGCAGCCGACGGCATGGTCTCGTGCAGCGGCAGCCACTCGTCGTGCCAATGGAACACGGGTTCGAAGCTGAACGCCGTGGAACCGATCGCGATCAACAGATGGCTCATCCACACCTTGCGGGCGGCCATCTCGGCCTGATGGGGTTCGAGCGCAGCCGCTGCGGCCTCCATGATGCGCCGGGCGTCGGAATGCGCCACCTTGGCGTTCAGGGCGGCCCAGCGGTCGCCGTCGGGTCCGAGCACGCCATCCGGCTCGGGAAACAGGCTCGCCCGTACGGCCTTGGGGATCGAGTTCGGGATCTCGGTGCCGCCGAGCGACTGGCAGGCCGCACGGCAGGCCTCGAGGTCGGCCTCGAGGGCGACTTCGGTGCGGCCCGTGCAGACCATATGCAGCGAGTAGGCGTCGTCGGGCATGAAGTCCCGCCCCGCAGCCACCAGTCGCGCGCCCTCCTTCAGGCCCTTCAGCAGGCTGGATTCGCCGCGCACGACGTTCAGCAGGGTGCCTGCATCCTTGAGCAGGTCACCGGTCGCGAGGTTCTTGCGCGTTGTTTCCGGGTCGAAGACGTAGGCTTCCTCTGCCGCGCCGGTGCGTGCGACTTCCGACAGCGCTGCGCCCGCGGCCGCCATGCCGTCATACACGAAGGACACGTATCCGGTGTGCTCAGGCATGCGGATGAGCCGGAACGTCGCCTCCACCTTGACGCCGAGC
Source organism: uncultured Pseudomonadota bacterium (assembly GCA_903938365.1). Lineage (GTDB taxonomy): Bacteria > Pseudomonadota > Gammaproteobacteria > Steroidobacterales > Steroidobacteraceae > UBA964. Next base: position 47,735 of record CAJACZ010000232.1, on the reverse strand, counting down.
ACGCCGGAATCGTGGATGAACAGGCCCGACAGATCGGGTCCGTAGGTTCGATAAAAGGGCTTCGCTGCGTTGCGGATGCCCGCCTGCCCGGTACGCACGATCGTGCCGTCCGCAAGCACCACTTCGAGCCCCAGCATGCAGTCGGCCGCCGTGCCGAAGCGCGCCGTGCCGAGGAACAACGCGCCGTTCGAGAGGCCGCCGCCCACGGTCGCACGGGCGCCAGAAAACGTGCCGAAGAACGGCAGCCTGAGGCCCAGGGGCTTCAGTGCTTCGTAGATGCGCTTCCAGGTGACACCGGCTTCCACCCTGATATAGAGGTCCTCGGCGCTGATCTCGATGATTTGATCGAGGCGCGCGGTATCCACCACCAGGGTTCCGGGGTGTTCGGCGAGGTACCCACCCGTATACGAGAGACCGCCGCCCCGCGTGACGATCGAGTAACCCGCGGCGGTGGCAGCCGCCACGGCCCGCGCGAGCCGCTGGCGGTCACGGGGGCGCAGGATCGCGTCCACCAGCAGCCCCGATGAATAGACGTCGCTCGAACAGGTGCGGCGCTCGGCTTCGTCGAAGATCAGTTCGTCCGGCTCGAGCAGTCCCCCGAGGACCTGCTCCAGTGCTGCCGTGTCGTCGATCCTGATTGCCTGCTGCATCGTCGGTAATCCTGCTGCTGAAACCAGCTCCAACTTTAACGCCACTGATCCGCCGCTGCCATGCCGGTGCGGATACGCAGACCTACGGATGCAACCGGCGCTCAATCCGGCAAAAATCCACACACCACGCGAAGGGAGAACGATTCAAATGCAGTCCGTGAAACGAATTCTGGTCGCGATCAAGGATCCAGGTGCCCGCTCCTTCCCCGCCGTGAGCAAGGCGGCGCAACTCGCCAAGGCACTCGGCGCCGAACTCGAACTGTTCCATGGCCTCTCGCAGACGGTCCTCGTCGATGCGCTGGAGGCCCAGCACATGAGCCTTCGCGAGTTCGAGAAAGAGCAACTCGGGCGCACGCTGACCCGGCTCGAGAAAATCGCGTCGGGCCTGCGTCGCCACCAGATCCCGGTCACGGTCGCCGCAGAGTGGGACTTTCCGCCCTCCGAAGCCATCGTGCGGCGGGCCATGCGCAGCAAGGCCGACCTGATCGTCGCCGAGCGGCACTCCGGCAGGCATATCGCAGGCTGGATGCTCAGCTACACGGACTGGGAACTGCTTCGGCTTGCGCCCTGCCCCGTCCTGATCGTCAAGACCGCAAAGCCCTACCATCGACCTGCCGTCATGGCGGCGGTCGATCCGTTCCACCTGCATGCCAAGCCGGCCCGCCTCGACGGTGGCATCCTCCAGACGGCCGGCGCCATCAAGACCGCACTGCGCGGCACGATGCAGGTCGTTCATGTCTATCCGCCGCCGGTCCTGCTCAGCGCAGGCTGGGCTGCAGGCCCGGTCGTGATGCCTGGGTCCGATGGCAAGGCAGCGGCCAGGGCAGCCCGTCAGGCCCTGGCGGCAGAGATCGAACGCCTGCCGCTGCCGCCGCACAAGCTGTCGATTTTCGAAGGCGTGCCGCGCGATGCGATCCCCGCGGCTGCCAAGGCGCTGAAGGCGGGCATCGTCGTGATGGGCGCGGTCTCGCGTTCGGGCATCAGGCGGTTGCTCATCGGCAATACCGCCGAGGCGGTGCTCGATGCCCTCCCCTGCGATGTACTGATCGTGAAGCCCGGCAAGTTCAAGACCAAGGTGACGGCGCGTAGCCGTGGCGCGCAGCTGATGACGATGCCCAACGCGATGACGGTCTGATTCGCCTCAGAGCCTGCGCTGGGGGGTGGAGCCCTCAGCGCAGTGCGAGCGTCATGACCCACAGTGCCGCGAGCATGACGAGCAAGGCGGGTGCTGTCGCGCGCACGAAGCCCCATCCACCGGTGGTCTGTGCCACCAGCAGCTTCGACACGGTGTTGGCCGTCATGGCCAGCATCACGCCCAGCTGTGCGGAGTGCATGGACAGTGCTCCCTTGGCCTGCAGTGCCGCTGCCGAGGCGCCGGCCGAGTGCGTGTCGGCGAAACCGCCTATCGTGAGGCCGAACAGCGCGCCGACCGAGCCATAGCGTCGCTCCAGGAACGCCGCCATCAACAGCACCGCCGTGATCGTGGCGCTGAAGGCCAGCGCGTAGGCGGGTTGGAACGCCCTGCCTGCCTGCGCTGGAGTCGCTTCGCAGGCCGGGTCGCGTCTGACCGCCCTCATGCCCATGAACGCCCAGATGACCGCGACCAGGCCCATGCCCGCAAGGCCCGGGGCGAGCTGCGCGAGCAGGCTGCGGTTGACCAGACTCAGCACCATCGACATCTGCAGGACTGTGGCCAGCGACGAGAGCGTCGCTGCGGTGGCCGCCGCTCGTGCGAGCGCTGGGGTTCCACGGGCCTGCGCTCCCATCGCACCGATGGTCGCGGTGCTCGACACAAAGCCGCCGAACAGACCGGCCAGCGGCAGTCCGCGTCCGGGCCCCAGCGCCCGCAGGGCCACGTAGCCGAATGCGTTGAGCAGGAGCACCAGTACGGTGAGCCGCCAGACGAGTTGCGGGTTGACCACGCCGTAGGGGTCCACGCCACGGTCCGGCATGAGGGGCAGCACGACGAGCGCCGCCCCTGAAAGCAGAATGGCGTCCAGGACCTCCCGGTCCGAGAGACTGCGCCGGGCAAATTCGTGCAGGACGCCGCGGGATGCGAGCAGCAGAGCGATGAGGACGCCCAGTGCCGCCGCGAGCTGAGGCGCATTGATCGCCAGGGCGCCGATCAGGTAGGTGCTGAACAGCGCGACTTCGCTGGTGATCCCCGGGTCGGGTGCTTTCGATCGAAGGTACGAGCCGACCGCGAGCGCGCCTACGACCGCTGCGCCCGAGACCACGATGGCCGGGCTGTCGAAGCTGGCCGCGGCAGCGCCCAGGAGGGCGATGATCGCATGGGTGCGGATACCCCCCGGTGCACCGACCGAGCTGTCCACCTTGCGACGCTCGCGCTCCACACCGATCAGCAACCCGATCCCGAGCGCGACGAGAAAGCCACCGTAAGGCAGCGTCCAGATCATGTCGAGGGAGAAAGACCCCATTGCCCGATGGAGTCTACACCGGCGGTTTTTTCAGCGCTGCGTGGTCGCGGCTTGCTCCAGCAATCGGGATACGCGGTCGAGGCTCGACGACCCCATCGCCGCGGCAGCCTGCTGCTGGCCCGCGAGTGCCCTCGCGTTGTCGGGCTGCAGTGTCAGCGCATGCTCGAACCAGGCGCGCGCGAGATCCGGCTGACCGGCCTCGAGCCGTGCGAAACCGTCCGTGATGGCGGCGGAGACCGCGCTGTCGGTTTCCGCCGCGCCCTGGGGTACTGGTGTTCCTGCGGCCGGGAAGGATTTCAACGTCGCCACCGCCGCCGATGGCGTGGCAGTCGGTGCGTCGCTCGATGCATCGGCGATGCCGTAGACCGAATCGAGCACCCACAGGGTCGCTGCGCTGGCCAGCAATCCGACACAGAGCCAGGCCGCGGGTCCTGACCACCACGCGCTTTGGCGCCTGCCAGAACCTGCGGTGGCGGCGCCCTGCACCGCCACTCGCGGAGCCTTGCGGGAAGCCGCCGGGACCTGAGGGGTTGCGGGCCTCTCGGCGGTGGACTCGAGTGCCTGCAGGACGGCGCGCGCTACTGCAGCCTGCACCATGGGTGCCCCGCCGTTGCCGGGCCTGGCGGGAGGCGTGGACGCGGGCTGGGACGAAGGCTGTAGTGCATGCAGGCCCGCGGGCTCGACCACGGCGACCACCGGAGTAGCCGGGATCACGCTCTGCGGATGCGCCACGGGCGCGGCCGGTGCCGCGGTCACGGGTTGGGCAACGGCCGGCACAGCGACGACGGGCGCAGCCGCGAGCCGGGCCTCCTTCGGCGGGGTCAGCGCAGTGGGCGGCGTGGGCGGCACAGGCGCTGTCTGACGCTTCGGCGCGCCGCCCTGCTCTACGCGCTGGACGACGGGAGCCGGCTTTCCCGGTGGGCGTTCCCAGCCGGGGATGGGCCAGGGGAAAGTATCCTCGAGAGACTCCCGGAGTTCGTCACGCAGCGCCGCCATGGCCTGCCGCGGATCGTCTGCCGAAAGCACCACCCGACCGTCAAAGACACCCCGCAGGCGCGGTGGTGGGCCGCCGCTGGGCCCCAGCAACACGCCCGCGCAATGCAGAAACGCCGCGACGTCCGCCGTGGCTGCTTCACGGAACTGCGCCGGAGAAGCGGCGGCGCCCTGGAAGCCGGTGATCCGCACCTCGCCGGAGTCTCCGGTGCGCAGGCACTCTGGCTTCAGCGCCCCGTGGACGATGCCGCGCGAGTGGGCCTGCGCCAGTGTCCCGGCGATCGCGAGCGCAGCGCGCAGTGCGCCGCCGCGGGCGTTCGGACCGAAGGCCAGCTGCCGCGAAGGTGCTGCCTCGTCTGATTCAGGCGTGCGACCCTGGCGCTGCCCTGAGGCAACAGATCCCGATGCAGATTCCAAGCGTGCCGTGGCCAAGTGATTCCCGCGTTTTGTCCAACTGACGGGGATTCTCTATGAGGACCCGGCCGAGGATCCCGGCACACGACATAAGCGGGCCGCTGCGCTCGCGAATGCCAAGCGGCGCACGTTTGCGGCAGGATCAACCCACGATCTTGCGCGCCCTGAGTGCCGCGATGTCCTCCGCCCCGATCCCGAGTCGCTGCAGGACTTCTTCTCCATGCTCGCCGGGCCGGGCGAGGCTGCCGCCCTGACTCGGACGGCGTCCGTCCATTTCGATGGGCAGGATCGGCAGTCGTGTCGCCCGTCCATCCGGCAAGGTGGTCGCGCCGAGGCCGCCGCTGGCCGCGAGGTGCGGATCGTCGAACATGTCTTCGGGCTTGCCGATCGGAGCGAACGGAAGGCCCGTCCGCTCCAGCTGCGGGATCAGTTCCGCCTTCGTGAAGCTCTTGAACAGGTCCCGCACCTGCGGGAGCAGAACCTCGCGTGCGGCCACGCGGTCGTTGTTCGCCTTGTAGCGGGGGTCCGCGCCCAGTTCAGCCAGGCCGAAAGTGTCGCAGAACTTCTGCCACAGGCCGTCCGAGACGATTCCCACGAAGACGTGGTCGTTGTCGCGCGTCTCGAACACGTCGTAAATCGCCCAGGCCGAGATACGCACGGGCATGGGCTGGGCGGCGCGACCGGTCACGGCCATCTGCGCCATGTGCTGCCCGACCAGATACACCGTCGTTTCGAACAGCGCACTGCTGACCTTCTGGCCGCGGCCCGTGGTGTGCCGCTGCTCGATCGCCGCGAGGACTGCGATCACACCGAACATGCCGCCTGTCACGTCGATCACTGAGGTGCCCGCGCGAAGCGGCCTCCCCGGCGGGCCGGTCATGTAGGCCAGGCCACCCATCATCTGCGTGACTTCGTCGAGCGCCGTCCGGTTCTCGTACGGGCCAGGCAGGAAGCCCTTTTCCGAGCAGTAGATCAGCCGGGGATTCTCCTGGGACAGGGCGTCGTAGCCGAGCCCCAGTTTGTCCATGGCACCGGTGCGGAAGTTCTCGACCACCACGTCCGCCTGGGCGCAGAGTCGCCGGGCGATTGCCAGGCCCTCGGGTGACTTGAGGTCCAGGCAGATGCTCTTCTTGTTGCGGTTGTACATCGGGAAATAGCCCGCTCCGGAACCCTTGAGCTCCCGGGTCGAGTCGCCGCCGATGGGCTCTATCCTCAGGACTTCCGCTCCGAGTTCCACGAGCACGGCGCCTGCGGCCGGCCCCATCACCATGTGGGTGAACTCGACCACCTTGATGCCTGCCAGGGGCAGTGCGGCTGATTTCGTCGTGTTGTTCATGCGTGCGCTACCTCAGCGGCTGGCGATCGTGGCGGGCTGGAACCCGAGCGGCAGGCCGGCGTCGGGGGTGAACCCGTACAGGGCCTCCCCGGGCAGGGCCGCACGCAGGATATCCCTGACCTTGAGAAGCTTCGGGAGGTCGATGCCGGTGCGCAGCCCCATGGCCTCGAGCATGAACACCAGATCCTCGGTGACGATATTGCCCGACGCGCCCGGCGCGAAAGGGCAGCCACCGAGGCCACCCAGGGAGCTGTCGAAGGTGGTGATCCCGACATCCAGGCCCGCGAGCACGTTGGCCAGTCCCAGGCCCCGCGTGTTGTGCAGGTGCAGACCCGACAGCGCATGGTCGCCCAGGGCGGATTTGATCCGCCGCACCAGGTCCTTGACCTGCGCGGGATTCGCATATCCGGTGGTGTCGGCGAGGCCGACTTCATCGCAGCCGGCTTCCATGAGTTGCTCGGCGATGCGCACCACCTTGTCCGCCGGTACGGCGCCCTCGATCGTGCACCCGAAAGCCGTTGAGAGTCCGCCTTCGAACCTGGGGCGCAGCGCCGGCGCGAGGCTGCGCAGCAGCGCGACGATGCCGCGCGCTTCGTCGAGCATCTGGGCATGCGTGCGGCGGACGTTCTTGAGGCTGTGGGTCTCCGACACCGACAGCGGCAGGGTGAGCTTGTGCGCCCCGGCAGCTACGGCGGCCTCCGCTCCCTTGAGGTTCGGCACCAGCACCGCCACCGTCATGCCCGCGATGCCGCGCGCATGCGCCACGAGCTCGGCGGTGTCCGCGAGCTGCGGCAGGATTCGCGCGGGCACGAAGCTGCCCACCTCGATCTCGGTGAAGCCGGCTGCGGCCTGCGCATCGATCCAGGCCTTCTTGGCCTCGAGCGGCATGATGCGGTCGATGCTCTGCAGGCCGTCGCGCGGACCGACCTCGCTGATCAGGATATTCATGGGGTGGGTTCCAGGTAGATCCAGGGACGAGCCTTGCGGTCCGCTGCCCTGAAGGACTCGATGGCGGAGCGTTGCTTGAGAGTAAGGTCGATGCCGTCCAGGCCTTCGAGCAGCATGTCCCGCGGCTCCGCCTCGATCTCGAAAGAGAAGGCATGCCCGCCGCCGGACGTGACACGCTGGGCCCGCAGATCGACGGTGAGCGGATGCCCTGCGGGGTCCTGCTCGACCCACACGGCCAGCGTGGCGATGTCGGGGGCGGCGAGCCGCACCGGAACGATGCCGTTCCTGACGCAGTTGCCGTAGAAGATGGGCGAGAAGGTCGGCGCGATCACCGCACGAATGCCGTATTCATGCAGCGCCCAGACCGCGTGCTCGCGGCTCGAGCCGCAGCCGAAGTTGGTGCCACCGAGCAGGATCCGCACTCCTGAGTAGGCCGGCTGGTTGAGCACGAATCCGGGATTCGGTTCGCGTCCTCCGATGGCCGTGTATCGCCAGCCGGCGAACAGACCGTCCGCGAGGCCGGTCTTGGAAACGGATTTCATTTCACGCGACGGGATGATCGCGTCTGTGTCGATGTTCGCCCTGATGAGAGGCGCCGCGACCGAAGTGACCGTCTCGACTTTTTCCATGTCTGCCCTCCCCGCCTAATGGTGGCCGGTCGATGAACCGGCCAGCAGGGGTCGCACATCGGCGATATGCCCGGCGATCGCGCTCGCGGCCACGGTCTCCGGACTCGCGATGTGGGTACGGGTCTCCGGGCCCTGTCGGCTCTCGAAGTTCCGGTTGGTCGAGGAGATCACGCGCTCGCGGGCACCGAAACTTTCGCCGCCCGAGAAAAAACACATCGAGCAGCCCGATTCGCGCCATTCGAACCCGGCGTCGCGGAACACGCGGTCAAGGCCTTCCGCTTCGGCCTGACGCTTGACGGTCATCGAACCTGGCACACAGATTGCGCGCACGCCCGGTGCGACCTTGCGGCCGCGCAGCACGGCCGCCGCGCGCCGCAGATCGGAGATCCGGCTGTTCGTGCAGGAGCCGATGAACGCCGCGCCCACCGGCAGGCCCAGCAGCGAAGCGCCCGCCTCGAGGCCCATGTACTGCAGGGCGCGCGCATAGCCCTCAGGCGCGGTGCCGCTCGCCTCGAGCGTCGGTACCGTCGCGGTGATGGCAACCGCGTGCTGGGGGCTCGTTCCCCAGGTGACCATCGGCGCGAGCTCATCGACCTCGATGAGTATTTCCCGGTCGAAGCTCGCGCCTTCGTCGGTGACCAGGGTGCGCCAATGCGCCACGGCCTGCTCCCAGCCGGCGTCACGCGGTGCGTATTGCCGTCCCTCGAGATACTCGAAGGTCTTCTGGTCCGGGGCGATCATGCCGGTCATCGCCGAGAATTCCGTCGCCATGTTGCAGAGGGTGAGTCGCGCCTCCACCTCGAGCGCGGTCACGGCGCTGCCCGCGTATTCGACCGCGTAGCCGTTGCCGCCGGCCGAGCCATGGCGGGAAATGAGTGCCAGGGTCAGGTCCTTCGCGGTCACGCCTGGCGCCAGTCGACCCTCGAAACGGACCCGCATGGTCTTCGGCTTGTTGACCCGCAAGGTTCCGGTCGCAAGAGCATGTTCCGCTTCGGTCGAACCGATGCCCCAGGCCAATGCGCCCATCGCACCCTGGGTGCAGGTATGACTGTCCGGACAGACCACCGTGGCACCCGGCAGTACGATGCCGAGTTCCGGCGAGATGACATGCACGATGCCCTGCTGCGGGTCACGCACGTCGAACAGGCGGATGCCGGCGGCGAGCGCAGCTTCACGGGTCTCGACGATGAAGGCCCGGCCACCGGGCATCAGGGTGTCGTCGCCGCGCCCGGGCAGGGTGTCGACGATGTGGTCCATGGTGCAGAAGACTCGAGCCGGGTCCAGCACCGAGCGTCCCGCGTCACGCAGGCTCTTCAGTGCGACGGAGCCGGTGCGTTCGTGCAGGAAAACACGGTCGATCGCGACCAGGGCGGCATTACCGTCCAGCTCGCGGACGACGTGCTGCCGCCAGATTTTTTCGAAGAGGGTCTGGGCCATTCCTGCGGTTTCTCCAGCGGCCCGGATGCGTCTGGCTGACGCACCGGGATTTTCCTGAGCTGGAGAAGTTGGTCGGGGCGCCGAGATTTGAACTCGGGACCCCTTGCACCCCATGCAAGTGCGCTACCAGGCTGCGCCACGCCCCGACCGTAGATCCAGCAGGCTTGCGAGTGGGGGTTTCTCGCGCCGTTTCCAATGATACCGCGTTCAGCGGCGAAGTATGCGAAGGATGTCTTCGAGTTCGATCCGGAGTTGCTTGACGATCTGCTGGCTCTGGCTCACGTCGCTGCGGGCTTCTTCGCCCTGCAGTTTGTTGCGCGCGCCACCGATCGTGAAGCCCTGTTCGTAAAGCAGACTGCGGATCTGGCGGATGACGAGCACGTCCTGACGCTGGTAGTAGCGCCGGTTGCCGCGTCGCTTGACGGGCTTGAGCTGCGGAAACTCCTGTTCCCAGTAGCGCAGGACATGGGGCTTCACGCCGCAGAGGTCGCTGACCTCACCGATGGTGAAGTAGCGCTTCCCCGGGATCGGCGGCAGTTCGTCGTTATTCTTTGCTTCCAGCATAAGCCTCGACCCGAGCCTTCAGTTTTTGTCCCGGCCGGAAGGTCACCACGCGCCGCGCGCTGATGGGGATCTCCTCACCGGTCTTGGGGTTACGGCCAGGCCGTTGGTTCTTGTCGCGCAGGTCGAAATTTCCGAAACCAGAGAGCTTCACCTGCTCCCCGTTTGAAAGGGCCGCCCGGACCTCCTCGAAAAAAAGATCGACGAGCTCGCGGGCTTCGCGCTTGTTCAGCCCGAGCTGGTTGAACAGCGCCTCCGCCATCTCGGCTTTTGTCAAAGCCATGATGTGGCTGGTCTTATTCTCTGAATCTGGCATTGAGGCTAGCACTCAACTCGGCCCGGATCGCCGCGACGACCTTGTCGGTTTCTTCATCGACGAGGGTGCGGTCTTTTTCTTGGAAAATCAATGCTAAAGCGACGCTTTTTCGACCTGGTTCTACGCCAGTTCCCCTGTATACGTCGAAAAGGCGCAGGCCCCTGAGCAGGCCTGACGAAGCGAAGGTAACACGTTCACGGATGACGCTGAAAGGCACCTGCTCATCCACGACCAGCGCGAGGTCGCGCCTGACCTGCGGGAAGCGGGAAACCTCGCTGAAAGGCAGGTAACGCACCTCGAGCGCAGCCTGGACGTCGAGTTCCGCCAGCACGGGCGCATGATTCAGGTCGAGCGCACGGGTCTGCTCCGGGTGCAGTTCGCCAATCCAGCCAATCGGCTGGCCGGAACGCAGGATGCGTGCCGAACGACCGGGGTGCAGGCAGTGCAGGCTTGCGGGTTCGAAGCTGAACGCATCCAGGTCACCTGTGGTGGCGAGCAGCGCCTCGATGTCCCCTCGCAGGTCGTGGAAATCGCTGGGTTCCGCGCCGCCCGACCATTGCTCGGGCCAGCGCCGCCCCGCGCACAACGCGGCCACGCGATCCACCTCGGAGCCATCGGGCAGGAACACGACACCGTGTTCGACCAGCCGGACCCGGTCCTGCTGCCGGCGCTGGTTTTCGCCGAGCGCGCGCAGCAGCCCAGGCCACAGCGACACACGCATCGCCGCGAGGTCGCTGGAAATCGGGTTCGCCAGCACGCGCGCGGCGTTGGCCGGGAACAGGCGTTCCTGCAGCACGGGGTCGACGAACGAGAAGTGCACCGCCTCGTGATAGCCGCGTGCGGCCATCAGGTCGAGGAAGCGGGTCTCGTCAACCTGTGAGGTCGGGACACGCGCGATGGCCTGCGCCGCGCGGGCATGGATCGCCGGGATGGCCTCGTAGCCGACGCGCCGTGCGATTTCCTCGATCAGGTCCCGCTCGATCGCAATGTCGAAGCGGCAGGAAGGCGGGGTCACTGTGAATCCCTCGTCCGTGCGCGTGACCTGCATTCCCAGCGACTGCAGCGAGGTCTCGATCGTTTCGTCGCCGAGTTCCAGGCCGAGCAGCCTGCCCACTTCGCCACGACGCAACTGCACCGTGCGCAACTGCGGGAACTGGCTGGGTTGCGCGACCTCTGTCACCGGACCTGCCACGCCTCCGGCCACCTGGAGCAGCAGCGCCGTCGCGCGCTCCATGGCACGCGCTCCGCCCTCGGAGTCCACGCCGCGCTCGAAGCGCTGGCTCGCATCCGTGGTCAGGCCATAGCGCCGCGCGCGCCCGGCGATCGCGTCGGGCTGGAACCAGGCCACTTCGAGAAACAGGCGCGAGGTCGGGTCCGAGACGGCCGTTCGCGCGCCGCCCATCACGCCCGCCAGAGCCACCGGGCCCTGCGCATCGGCGATCACCAGCACGTCGGATTGCAGTTCGACGCTGCGACCGTCGAGCAGTTCGCAGTGCTCGCCGCCCTGCGCGTGGCGCACGTGGATGCCGTCGACCAGTCGGTCCAGGTCGTAGGCATGCATGGGCTGCCCGAGTTCCAGCAGCACGTAGTTGGTGACGTCGACCACCGGACTGATCGAGCGTACGCCGCCGCGGCGCAGGCGCTCCTGCATCCACGCCGGGGTCTTGCGTGAGTTGTCCACGCCTTCGATGACGCGGCCGAAGAAGCGCGGGCACGCGGTGGCGGCATCGAGCCTGACCGGAAAGCAGGCCGACGATTCCGGGCTGACCGGGGCAGTGGATGGCAGGCGCAGCGGAACGCCACTCAGCGCCGCCACTTCGCGCGCGATGCCGAGCAGGGACATCGCATCGCCGCGGTTGGGCGTGACCGCCAGTTCGAGGATCGTGTCATCGAGCCTCAGGTAGTCGCGCAGCGACTGCCCCACGGGCGCATCGGCCGCGAGTTCCACGATGCCGTCCTGGCCCTCTGCGAGGCCCAGTTCCCGCGCGGAGCAGAGCATGCCCGCAGAGTCGACGCCGCGCAGTTTCGCGGCCTTGATCGCGAGTCCGCCAGGCAGCTGTGCCCCGACGGTCGCCAGCGCCGTGCGGAGTCCCGCACGGGCGTTGGGTGCGCCGCAGACGATCTGCAGCGGTTCACCCTGCCCCGTCGAGACCCTGCACACCCGCAGCCGGTCTGCCTGTGGATGCGGCGCCGCCTCGAGGATCTCGACAACCTGCACGCCGCTGAAGTCGGGTGCGGCAGCCGTGATGGACTCGAGCTCGAAACCGGCCATCGTGAGCCGGTCGCCCAGTTCGCGCGGGGCGAGACCGGGGTCGACGAACTCACGCAGCCATTCGAGGGAAATCTTCATAGCGCACCGAATTGCCGCAGGAAGCGCAGGTCGCTCTCGAAGAACAGGCGCAGGTCGTTGACCCCGTAGCGCAGCATTGCAAGCCGCTCGATGCCCATGCCGAATGCGTACCCGGTCCACCGCTCAGGGTCGACGCCCGCGGCGCGGAACACATTCGGGTGGACCATGCCGCAGCCGGCGATCTCGAGCCAGCCCGTGTGTTTGCAGACGCGGCAACCCGCCCCACCGCAGAACACGCAGGACATGTCGACCTCGGCCGACGGCTCCGTGAAGGGAAAATAGGAGGGCCTCAGCCGCATGCGGAGGTCCTGCTCGAAAAAGGCCTGCAGGAAACCGCTCAGTGCCGCCTTGAGGTTGGCGAAGCTGACGTTCCTGTCCACGACCAGGCCTTCGACCTGGTGGAACATGGGTGAGTGGGTGATGTCGTAGTCGCAGCGATAGACGCGGCCCGGCGCGATCAGCGCGAGGGGCGGCTCGCCCTTGAGCAGTTCGCGGATCTGCACCGGTGAGGTGTGGGTGCGCAGCAGTTTTCCGTCCGGAAAATAGAACGTGTCGTGCATCGCCCTCGCGGGGTGGTTCGACGGGATGTTCAGCGCTTCGAAATTGTGGAAATCGTCTTCGATCTCGGGGCCCGTGGCCACGGTGAACCCGGACTCGCGGAAGATCGATTCGATGCGCAGCCGCGCGCGCGTGACGGGATGCAGACCGCCGCGGGACTCGCCGCGCCCGGGCAGGGAGACATCGATGCGACCCGCAGCAAGTTCCGCCTCGACGGCGGCCTGCGACAGGAGTTCCCGGCGCAGTTCGAGGGCCTGCTGGACCCTCTGTTTCACTTCATTGATGAGCGCGCCCGCCCCAGGACGCTCGGCCGCCGGAAGCGTGCCGAGTGCCTTGAGCTGTTCGGTGAGTGGGCCTTTCTTGCCCAGCCAGCGCACCCGAACCTCTTCGAGGGCGGCGAGCGTACTGCTCGCCGCCACCTCGTCGAGAGCCTGACGAGACAGGGTCGCGAGATCCCCCACGACCCTCTCCTAGGCGATGCCGAGGGCTGCCTTGACCTTGGTGGTGAGGGCGCCGAAGGCCTCTGCATCGTGGACCGCGATGTCCGCGAGCATCTTGCGGTCGACCTCGACCTGCAGGATCTTCAGGCCGTTCATCAGGCGGCTGTACGACAGGCCGTGCAGGCGTGCCGCTGCGTTGATGCGCTGGATCCAGAGCGCGCGGTAGTCGCGCTTCTTGATGCGACGGCCCTTGTACGCATACTGGCCGGCCTTGATGACGGCCTGCTTGGCGGCGCGATAGACCTTGCGACGGGCGTTGTAGTAGCCCTTGGCCTTGCCCAGAACTTTCTTGTGGCGGCGACTCGCGGTCACGCCACGCTTTACTCTTGCCATGGTTCCTTACCTCGGATGCTTACTTAGGCGTTCGGCAGCAGCTGAACAAGACGACCGACATCGCTCTCGTGCACGAGACTCGTGCCTCCTGAGCGAAGCTGCCGCTTGGTCTTGCGGGGCTTGTGTCCGAGGTTGTGGCGTCGGCCGGCCGAGTAGGACTTGAAGCCCTTGGCCGTCTTGCGAAAACGCTTTGCCGCCGCCCGGTTGGTTTTCAACTTGGGCATTTCTCATCTCCTGTTGTGGCCCCGTTCACAAGGTTCGCGAGAACCCGCTACGGGCGGATGAGTCGGTGTCGGGCTACCCCACCATGGGGCAGCTACGACGACTGACGCATCACTTCTTTTTAGGCGAAAACACCATGACCATCTGCCGGCCTTCCATCAGCGGGTTCTGTTCCACCGTCGCCGTTGCGGCGAGGTCGGTAGCGACCCGATCCAGTAGCCGGCGCCCGATCTCCTGGTGCGCCATCTCTCGGCCGCGGAACCTCAGGGTTACCTTGGCCTTGTCACCCTCTGACAGGAAGCGGACCAGATTACGCAGCTTGACCTGGTAATCGGCCTCTTCCGTGCCGGGACGAAACTTTACTTCCTTGATCTGCTGCTGCTTCTGCTTCTTCTGCGCGGAATGGGTCTTCTTCTTCTGTTCGAAGAGGAACTTCCCGAAGTCCATGATGCGCACGACCGGTGGCTCTGCCATCGGTGACACTTCGACGAGATCGAGCTCGCTCGAGGTGGCCAGCTGAAGCGCTTCGAAGCGCGTCATGATCCCCGCCTGGGATCCGTCCGCCGCGATCACGCGCACCTCAGGTGCCGTGATGTCCTCATTGCGCCGGATGCGCTTGTTTGCAGTCGAGATAAATCAATCCTCCAAAGTTCGGCGCCCGTGGCTTCCGAGTTCGTCTGCCAGCCGCTCGACGAAAGTCTGCGGAGACATCTGACCCAGATCCTTGCCACTACGGGTGCGCACGGACAAAAGCTTAGCCGCTACTTCCTTGTCGCCCGCAACCAAAAGGTACGGGACGCGTTGCAGCGTGTGTTCGCGAATCTTAAAGCCGACCTTTTCATTTCGCAAGTCGGTTTGGACACGAACCCCATGATTATTAAGGAATTCGCCGACTTCCCGGACGTATTCATCCTGGCGGTCGGTGATGTTCATCACCACGACCTGGGTCGGCGCGAGCCAGGCGGGCAGTTTTCCGGCGTGGTGCTCGAGCAGGATGCCCAGGAAGCGCTCGAGCGAACCGAAGATGGCCCGGTGCAGCATGACCGGCGTCTTCTTCTGGCTGTGTTCGTCGACATAGTGGGCGCCCAGCCTGCCGGGCAGGTTCAGGTCCACCTGGAGGGTGCCGCACTGCCAGTCGCGGCCGATGGCGTCCCGCAGCACGAATTCGAGTTTGGGGCCGTAGAACGCGCCCTCGCCCGGGTTCAGGGTGAAATCGATGCCCGCGACGCGCGCGGCCTCCTGGAGGGCGGCCTCGGCCTTGTCCCAGATGTCGTCCGAGCCGACGCGCTTCTCGGGGCGGTCCGAGAACTTGATACGGACGTCATCGAAGCCGAAATCCCGGTAGATGTCGAGGATCAGTCGGGTGACCGCGACGGATTCGACGGTGATCTGCTCGGGGCTCACGAAGATGTGGGCGTCGTCCTGGGTGAACGCCCGCACCCGCATCAGTCCGTGCAGCGCGCCCGAGGGTTCGTAACGGTGCACTTTGCCGAACTCGGCGTACCGGACCGGGAGATCGCGGTAGCTGCGCAGGCCCTGACGGAAAATCTGCACGTGCCCGGGGCAGTTCATCGGCTTGATCGCATAGACGCGCTCGTCCGGCGTCGTCGTGGTGAACATGTTCTCGCCGAACTTTTCCCAGTGGCCGGAGGCTTCCCAGAGGCTGCGGTCCATCAGTTCCGGGCCGCTGACCTCCTCGAAGCCCGCGGCCTGCTGCTTGGCACGCATGTAGCTGATCAGGGACTGGAACACGCTCCAGCCCTTCGGGTGCCAGAACACCGCGCCGGGTGCTTCTTCCTGCATGTGGAAGAGGTCCAGTTCCCGCCCGATGCGGCGATGGTCGCGCTTCTCGGCTTCCTCGAGCCGGTGGAGGTAATCCTTGAGGTCCTTCTCTGCGGTCCAGGCGGTGCCGTAGATCCGCTGCAGCATTTCGTTGTTCGAGTCGCCGCGCCAGTAGGCTCCTGCGACCTTCATGAGCTTGAAGACCTTGAGCTTGCCGGTGCTGGGCACATGCGGCCCGCGGCACAGGTCCACCCAGCCGCCCTGCCCGTACAGGCTGATCGGCTCGCTGGACGGGATCGCGGCGATGATCTCGGCCTTGTACTTCTCGCCCAGGCCGAGGAAATACCCGACCGCCTCGTCACGGGGCATTTCGGTCCGCGCCACCGGCAGGTCTGCCTTGGCGATCTCGAGCATCTTCGCCTCGATGGCGACCAGGTCTTCAGGGGTGAAGGGTCGCTTGTAGGCGAAGTCGTAGAAGAAACCGTCCTCGATCACCGGGCCGATGGTCACCTGGGCCTCGGGGAACAGCGACTGCACGGCCTGCGCGAGCAGGTGTGCCGCGGAGTGACGGATGATCTCGAGTGCCGCGGGATGCTTGTCGGTGACGATCTCGAGGCGGGTGTCGTCCGCGATCAGGAACGAGGTGTCGACCAGGCGGTCGCCGACGCGGCCCGCCAGTGCTGCCCTGGCCAATCCTGCGCCTATGCTCGCGGCAACACCTGCCACGGTCACGGGCTGGTCGAAATTGCGTTGGCTACCGTCGGGCAGCGTGATCACCGGCATGCGGAAACGACTCCGTCTGAACCGAAAAAGGGCGCTTCCGCGCTGCGAAAACGCCCTTGTTCGAATTGGTAGGCGCGAGTGGGATCGAACCACCGACCACCACCATGTCAAGGTGATGCTCTACCACTGAGCTACGCGCCTATGGGAAGGTCGCGAACGATACCCGAGACGAGGCTTGCCGGCAACTGAGCCGTGCAGGCCCCCGGGGCTGGCCGGAGGCGCCGGTCAGCCTGCCCTCGAGGCAGGAAGGCCCAACTCGACCCTTTTCAGCGTTTCGATCTGGTCGCGCAGGCGCGCGGCTTCTTCGAACTCGAGGTTGCGCGCGCGCTTGAACATCTCTGCCTCGAGCTGCTTGATCTTGCGCAGGGCCTGCTCCGGACGCATCGGGACGGCCGCCGGGCTTCCCGGACGATTGCTGCCCGCAGCATTGCGGCCAGACCCCTTGCCGGTCTCCGCCCCCTTGCGGGATGCGCCGCCCTTGCCACGCGAGCCGGGAATCACCCCCGCGCCCTCGCCTCTTGCGCCTTCCATGACGTCCGTGACGGTCTTTGAGATGCCCTGTGGCACGATGCCGTGCAGCGTGTTGAAAGCAACCTGTTTGGTGCGACGACGCGCGGTTTCGTCCATGGCGCGCTGCATCGATCCGGTGATCCGGTCGGCGTAGAGGATCGCGCGGCCGTTGAGGTTGCGCGCGGCGCGTCCGATCGTCTGGATGATCGAATTCTCGGAGCGCAGGAAGCCCTCCTTGTCCGCATCGAGGATGGCCACCAGCGCCACCTCCGGCATGTCGAGGCCCTCACGAAGGAGGTTGATGCCGACCAGTACGTCGAAGTGCCCGAGGCGCAGGTCGCGGATGATCTCGCTGCGTTCCACAGTCTCGATGTCGGAGTGCAGGTAGCGGACCCTCACGTCGTGTTCGCCCAGGTACTCGGTGAGGTCCTCGGACATCCGTTTGGTGAGGGTCGTGACCAGGACGCGCTCCTCCTTGGCGACACAGAGCCGGATTTCCGAGAGCAGATCGTCCACCTGGGTGCGGACCGGGCGTACCTCGACTTCCGGATCGACGAGCCCGGTCGGTCGTGCGACCTGCTCGACCACCTGCGAGGCGTGCCGGCCTTCGTAGGGTCCGGGCGTTGCCGAGACGAAGATCATCTGCGGCGCGAGTTGCTCCCACTCTTCGAACTTCAACGGGCGGTTGTCGAGCGCCGAGGGGAGGCGGAAGCCGTATTCCACCAGTGTTTCCTTGCGCGAACGGTCGCCCTTGTACATGGCCCCGAGCTGGGGAAGAGTCTGGTGGCTCTCGTCGACCACCAGCAGCGCGTTTTTCGGCAGGTAGTCGTAAAGGCAGGGCGGTGGCTCCCCAGGCCCCCGGCCGGACAGGTACCGCGAGTAATTCTCGATGCCGGCGCAGTAGCCGACCTCTTTCATCATCTCCATGTCGAACATCGTGCGCTGCTCGAGGCGCTGGGCTTCGACCAGCTTGTCGGCCCCGCGCAGTTCTGCGAGGCGCAGGCGCAGTTCCTCGCGGATATGGTCGATCGCGCCCATCAGCCGGTCCTTCGGCGTCACGAAGTGCGTGCCGGGATACACGGTGAACCGCGGGACGCGGCGCGAGATTTCCCCGGTCAGCGGATCGAACAGGGCCAGCGATTCGATGGTCTCGTCGAAGAGTTCGATACGCAGTGCTTCCCGTTCGGCTTCGGCGGGAAAGACGTCGATCACGTCGCCGCGCACCCGGTAGGTGCCCTGTGAAAGGTCGATCTCGTTCCGCGTGTACTGCATATCGGCGAGCCGGCGCAGCAGGCGTCGCTGGTCCATGCGCTCGCCCTTGACCAGATGCAGCACCATCGCGAGGTAGGTCTGCGGGTCACCGAGGCCGTAGATGGATGACACGGTGGCCACGATGATCGAGTCGGGGCGTTCCAGCAGCGCCTTGGTGGCAGACAGCCGCATCTGCTCGATGTGTTCGTTGATCGAGGCGTCCTTCTCGATGAAGGTGTCGCTCGAGGGCACGTAGGCCTCGGGCTGGTAGTAGTCGTAGTACGAGACGAAATACTCCACCGCGTTGTCGGGAAAGAACTCCCGGAACTCCCCGTACAGCTGCGCGGCCAGCGTCTTGTTGTGGGCCAGCACGAGCGTGGGGCGCTGCACGGCCTCGATGACGTTGGCGATGGTGTAGGTCTTGCCGCTGCCGGTCACGCCCAGCAGCGTCTGGTGCGCGAGGCCGCTCTGCAGCCCGTCCAGCAGCCCGGCGATCGCCTTGGGCTGGTCGCCCGCAGGCTGGTATCTGGATTCGAGGCGGAAGCGCGTGGCTTCGGCGCCGGCATTCTGGCTCATCTGGGCACCATGGCGTCAGGCGATGGATGGGGGCGATCACGTACTATATCCCGCCTAAGACCTCCCGCCGGCCACAAGGTTTCCGACCGTGACCCGAACCGTCTCCCAGCGCGTCCAGCGCGTAAAACCCTCGCCCACACTCGTGGCGACGGCCCGAGCGGCGCAGCTTCGCGCCGCGGGTCGCGACATCATCTCGCTGACTGCCGGCGAACCGGATTTCGCCACCCCCGCACACGTGGCCGAAGCGGCGCACGAGGCGATCCGCGGCGGGTTTACCCGTTACACCGACGTCGGCGGTACGCCCGAGCTCAAGGATGCGGTGATCGCCAAGTTCGCTACCGACAACGGACTCCTGTACGAACGGGCACAGGTGCTCGTGTCGACCGGAGCCAAGCAGACCCTGTTCAACCTCTGCATGGCGCTGCTCGACCCCGGCGATGAGGCCCTCATCCCGGCGCCCTACTGGGTCTCCTACCCGGACATGGTCAAGCTGGCCGATGGTGTGCCGGTCATCATCCCGGCGGGCGCCGACCAGGGCTACAAGATCACCGCCCGGCAGCTCGAGGCGGCGATCACCCCGCGCACCCGTCTCCTGCTGCTGAACTCCCCCAGCAATCCGACCGGAGCCGCCTACACTCGGGCGGAGCTCGAGGCCCTGGGCGAGGTCCTGCGGCTGCACCCCCGCATCGTGGTGGGCACGGACGACATCTACGAAAAGATCCACTGGGCGCCAGAGCCTTTTCATTCGCTGGCGCAGGCCGTGCCCGCCCTGTACGACCGCACGGTCACGATCAACGGGCTCTCTAAGAGCCATGCCATGACCGGTTGGCGCATCGGCTACTGCGGCGGTCCCCGGGAGATCATCACCGCCATGGCGACGGTGCAGGGGCAGTCCACGTCGAATCCCTCCAGCATCTCGCAGAAGGCGGCCGTGGCTGCGCTTACGGGGCCCCAGGGCTGCGTGGCCGAGATGAACGCCTCCTACCGGGCCCGCCACGACTTCTTCGTTGCGGGGCTGAACGCGCTGCCCGGTGTGCGCTGCCTGCCCGGGGTCGGCACCTTCTACGCTTTTGCCGACGTGAGCGAGGCCATGCGCGCACGCGGTGATGCCAACGACATGGTGTTCTGCGATGCCCTGCTGGAGGCGACCGGGGTGGCGGTCGTTTCGGGCTCGGGTTTCGGGGCCCCCGGCCATGCCCGCTTCTCATTCGCGACGCGGCCTGAACTGCTGCACGAGGCGCTCGAGCGCATGGCAGGCTGGCTGTAGCGCGGAACCTGCCATTCGGGCCCCCGAGACCGCCGCCCTTGACGCACCCCGGCGCATTCAAGAGAATGCGCGGCCTCTCAAGTGATGCCTCCTGTTCCCCGGTAGCTCAGTCGGTAGAGCGTCGGACTGTTAATCCGCAGGTCGCTGGTTCGAGTCCAGCCCGGGGAGCCAATTTTTCAAGGGGCACGCATCAGGACCCACCCTGTGGTGGGGTCATTTCGGGGCTGGGGTCGCCGGCCCCCCGATTCCCAGGAAAGCCCTGATGCAAAGATGGCGATCCGGATCGCGAACACCACCCTGCGTGTTCTGGGCGCTCGGCGCCCTGTGGCTAGTGCTGAATGCGGCCCATGCACAGTCCGCGGCGCCCGAGGCAACCCGCCCTGGATTCCTGTTGATCTTCGGTTCGGTAACCCACCGCGACGCCATGGTGCAGTACGGTCGGTCGCTTCCGCCGATCTACGCGCAGTTCGGTGGCCGCGCCATCGCTGACGGGCGCGTCGGCGCGAAGGTGCGGGTTCTCGAGGGCCGCTTCCCGCACGAGGCTGTCGTGCTGTCGAAGTTCAGCTCGCTGGAGGGACCGAACGCGTTCTGGTGGAGCCCGGAATACCGTCGCAGCGCCGAGATGCGACGGGGCGCGGGCACCTTCACGGTGCTGAAGTTAGCGGGCGTGCCCGGCGACCTCCAGATGCCCGAAGGCAAACCGGCGTACCTCGTGTCGATCGCGGACCTCCGGGACCGCGAAAAACTCAAGCCCTACGCGGCTGCAGCCGGTCCCCAGGTCAAGGCGGCCGGCGGGAAGCTCATCGCCGCCGGTGGACGCAAGGACATCGAACTGCTCGAAGGCGAATTCGGCAACCTCGCGGTGAACGTGCTGCAGTTTCCGTCCATCGATGCGCTGCGCCGCTTCTACGAAGACCCGGCTTACCAGCCGCTGATCGCAATCCGCCAGGCTGCGGGGGACTACGTGCTGCTGGAAGTTGAAGGCCGCTGATCCACGCCCGGCGCGCGGCAGAGCGGATCAGAAGCGAGGTTTGTCGGGGGCCGCGTTGAAGCGCTGTACCGCCTCTTCGATGATGCTGCGGGCCTTTTCGGCATCGCCCCATCCGCTGATCTTCACCCACTTGCCCTTTTCCAGGTCTTTGTAGTGCTCGAAGAAATGCCCGATGCGCTCGAGCCAGTGCTTCGAGACCTGGGCGATGTCCTGCACATGGCTGTAGCCGTTGAAGACCTTGTCCACCGGGACCGCGAGCAGTTTCTCGTCCGAGCCCGCCTCGTCCTGCATCATGAGCACGCCCACCGGTCGGCAGCGGATCACTGAGCCCGGCACCAGTGGCAGGGGCAGGATCACCAGGACGTCCGCGGGATCGCCATCGCCGCACAGGGTGTGGGGCACATAGCCATAGTTGCAGGGGTAGCGCATCGGCGTGGAGAGAATCCGGTCCACGAAGATGGCTCCCGTGGCCTTGTCCACCTCGTACTTGACGGGATCCGCGTCCTTGGGGATCTCGATGATGACGTTCACCTCATGGGGAACATTCTTGCCGGTGGGAACGAGGTCCAGAGCCATGGGGAATTCCTTGCGTGTTCAGGGGCGCCGGGTGCGCAGTTGCGAGACGATGATATGCCCTGCCCACGAAGCGGGCACGAGCAGGGCGAGAAAGGACAAGTGATACCAGAGGGGCAGTTTTTCCCAGTATCCGGACTGGACCGCGGCGCCCACCACCAGGAGCAGCCCGCCCAGGACCAGTGCGGCACGCCGACCGTACGCGCCCGAAAGCCGCGAGGCGACCGCACCCGCCAGGACGGAATACGCCCCGGTGAGCGCAACAATGGACCCGAGTGCCGTTGCGCTGACGATGACGCCGTCCGTATCAGTGGCTCCGGGGATCGCCCGTGCGACCCAGGCGTTGCCCGCCAGGAACAG
This sequence comes from uncultured Pseudomonadota bacterium, assembly GCA_903938365.1. Classification (GTDB taxonomy): domain Bacteria; phylum Pseudomonadota; class Gammaproteobacteria; order Steroidobacterales; family Steroidobacteraceae; genus UBA964. The sequence goes on along the minus strand of CAJACZ010000232.1, from coordinate 25,957 downwards.
CACGGTCCAGATGACAAAACCCGTTACCACGCCCAGCAGCCAACGCATCGCCCTGACCTCAGATTGCACGGGAGATCAATTCTTTCATGATCTCGTTGGTGCCGCCGTAGATCCGCTGCACGCGGGCGTCGGCGAACATCCGGCAGACGAGGTACTCGTTCATGTACCCATAGCCGCCATGCAGCTGGACGCACTCGTCGAGCACCTGCTGCTGCATGTCGGTGACCCACCACTTGGCCATTGAAGCGGTTTCGTTGTCCAGCCTGCCATCGACCACTTCCTGGATGCAGCGATCGACGAACACGCGCGCCACGCGGGTGATGGTGGCGATTTCCGCGAGCTTGAAGCGGATGTGCTGCATGCTGCCGAGCGTCTGGCCGAAGGCCTGCCGCTCCTTGACGTAGCGCGAGGTCTCTGCGAGCGCACCCTCCATGGCACCGACGCCACACACGGCGATGATCGCCCTCTCGTAGGGCAGGTCGGCCATGAGCTGGTACATGCCCCGCCCCTCCTCCGGGCCCAGCAGGCAGTCCGCCCCGACCTCGACGTCGTCGAAGAACAGTTCGGCCGTGTCCTGGGCGGCCATGCCCATCTTGTCGAGCACGCGCCCGACGCGGTAACCCGGCAGGTCACGGGTTTCGACCATCAGGATCGACAGACCGCGTTTCCGATCGGTCGGGTTGGTGCGCACCACCAGCGTGAGCAGGCCGGCCTGCCCGCCATTGGTGATGAAGATCTTCGAGCCGTTGATGCGGTAACGCTCGCCGTCGCGCACCGCGCGGGTGCGGATCCCCTGCAGGTCGGAGCCGGCGCCGGGTTCGGTCATCGCGATGGCGCCAATCAGCTCGCCGCTGGCCAGTCGTGGCAGCCAGCGCTGCTTCTGGGCCTCGCTGCCGTGGTTGATCAGGTAATGCGCGCAGATGCTGTGGACACCCTGGCCGAAACCGGAGATGCCGCGGCGCGAGAGCTCTTCATAGAGGACGCATTCGTGGCGGAAGTCACCGCCCGCGCCGCCGTACTCGGCTGGAATGTCGAGGCAAAGCAGCCCCGTCTGGCCGGCTTTCAGCCACACCTCACGGTCGACCCGATGCTGCGCGCGCCAGCGTGCCTCATGAGGGACCATTTCTGTCTCGACGAAGCGCGCCACCGAATCACGGAAGGTGCGCAGCTCATCGTCCATCCACGGCGACTGGTATTCGTTCATCTGCGAGGTTTTCCTTTCGCCTTGAATGCTGCACGATGCAGCGCAGTAAAACGATAGCATCCATGGGCAAAAGCCCCTATCGGGAGCTTCATCATGACTCGCCGCATTTATCCCTCCCATCCCGCCCCGAGTCGTCCCCGGCGTCCGCCGCTGCGGGCTGTCCTGGCTGCGCTTCTGGTGGTCGCCACGGGCTGTATGGCGTTTCCCGTGGCAGGGGCGTCGGCTGGCTCCTCCCAGGGCTCGGACGGCGCCAGGGCGCGCACCTGCCTGGTCCTCAGCGGGGGGGGTGCGCGGGGCGCCGCCCACGTCGGTGTACTCAAGGTGCTCGAGGAAATGCGCATTCCCGTGGACTGCGTGGTGGGCACCAGCATGGGCTCCATTGTCGGGGGCGCCTGGGTAGCCGGAACCCCGATAGCCGAGATGGAGAGCGCCCTGCGCACCGCACGCTGGGACGTCGTGCTGGGGGACGAACCGGCGCGACCCGAACGGTCCTGGCGCAGCAAGGAGCTGGAACGGCTGCGGATTTTCGGTGCCGAGTTCGGCGTTCGCGACGGCAAGGCGGTGCTTCCGAGCGGTGCCGTGATCGGGCAGCAGCTCGAGGGCTTCCTCCGGACCCTGCTCGGGCCCCCGATAGACCATGCTTCCTTTGACGAATTTCCCGTGCGCTTCCGCGCCCTGGCGACGGATATCGAGAACGGCGGGCTCGTCGTGCTCTCGAGCGGCACACTGAACGCGGCGGTCAGGGCCAGCATGTCGGTGCCCGGAGCGTTCTCGCCCCAGGAAATCGGCGGTCGGCTGCTCGTGGACGGTGGGCTGGTGCGCAATCTCGGGGTGGACGTGGCGCGCGGCCTCGGTGCGGAACGGATCATCGCGGTCAACCTCGGGACGACACTCTCCCCCCGGGACGAGATCAACTCCCTGCTGGGCGTGACCTCGCAGATGATCAACATCCTGACCGAGCAGAACGTCCAGCGGTCACTGGCGGAACTCGGCCCGAGCGACATCCTGATTACGCCCGAGCTGGGCAGTTTCAGTGCCGCGAACTTTGCCGAGGCCTGGACGACCATCGAGCTCGGCGAACGGGCCGCCCGGCAGGTGGCGGACCGGCTGCGGTCATTCGCTGTTCCGGAGTCTGAGTATCGGCGCTGGCAGGCGGCCCACCTGAGACCCTTACCCCAGCAGCTGGGCGCAGGTTCCGTCCGCGTCGACACCAGCGGTCTGGAGCGCGTGAACGCCGCCGCCCTGCAGGCCACCTTCGATGAGATCGCTGCCGAAGGCTCCGGTCCCGTCGACGTGGATCGCGCCGTTGCCGCGCTTTACGCGACGGATGACTTCGAGCAGGTGAGCCTGCGCACGCGGGCCGCGCCCAACGGGACCGAGCTTGTGATCTCGCCGCGCGAGAAGGCCTGGGGTCCCAACTACGTGCGGCTCGGCACGACGCTGTCGACCGACCTGGACGGGCGCAGCGCGTTCACGGTTTTCGGGGATCTCCGGGCGACCTGGCTCAACAGCCGGGGTCTCGAGTGGAGAACCTCCGCCTCACTCGGCGACGTGGTCGGGCTGCGGTCGGAACTCCTGCAGCCCATCGACCTGCGGCGGCGCTGGCTGGCGGGTGTGTACGTCGACGGGCGGCGCCGCGTCGACGAGGTCTACGTGGGCGAGGAACCCGTGGGGCGCTTCCGCGACGATGTGATCGCCGGCGGGGTCGAAGTGCGCAGTCGTTACGCCACGGATGCCGAGTTCGTGCTGGGAGTCCGCCGTACCTACTACCAGGCACGCCAGGAGAGCGGCGTGCCGATCGCCAACATCGACACGGACGCTACCTCGGTCTACGGACAGGCTGTGTTCGACCGCCTCGATGACTGGGACTTCCCGCGCTCAGGTTCGTTCGCCCGCCTCGAGGTGGAACACGCGTTCGCCGCACTGGGCGGCGACGAAGTGTTCGACAAGGCCCTGGTCGAGTTCCAGAAGTCATTCGGCCAAGAGCGCCACAGCCTGTCGCTGCTGATGCGCTACGGCACCGCGTTTGGCGGCAACCTCCCCCTCCTCGAGGGCTTCGCGCTGGGGGGGTTCCAGAATCTCTCCGGTTTCGGCGAGAGGCAGCTCATCGCGAACCAGATCTCTTTCGGGCGCGCGGTGTACGGCTACGAAATCGCCTCGGGTGGCGCGCTGGCGAAGCGGCTGTTCCTGGGCGGTTCGCTCGAGGTGGGCGATCTGAGCGAGCGACTCAACATCGCGCGGCGCCTATCCACCGGGAACTCGGATACCCGGAATTTCGTGGCGGCCGGATCGATCTTCGTCGCTGCCGATACGGTCCTCGGTCCGGTGTATTTCGGGGCGGGACTCGGCGAAGGCGGCGAGCGGGCGCTCTACATCTTTCTGGGACGACCCTGAGTCCTGGCGCTCTTCTTCGGCGCGAGGGTGGCTGCGAGCCGGATCAGGTGGGCCTTGAAGGCGTCGCCGAGCTGCGGATGTGCGAGGCCAAACGCGACGTTGGCTTCGAGGTAGCCGAGCTTGTTGCCGCAGTCATAGCGGACGCCGTTGAACCGGTACGCGTAGACCGACTCCTCCTTCATCAGGCTTGCGATGCCATCGGTCAGCTGGATCTCGCCGCCGGCTCCGTGCCCGATGTGCTCGAGGTGGTCGAAGATCGCCGGGGTGAGCAGGTAGCGTCCCACCACGGCGAGATTCGATGGCGCGGCCGAAGGCTTGGGTTTCTCGACGATGCTGCGCATCAGCTGCACGGGCCCGGCGCGGCCGGCGACCTCGACGATGCCGTATTTGTCCGTGTCGGAGTGCGGCACGGTCTCGCAGCCAATGACGCTGCCCCCTTTGGTCCTGTGCACGGCGGCCATCTGCTTGAGGCAGGGCACTTCCGCATCGATGAGATCGTCCGCAAGGTGGACGAAGAAGGGCTCGTTCCCTACGGCCGGCCGCGCGCACAGGACCGCATGCCCCAGCCCGAGGGGGGCGGGCTGCCGGATATAGATGCAGGTGGCATATGAGGGTAGAACGCTGCGCAGCTGCTTCAGCAGGTCGGATTTGCCCTGGGATTCCAGCAGTTTCTCGAGTTCCTGGTCGGAGTCGAAGTGGTCCTCGATTGCCCGCTTGGAGGAGCCCGTGACGAACACCAGCCGCCGCGCGCCTGCTGCAAGCGCCTCCTCGACGGCGTACTGGATCAGCGGCTTGTCGACCACCGGGAGCATTTCCTTCGGGCTGGCCTTGGTCGCCGGTAAAAACCGGGTGCCCCTGCCTGCGACGGGGAACACTGCCGTTTCGATCTGAACCCGCTTGACCATGCCCGAGCCTCCTGCGCCTTGGGGCAATGATACGCGAGCCCGGGCACGCAACTGACATTCGCGGGCGGACGTGTTTCACAGTTGCGTGCAGGCGGAAAGCAGCGGGGTTTGTCAGCGTTGCGCAGGGCGCTGGGGAGGGACGGTGCGCGGTGCGGGGGGCTTCCGTTCGACCCGGAGGTTGGCCCGATTGGTCGCGATGACCTTGGGTCCGATGCCCTTGACGAGGGCCAGTTCGTCGACCGAACGGAACGGGCCGTTGCGGGTCCGGTGCTCGACGATGGCGCGTGCCCTGACTTCGCCGATGCCCTTCAGTTCACGGGCGAGTGTGGCGGCGTCGGCGGTGTTCAGGTCGACGGGCTCGCCGAACGCGAGGCAGGGAACGAGGGCGAGCGCGAGCCAGAGGGATTTGAGGAGCTTCATGGCGTCTTTCCGGAGAGTGGCGCGGCACATTGCCGCTGCGGAAAGATAGGACCCTCTCGCCCGCCGGCCGAGAGCCTGAAACTCTTGTGTTCGTGGAGATTGGAGCCTGCGCCCGGGATGCAGCGTCCCCGGCGCGCACCTCAATCGCGGATGGGCTTCGAGATGCCTTCGTTGACCCGTTCGCGCAGGTCTTTTCCCGGCTTGAAATGCGGGACATATTTGCCGGCCAGCGCAACCGCCTCGCCGGTCTTGGGATTCCGCCCCTGTCGCGGCGGACGGAAGTGCAAAGAGAAACTGCCGAAACCGCGGATCTCGATCCGGTCGCCGGTCGCGAGTGCATCGCTCATGATTTCGAGCATCTGCTTGAGCGCCAGTTCCACGTCCTTGGCGGGCAGGTGCTTCTGCTTGGTCGTGATGATCTCGATCAGTTCCGACTTCGTCATGTCTCGCCCCGTGACGGTCGAAGGGACTGGCGTCCGGCACATCAGGCCGGACGCCGTCCCCGTTCTTCATCCCACGCCCTGGGGCGCGGTGTCCGGTCAGCTGCGATCGCGATCGCCGATCTGAGCCTTCAGGAGTTCGCCCAGGCTCGTGCCCGAGGTGCTGCCCTGCTCCGAGCGGTAGCTCTGCACGGCCTCGGCTTCCTCGTAGGCTTCCTTGGCCTTGATCGAGAGCGAGATGGTGCGGGTCTTGCGATCCACGCCCATGAACTTCGCGTCGATCTCCTCGCCCACCTTCAGGAACTGGCGAGCGTCCTCGACACGGTCGCGGCCCAGCTCCGACGCGCGCAACTGGCCTTCGATGCCGTTGCCGAGGTCGATCACCGCGCCACGCGCGTCGACGTCCTTGACGACGCCACGAACGATGCTGCCCTTCGGGTTGTCCGCGATGTAGCCCGAGAACGGGTCCTTCGCCAGCTGCTTGATGCCGAGGCTGATGCGCTCGCGTTCCGGGTCGATCGACAGCACCATGGCTTCGATCTGCTGGCCCTTCTGGTAGTTGCGCACGGCTTCCTCGCCGGGAACATCCCAGGAGATGTCCGAGAGGTGCACGAGACCGTCGATGTTGCCGTCGAGCCCGATGAAGATACCGAAGTCGGTGATCGACTTGATCTGCCCGGCGACCTTGTCGCCACGATTGAAGTTGTCCGAGAAATCACGCCACGGGTTGGCAGCGCACTGCTTGAGACCGAGGCTGATGCGGCGACGCTCTTCGTCGACGTCGAGCACCATGACTTCGACTTCCTGCCCCGTCTGCACGACCTTGGCCGGGTTGACGTTCTTGTTGGTCCAGTCCATTTCGGACACGTGGACCAGGCCTTCGACGCCATCCTCGATCTCGACGAACGCGCCGTAGTCGGCGATGTTCGTGATCTTGCCGAACACGCGGGTGTTCGGGGGGTAACGGCGGGCAATGTTCTCCCACGGATCGGCGCCGAGCTGCTTGAGCCCGAGGCTGACACGCGAGCGCTCGCGGTCGAACTTCAGGATGCGCACGTCGATTTCGTCGCCGACCTTGACCACCTCGGAAGGATGCTTGACGCGCTTCCAGGCCATGTCGGTGATGTGCAGGAGGCCATCGATGCCACCGAGGTCGACGAATGCGCCGTAGTCGGTGAGGTTCTTGACCGTGCCGCGCACGACCGAGCCTTCCTGGAGGTTGTCCATCAGCGCGGAACGCTCGGCGGAGAATTCCTGCTCCACGACCGCACGACGCGAGACCACGACGTTATTGCGCTTCTGGTCGAGCTTGATGACCTTGAACTCGAGCGGCTTGTTCTCGAGGTACGAAGTGTCGCGAACCGGACGGACGTCAACCAGCGAGCCGGGCAGGAATGCGCGCACATGCTCGATTTCGACCGTGAACCCGCCCTTGACGCGGCCTGTGATGATACCGATGACGATCTCGGCCTTGCTGAACGCGTCCTCGAGACGTGTCCAGGTGCGTGCCCGCTTGGCCTTCTCGCGCGACAGGCGGGTTTCACCCGTGCCGTCTTCGACGGAGTCCAGCGCCACTTCCACTTCGTCGCCGGGCTTGACCTCGACCTCGCCCCGCTCGTTCTTGAACTGGTCGATACCGATGACCGCTTCGGACTTGAGACCGACGTTGACGATCACGACGTCGTCGGTGACGTCCACCACGAGTCCCATCAGGATCATTCCCGGCCGGATTCGCTGGCTCGCAAGACTTTGTTCGAACAGTTCAGCAAAAGATTCAGTCATTATTCTCACTCGCACGGCAATGCGCCGCGTCGTTATCCCAAGGCCTCATCCTGGGGCCAGGGGGTTGCCAAGTCGGCTCCGCATCCATGCAAAGCCTCCAGATGATGTCCGATCGAGGCGGGTCCGGCGCTTCAGCGCCAGAGCGCGCGCGCGCGGCCGAGTTCGATCACGCGTTCGACGACGACTTCCACTGCGACGCCGGTGGAGTCGATGACAAACGCGTCCGACGCGGGTCGCAATGGCGCCACGCTGCGGGTTGAATCCCGCAGGTCACGCTCCGCGATCTCCCGCGAAAGGGCCGCAAGACTATCAGCGGAACCCTTGTGTTTCAACTGGTTATAGCGTCTGAGCGCCCTTTCCTCGGGGGTGGCCGTGAGGAACACCTTCAACGGGGCATCCGGAAACACGACCGTCCCCATGTCCCGGCCATCTGCAACAAGGCCAGGCTCCCGCGCGAAACGACGCTGGGTGTCGAGCAGCGCGGCACGCACCCCGGGCCAGGCCGCGACCCGGGAGGCGCCCTGCCCGGTCGACTCTTCGCGCAGTTCGAGGGTCACGTCTTCGCCATCGAGGAATACCTGCTCGGCACCCGCAGCGGTTACACCGAAGGTGGCAGCCAGGTTGCCGGCAGCACGCACATGGCCGTCGACATCCCCGGCCTCCAGCGCCTGGCGTCGGCCGGACAGCGCAACCAGCCGGTAGAGCGCGCCGCTGTCGAGCAGGTGCCACCCGGTGTGGCGCGCCACCAGTCGGCTGACCGTGCCTTTGCCCGAGCCGGAGGGACCGTCGATGGTGACGATCGGGACGGCGGGCCCGGCTGCCGTCATAGCTCGACCAGTTTGAGGCCGCAGTGGCGCGCGAGCCCGGCAAATCCCGGGAAGGACGTGGCCACGTTGGCGGTGTCGCGCACCTGGATCGGTCCCGCGGCGCGCAGGGACGCGACCGCAAAGGACATCGCCACCCGGTGGTCGCCGTGGCTGTCGATCGACCCCGACTGGAAGGCGTCGCCCGAGCCCTTGCCGCGGATCCACATCCCGTCGTCGAGCAGCTCGTGTTCCACACCGAGCGCTGCCAGGCCCTCGGCCATCACAGCAAGCCGGTCACTTTCCTTGACCCGCAGTTCCTGGGCGCCGCGGACCAGCGTGTCACCCTCGGCGCAGGCTGCCGCGATGAAGAACACCGGGAACTCGTCGATGGCCAGCGGCACCAGGCCCTCGGCCACCCGCAGGCCGCGCAGCCGGGCCGGTCGGATCTCGAGGTCGGCAACCGGTTCCGGGCCCGCGGAATCCTGGCGCCGATGGACCCGGATGTCCGCGCCCATCGACAGCAGCATATCCAGCAGTCCCGTGCGCGTCGGGTTTATGCCGACATTGAGCAGGCGCAGCCCCGGCCCCTCTCCGAGGCTGGCGGCCACGATGAAGAACGCCGCCGAGGAAAAATCCCCAGGGACTTCGATCCGCGTGGCCTCCAGTCGCTGGCCGCCCTCGATCAGGACCGAGTTGCCCTGCCGCAGGACCTCGACGCCGAAGCCGCCCAACATGCGTTCCGTGTGGTCCCGGGTCGGCGCCGGCTCCGTGATCCGCGTCCGTCCTTCCGCCCCCAGGGCTGCGAGCAGCAGGGCTGACTTCACCTGGGCGCTCGCCACCGGCATCTGGAAGTCGATGGCATGAAGCTGTTGCCCGCCCCGGATGACCACCGGCGGTCGGCCCTCGAGCGTCTCGATCACCGCACCCATCTCGCGCAGGGGTCGGGCCACCCGCTCCATGGGCCGTCGCATGAGCGAAGAGTCGCCGATGAGCGTCGAGTCGAAACCCTGCCCGGACAGCAGGCCCATGAACAACCGCATCGCGGTGCCCGCGTTGCCCATGTCGAGGGGGCCCGCGGGAGCCCTCAGTCCCCGGGCGCCGACACCCCGCACCAGCAGATGGTCCGGTGCACGCTGTTCCACGACCGCGCCGAGGCTGCGGAGCGCCGTGAGTGTCGCGAGGCAATCCTCGCTGGCCAGAAAACCCGTCACCTCGGTGGTGCCGCTGGCGATTCCCCCGAGCATGAGGGAACGGTGGGAGATCGACTTGTCGCCGGGAACCGTGATCGTCCCGCTGAGTTCCCGAGTGGGGTCGACCCGCCAGTGGCCTGGGGTTGTGCTGCTGCTTGTCATGGAGTCCGGGGACCTCTAGAGCACAGCGCGGGGGTATGAACCGAGAACGCGACACAGCGACGTACGCCCCTTCAGGCCTTCGAGCGCACGCGCGACCGGCGGGTCGTCCACGTGACCCTCGATGTCGATGAAAAACACGTAGTCCCATTTGCGTCGCTGGGACGGCCGTGACTCGATCCGGGTCATGCTCACCGCATTTGCAGCCAGCGGTTCGAGCAGGCGGTGGAGTGCCCCGGGCGCCTCGGTGTGCCCCGTCGAGACCAGCAAGGTGGTCCGGTCAACCCCACTGGGGCCGAAGACCCGACGACCGATCACGAAGAAGCGCGTGGTGTTGTCGGGCCGGTCTTCGATGTCGCTGGCCAGGATCTGGAGTCCGTAGACCTCGGCTGCGATCCGGCCTGCAATCGCCGCGGTCCCCTCCTCGTCCCTGGCCCGCCGCGCGGCCTCCGCGTTGCTCGAGGCGGCGAGTCGCTCCGTTTCGCCCAGGTTTTCGTTCAGCCACTGCCGGCACTGCGCAAGGGACTGTGGATGGCTGGTTATCCGCTTCACTTGCTGCAGGGAAGCCATGCGTCCCATCAGGCACTGGTTGATCCGGAGCTCCACCTCGCCGCAGATTTTCAGCGGGGAAGAGAGAAACCGGTCCAGGGTGTGGTTGACGCTGCCTTCGGTGGAGTTCTCGATGGGCACGACGCCGAAGTCGGCGTGACCGGCCTCGACTTCATGAAACACTTCATCGATGGACCCCACCGCCAGTGCGCGGACCGAGTGCCCGAAATGCTTGTGCACGGCGCTCTGCGAAAACGTGCCCTCGGGCCCGAGGAACGCGACTTTGAGCGGTTCTTCCTGGGCGAGACACGCGGACATGATCTCGCGGAACAGACGGACGATCTCCTCGTCGCGCAGGCCACCCTCCAGGCGGGCCTTCTGGTTGCGCTCCAGCGCCAGGCGCAGGACCTGCGCTTCGCGCTCCGGGCGGTAGAAGTCGACGAGGTGTCCGTCGCGGGACTTCGAGATGCCCACCATCCGCGCCAGTCGTGCCCGCTCATTGAGCAGGTCGTGGATCGCCGCATCGACCGTGTCGATGCGCTCGCGCAAGGCGCCGAGCTTTTCCGGCGGCGTCGCGGCCCGGGGCGCTGCGGCCCGTTTTGCCTTGGCGGGAGCCTTTTTGCGTGCCTTGGGGCGATCGGAACTCATGCGGGTCTCCGGACGGTCAGACTGCGCGTGCCGAGAGGACGCCCTCGATCGCCCGCAGGCGGTCGAGCAATGCGGCGTCCACGGTGCCTTCCGCATCGATCAGGGTATAGGCGTACTCGCCGCGGGATTTGTTCAGCAGTTCAGAAATGTTGAGACCCGCCGCGGCCAGCAGGGTCGACACCTGGCCCACCATGTTCGGCACGTTGCTGTTGGCTACCGCGATGCGGGCGCATCCCGGGATGCGCGGGAGGATGGCCTCGGGAAAATTCACGCTGTTGCGGACGTTGCCGTTCTCGAGGAAGTCGCGCAGCTGGTCAGCGACCATCACGGCGCAGTTCTCCTCCGCTTCGCCCGTGGAGGCGCCCAGATGCGGAAGCGTGATCACCCTCGGGTGGTTCTTCAGCGAGTTCTTGGGAAAGTCGCAGATGTAACCCTGCAGTCGCCCCGCATCCAGCGCCGCGAGGATCGCGGCTTCGTCGACGATCGGCGCACGCGAGAAGTTCAGCACGACGCTGTTGGCCTGCATGAGGCGTATGCGGCTTTCGCTGACGAGCCCGCGGGTGGCATCCGCGAGCGGGACGTGTACCGTGACCATCTGCGAGCGTGCGAAGAGGTCGTCGAGAGACAGCGCCTGCTCGACCGATGACGAGAGCTGCCAGGCCCGCTGCACCGTGATCTGTGGGTCGTAGCCGAGGACCTTCATCCCGAGCCTCTCCGCGGCGTTCGCCACTTCGACGCCGATGGCGCCGAGGCCGATGACGCCGAGGGTGCGCCCGGGCAGTTCGAAACCGACGAAGTCCTTCTTGCCCTTTTCGGTCGCCGCGTCGATCGTCGCATCGTCGCCCTGCAGGTGGCGGGCGAAATCCCAGGCCTGGCAGATGTTGCGTGCGCCCAGCAGCAGGCCGGCAATCACCAGTTCCTTCACGGCGTTGGCGTTGGCCCCGGGCGCGTTGAACACCGGCACACCGCGCCGCGACAGGGCAGCGACCGGGACGTTGTTGACGCCCGCGCCGGCGCGCCCGACGGCCAGGACGCTGGCCGGAATCTCCATGGCATGCATGTCGGCCGAGCGGACCATGATGGCGTCCGGATCCGCCATGCCCGACGCGACCTCATAACGGTCGCGGGGCAGTCGCTCGAGGCCGCGAACGCTGATGTTGTTCAGGGTGAGGATGCGGTAGCCCATGGCAAGCATTAGCCGTTGCGTCGCTGGAAGTCGGCCATGAAGGCGATCAGGGCATCCACCCCCTCGATCGACATCGCGTTGTAGATCGAGGCACGCATGCCGCCCACCGAACGATGGCCCTCGAGGTTCGCCAGTCCGGCGCTGGCGGCTTCCGCGAGGAATGTCTTTTCCAGGGCGGGGTTCGGGATCGTGAAAGGCACGTTCATCCAGGAGCGGCCATCGCGCGCCACCGGGTTCTGGTAGTAACCCGACTCGTCGATGGCCCGATAGAGCTTCTCGGCCTTGAGGCGATTGCGCTCGCCGACGGCAGCGATACCGCCCTCGCGCTTGAGCCACTGGAACACCAGACCGGCGACATAGATGCCGAAGGTGGGCGGCGTGTTGAGCATCGAGCCCTCCTTCGCCATCGCCTCGTAGTCCCAGATAGCCGGCGTGCCGGGGCGCGCCTTCCCGCACAGGTCTTCGCGCACGATGACCACGCAGATGCCGGAGGGTCCGATGTTCTTCTGGGCGCCGGCGTAGATCAGCCCGAACCTGGAGACGTCGATCGGGCGCGACAGGATCGTCGAGGACATGTCTGCGACGAGCGGCGCACCCTGGGTTTCAGGCACGTAGCCGAATTCCACCCCGCCGATGGTCTCGTTCGGCGTGTAGTGCACGTAGGCGGCACCGGGGGTGAGCTTCAGGGCGCCCTGTTGCGGCACGGTGGAATAGTTGCTCGGCGCCTCGTCCGCGGCCACGTTCACCTTGCAGTAACGCTTCGCTTCCGAGATGGCCTTCTTGGACCATTGACCGGTGTTCACGTAATCGGCGACTGATTCCGCCGTCGCGAGATTCATGGGAATGGCGCTGAACTGCCCCGAGGCGCCGCCCTGCAGGAACAGCACCTTGTAGTTCGAGGGAATGCCCATCAACTCGCGCAGATCGGCTTCCGCGGCCTGCGCGACGGCGACGAAGGCCTTGCTGCGATGACTGACTTCCATGACAGACATGCCGCTGCCGAGCCAGTCGGTCATCTCGTCCCGTGCCTGCTCCAGAACCTGAAGGGGCAAGGTAGCCGGCCCCGCGGCGAAGTTGAATACGCGCAAGTGGGTTGTCCTTCCGAAGTGGGATCAGTGGGTGGTTGACGGACCGTCGGGAGCGGCGACGCTCTCGCTGGCATCGGCGGCGCCTGCCGGCGTGGTGTCAGGTTCATCGCCGGCCAGCGTCGGGATGCGAACGACGCCCGCGAGCCGCTCGTCGTTCGTGAGCCGGATCAGGCGGACGCCCTGCGTGTTGCGCCCGACGATCGAAACTTCGTCGACGCGTGAGCGCACCAGGGTGCCGGTCGAGCTGATCATCATGATTTCTTCGCCTGAGGCGACCTGCAGCGCGGCCACGGCACGGCCGTTGCGTTCGGTGGTCTGGAGGGCGATCACGCCCTGCCCGCCGCGGCCATGTCGCGGGAATTCTTCGGCCGGGGTCAGCTTGCCATAGCCGCTTTCGGAGGCCGTCAGGATCAGACCGTCCTCGATGGCCACCAGCGAGATCACTTCCTGCCCGTCGGCGAGACGGATACCGCGCACTCCGGTGGCGTCACGCCCCATGGAGCGGACTTCTTCTTCCGAGAAACGGATGGCCTTGCCGTCGGTGCTGCACAGGATGACGTCGCGCTTGCCATCGGTGAGTGCCACACCGACCAGCCGGTCGCCGTCGCGCAGGTCGACCGCGATGATTCCCGACGGTCGCGGCCGGGAATACGCCGACAGGGGCGTCTTTTTAACCGTGCCGTGGCTGGTGGCCATGAACACGAAGCGCTCGTCGTCGAACTGCTTCACCGCCAGAACCGCGTTGATGCGTTCGTCGGCCTCGAGCGGCATCAGGTTCACCAGCGGTTTGCCGCGTGCGCCCCGCCCCCCCTGCGGAAGCTGGAACACGCGCAGCCAGTACACCTTCCCGCGGTTCGAGAAGCACAGCAAAGTGTCGTGGCTGTGGGCGACGAAGAGCTTCTCGACGAAGTCGCCGTCCTTGACCGCCGTGGCATTGGTGCCGCGGCCGCCGCGTCCCTGGGTCTGGTATTCCGTCAGCGGTTGCGATTTGGCGTAACCCGAGCGCGACAGCGTGACGACGACGTCCTGGGGTTCGATCAGGTCCTCGGTGGCCAGGTCGATGTGGTCCCGATTGATCTCGGTGCGCCGCCCGTCGCCGTATTCGTCGCGAATGGCCACGAGTTCGTCGCGCACCACGGACGTAAGACGCTCGGGGCGCGCAAGAATGTCCGAGAGGTCGACGATGAGGGCAAGCAGATCGCCGTACTCCGCAACGATCTTGTCCTGCTCCAGCCCGGTGAGGCGGTTGAGCCGCATGTCCAGGATGGCCTGGGCCTGGACATCGCTGAGCCGGTAACCGCCCTGGTCGTCGCGGCGGATGCCGTATTCGGGCGCGAGGCCCTTCGGGCGGGTCGAGATCTCGCCGGCCCTTGCCAGCATCTCGGGCACTGCTCCCGAGCTCCAGCTGCGGCCCATGAGGCCGACCTTGGCTTCGGGTGGCGTGGGCGAGGCCTTGATGAGCGCAATGACCTCGTCGATGTTGGCCAGCGCTACCGCGAGGCCCTCCAGCACGTGGGCACGATCGCGGGCCTTTGCGAGGTCAAAGATCGTGCGGCGCGTGACGACTTCGCGGCGATGACGGATGAACGCGTCAAGCATCTCCTTGAGGGAGAGCAGGCGCGGCTGACCGTCGATCAGCGCGACCATGTTGATGCCGAAGACCGTCTCGAGCGGCGTCTGGGAATACAGGTTGTTGAGCACGACCTCGGCGTTCTCGCCGCGGCGCAGCTCGATGACGATCCGCATGCCGTCCTTGTCGGACTCGTCCCGCAGGCCGTCCGAGGCGATGCCGTCGATCTGCTTGTCGCGAACCAGGTCCGCGATGCGCTCGATCAGCCGCGCCTTGTTCACCTGGTACGGCAGTTCGGTGACGATGATCGCCTGCCGTTCGCCGTTGCGGCCCACTTCTTCGAAATGCGCACGGCCGCGGATGGAGATCCTGCCGCGCCCCGATTTGTAGGCTGAAACGATTTCCTGAGCGCCGTTGATGATGCCCGCGGTCGGGAAATCCGGGCCCGGCACGAGCTCCATCAGGCCGGCGAGACCGATCTCCGGATCGTCGATCACGGCAAGGCAGGCGTTGACGATCTCGGTGAGGTTGTGCGGCGGGATGTTGGTCGCCATGCCCACCGCGATGCCCGAGGAGCCGTTGACCAGCAGGTTGGGGATGCGCGAGGGCATCACCGCCGGTTCGGTCAGCGATTCATCATAGTTGGGGACGAAGTCGACGGTCTCGCGGTCGATGTCCGCCAGCAGCTCCCCGGCAAGCCGTGACATACGCACTTCGGTGTATCGCATGGCCGCCGGCATGTCGCCATCGACCGAGCCGAAGTTGCCCTGGCCGTCCACCAGCATGTACCGCATCGAGAACGGCTGCGCCATCCGGACGATGGCGTCATAGACGGCGGTATCCCCATGCGGGTGGTACTTGCCGATGACGTCGCCCACGACGCGCGCCGATTTCTTGTACGGCTTGTTGTACTCGTTGCCGAGTTCACGCATCGCGTAGAGCACGCGCCGGTGTACAGGCTTGAGGCCGTCCCGGACGTCCGGGAGGGCACGACCGACGATGACGCTCATGGCGTAGTCGAGGTACGACTGCCTCATCTCGTCTTCGAGATTGACCGGCAGGATTTCGCGCGCGATTTCAGCCATTCGGAGCGGGGTTCAGCGTCCAGAAACGAAGCGAAAATAGTAACATAGGCGGCCGCACCGTCGGCGGTCCGATATGGCCCCGGAGCAAGAGAAATATGACCACTACGCCACAGAGCGACCCGGCCGAGGTCGCCAAGTTCGATGCCATCGCGCACCGGTTCTGGGACGAGCGCGGCGAGTTTGGCCCCCTGCACATCCTCAACCCGGTCCGGCTTGAGTTCGTCGCGTCCCGCACGCCCCTCCCGGGCACGCGGGCGCTGGACGTGGGTTGCGGCGGCGGCCTGCTCGCCGAGAGTCTGTGCCGCGGCGGAGCCTCGGTCCTCGCCATCGACCTGGCGCCCTCCATGATCGAGGTCGCGCAGCTGCACGCCGCGGCCGAAGGCCTGCAGATCGACTACCGGGTCGCGGCGGCGGAAGCGCTGGCGGTCACCCACGCGGGCGGGTTCGACGTCGTGACCTGCATGGAAATGCTCGAGCACGTGCCCGATCCGGCCGGCATGGTCGATTCGCTCGCGCGCCTCGTGCGTCCGGGGGGCTCGGTCTTCGTCTCGACCATCAACCGCAACCTGAAGTCTTTTCTCCTTGCGATCGTCGGCGCCGAGTACGTCGCGCGACTGCTGCCGCCCGGCACGCACGAATACGAGCGTCTGATCCGACCCGCCGAGCTGGCTTCCTGGGCGCGTGGCAGCGGGCTCGACCTGCTGGAGATCGGTGGTCTCGCCTACAACCCGGTCACCTCGCAGGCACGCCTCGTGGGTGACGCCTCGGTGAACTACATCGTGCATCTGCGCAAGCCCGAGGCCCAGTAATGCCGATCCGGGGCATTCTGTTCGACCTCGACGGCACGCTGCTCGACACGGCGCCCGACATGGGTGGTGCGCTGAACGAGTTGCGCGCCGAGCATGGGCGTCGGCCCTTACCCGCCTTCCTGATCCGGCACTGGGTCTCCAATGGCGCGGCGGCGCTGGTCCGCCTCGGCTTCGTCGATGCCGGCCCGGCGGAGCACGAGCGGCTCCGGCTGCGCTTCCTCGATCTGTATGCGGCGCGGCTGGCACGGGACACCGCGCTCTTCCCGGGCGGCGAGGTTCTGGTCGCAGCCCTCGAGTCGGCCGGCACCCCCTGGGGCATCGTCACCAACAAGCCGGGCTGGCTTGCCGAGCCGCTCCTCGCGGCCCTGGGCCTCGATCGGCGGGCCCGGATCGTGGTATCCGGCGACACGCTCGCCGAGAAGAAGCCCCACCCCGCACCGCTGCTGCATGCGGCGCGCGCCCTCGGCGTCGCGGCGGTCGATTGCGCCTACGTCGGTGACGCCGAACGCGACATGCTCGCTGCGCGTTCCGCGGGCATGTGCGCGCTGGTGGCCGCGTATGGGTACATCGACCCCGAAGAGGGGTACACAGACTGGCCCAGCGACGGAGTGATCGCCAGTCTCGATGAACTCCTCCCGTGGGTGGACGCGCGCGGCGCCGCGTGGCCCGCGGAGTTCCAGGGCGCGGGTCCTCCGTGAACCCTGCTGTGGCGCCGGACGACTTCGTGGAGTTTGCGCCCGAGGGCTCGGTGCGCCATCTGGTCTGCCTGTTCGCGCCGGAGGCACAACGCGCTGCGGTACGCAGCCTGTTGCAGATCGAGACCGAGATCTGTCGCCGCCATGGCCGCGACATCGACCATTCCGTCAGCCACGCCCGCCTCGAGTGGTGGCAGGACGAAACGCAGCGACTGCTGATGAGCCGCCCCGCCCACCCGCTGACCCGCCGCGTGGCATCGGCTTTCGGCGCTCTTGAGGCCTCGCCGCCTGACCTCTCGGCGCTGGTGGAAAGCGCAGGCCTCGACCTTGCCTGCGCGGCCTTCGATTCGCGTGCCGGCCTGGACGACTATTTCCGGCTGTGGGCCGACGGACTGTTCCGCTCGGTGGTGCTGCTCGGGTCCCGGGGCCTCGGGGAACGTGCCCACCTCGAACGTTTCGCGACACAGGCGGGCGCTGCGCTGCGGGAAATCGAACTGCTGGCGACGCTGGCTTCCGATGCCCGCCAGGGGCGTTTCCACGTGCCTGTCGGCGAGGATCCCGCAGAGCATGGGCCATGGCGCCTGCAGCCCTGGAGCGACGAGTGCGCGCGCACACTGGCTGGGCGCCTGCAGGCCTGTGGCCGCAGCCTGTGCGAGGCAGCCCAGGCCCTGCCATCCGCGGCGATCCCCGGGCAGCGCGCTGCGCTGGTCTGGTGTGCCTTGGGGCTGCGGGCGGCGCAGGTCACGGAGCGGGCACTGCCACTGCAACCTGTCCCGGGCCGCTGGGAGGCCGCGCAGGCCACCTGGCTGGCCTGGCGAGCCGCCGTCGCCGCCGGCCGCGGCACAACCCCTTTCTTATTGAGGACAGCATCATGACGCGGGACGAGTGCCAGGCGGATTTCGACCCAAGGACGATCACGCTGGGGCCGGATGAACTCTCCGGCCGGGTGATCGCGATCACCGGACCCACGGCCGGCATGGGGCGTGCGCTGGCCATCGAGTGCGCACGCCGCGGCGCCGAAGTGCTGCTGATCGGCCGGAACCCCCGCAAGCTCGAGGCACTCCACGACGAGATCCTCACCCTGCGCCGCGCGGATGGGGCGCCCGTCGCACCGCCGATGATCGCTCCTCTCGATCTCGAGAAAGCCGTGGCGGGGGGTTACGACGCGCTTGCCGAGGCCGTCGAGCAACGCTGGGGACGGCTCGACGGACTGGTCCACAACGCTGCGGTCCTGGGCCAGCTCGCGCCCATCGAACAGCATGATGTGCCGACCTGGGTGCGGGTGATGCACATCAACGTGACCGCCGCCTTTGTCCTGACACAGGTGCTCCTGCCCTCGCTGCGGGCGTCGGCGGACGCGTCGATCCTGTTCACATCGAGCGGGGTGGGTCGCAAGGGGCGCGCCTACTGGGGCGCTTATGCCGTGTCGAAATTTGCCGTCGAAGGGCTGGTCCAGGTGCTCGCCTCGGAGCTCGAGTCGACCCGCATCAGGGTGAACGCGATCAACCCCGGCCGGATGCGCACCGCCATGCGGCGCCAGGCTTTTCCATCCGAGGACGCCAGCACGCTCCCCCTGCCGGAGTCGCTGACCCGCTCCTACGTGGCGCTGCTGGGCGCACAGGCACGCGGCATCACCGGAGCCAGCTTCGAGTCGCAGTGATCCCTCAGGGCGAGCGTTCGCGTGGCCGCGATGGGCGGGGCCCGGTTCCGCGGGCGCGCCGACCCCGCTGCGCGGGAGCCCGACGGGGCTTCGCCGCGGCGGTCGTCTGTTCCACGACCGCCACGGGTGCGGGCGGCTCGAGCTGCCGCGCTTCGTCGGGAAGCAGCGCCCGGAAGTGGCCGCGACCCACATCGCGCGTGAGGCGCAGTCCCAGCAGCGAGGTGCGCATGACGCGGCTGACGAGCAGTCCCTGACGTTCGAACAGCTGCCGGACGTCCTTGCCGCTCGCGCCCACCACCGCGAGGTGGTACCAGCGGTTGCTGCCCTCCTCCTCTTCGGTCGAGCCTTCCAATGCCTGTACGACGAGCACACGGCCGTCGTCCAGTTGACCCGCGAGGATCGAGGCCTGGCGCACTTCGTCCAGTTCGCCCCGCACGCGCACGCTGAACTCCACCACGGAGTCGCGAATCCGGCGCTGCAGCCGCTGCGCCAGCGCGCCGTCGGTCGTGACGAGTTCGAGCCCGCCGTCGATGCTCGGCATCGGACTCACGGCGAGGAAGCGCCGCCCGGAGCGACGGGGCAGTCGCTCGATCAGTCCGGTCCTCAGATCCTCGCCGGGGGAGCGGTGACAGAGATAGACGGATCCCACCGGGCCCTCCCGGTCGGCTGCCTTGGCGCGGCGCACGATGCGACCATCGACGCGGATCTCGTCACGGCCACTGACACGCTGGCCAAGGGTGGCCGGTTCTCCGTTGACCGTGATCCGGCCTGCGCGGATCCATTCCTCGGCCTGTCGCCGCGAAGAAAGTCCGGCCTGGGCCAGCACTTTCTGGAGGCGCTCGCCGGGAACCTCGGTCGCCGACGGCCTGGGTGTCCGGGTTTTCAGGGGGAGATACCTGCGGTTTCAGCATTGCCGTCGATTTCGCTTCCGGTCGCCGCTTCGCCGACCGGTACGTCGACGTTCACCAGCGCCACATCGTCGCCGGCGCCCACTTCACCCGTGCCCGGCAGCGTCAGCTGCGGGTTGATGTCTGCCATGGCCTTGAGTTCGGCCAGCGGCGGCAACTCGTCCAGGCGCCTGAGTCCGAAGTAATCGAGGAACTCACGGGTCGTTCCGAGCAGTTCAGGATGGCCCGGCACATCGCGGTGGCCCAGCCCGCGCACCCAGTTACGTTCGATCAGCGTCTTCAGGATGTTCGGGTTGACCGCAACGCCGCGCACGGATTCGATCTCCGCCCGCGTGATCGGCTGCCGATAGGCAATCAACGCCAGGGTCTCGAGGAGCGCCCGCGAATAGCGCTGGGCGCGCTCCGGCCAGAGCCGACCGACTTCCTGGGCATAGTCCTGCCGCACCTGGATGCGGAACCCGCTCGCCGTCTCCTTCAGCTCGATGGCCCGCCCGGAGTAATCCTCGGCGAGTCGCTCGAGCGCTTCCCGGATCTGCGCAGGTCCCGGGCGCCCGCTTTCCTCGAAGAGCTGTGCGATCTCGCCGACCGTCAGGGGACGCCCTGCTGCGAGCAGCGCGCCCTCGATGACGTTGCGGAAGTAATGGTCACTCATGAGGCTTTCTCCGCGGTGCCGGCGTCGTCCGCCGGAGCGTCCATGAAATCATCGTCGATCGGCTCGTCCTCGTCGGTGTCGTCATCCAGCGGCGGGAACGCGACCCCTTCGACGGGCTCCTCGAGCATTTCGTCGCCGCTGTCTTCGCGGAGCCGGCGAATGCCGCGCCCCGGACCCGCGGCCCGCACGTGCAGAGGGCCGTAGATCTCGGCCTGAACCAGATCGAGCAAGCCCTCGCGAACCAGTTCGAGGATGGCCATGAACGTCACGGTGGCGCCCATGCGCCCCTCTTCCGGCCGGAACAGGCGCGTGTAGTCGATGAACTGCGCGCCCTCCAGCGAGGCGAGGATCTCCGACATGCGGGCGCGGACCGACAGCCGTTCACGACTGACGTGGTGGTGCGCGAACATTTCCGAGCGCGCGACGACCTCACGGAACGCCAGGATCATTTCCTGCAGCGTGACCTGCGGCAGATTCTGCCCCGGGCGGCGGCGCTCGGCTTCCGCGCTCGCGATCCAGACGTCGCGGTCCAGCCGCGGCATGCGGTCGATGTTTTCCGCTGCACGCTTGAATCGCTCGTATTCCTGCAGGCGGCGCACCAGCTCCGCGCGCGGGTCATGCTCTTCGCCGTCGACCGTCTCCTGGGTGCGCGGGAGCAGCATCCGCGACTTGATCTCCGCGAGCGTTGCGGCCATCACCATGTATTCCCCGGCGAGTTCAAGCTGCAGATCCTGCATCAGCTCGATGTACTGCATGTACTGGCGGGTGATGTCCGCCAGCGGGATGTCGAGGATGTCGAGATTCTGGCGCCGGATCAGATACAGCAGCAGGTCCAGAGGCCCCTCGAAGGCCTCGAGAAACACCTCCAGCGCCTGCGGCGGGATGTAGAGATCCCTCGGCATCTGGGTCATGGGTTCGCCATGGATCATGGCGAACGGCATCTCTACCTGCTCGGGAGATGACTCGCCGCCCACCACGGGCGCAGGCTCGCCTTCGGGCTGCGGGGCCTGATCGACAGGCTGGGGTTTGGCCATGCGCCGGGATTCCTGGTTGAGAGGACGCCGTCGTCAGTCGTTGCGCAGGTGCATCGCGCGACGCACGTCGTCCAGCGTCTCGCGGGCGACTTCACGGGCTTTCTCGCTGCCCTCCGCGAGGATGTTGCGGACGAGGTCCGGGTTGTCCTCGTACTCCTGCGCGCGCTGGCGCATGCCCGAGACCTCCTCGACGACCTTGTCGATCAGGGGTTTCTTGCACTCGAGGCAACCGATGCCGGCGCTGCGGCAGCCGGCGGCAGCCCACTGGCGCGTCGGTTCGTCAGAGTAAACCTGGTGCAGCGACCACACCGGGCACTTCTCCGGAGTGCCGGGATCGGAGCGACGTGCGCGCGCCGGATCCGTCTGCATGGTCCTGAGCTTGCGCGCCACGGACTCGGGCTCTTCGCGCAGGCCGATGGTGTTGCCGTAGCTCTTGGACATCTTGCGGCCATCGAGGCCGGGCAGTTTGGGCGTGGGCGTGAGCAGCACCTGCGGCTCCGGGAGGATCGCCACGCTCTCGCCTTCGAGATAGCCAAGCAGGCGCTCCCGATCGGCCACGGTGATCTGCGTGTTGCCCTGCACCAGCGCACGGGCCTTCTCGAGCGCCTCGGTTTCGCCCGCTTCCTGGAAACGACGACGCAGGTCTCGGTACAGGGCGCTGTGCCGACCCCCGAGTTGCTGGATCGCGCGCTCGGCCTTCTCCTCGAAGCCGGCTTCGCGGCCATAGAGATGGTTGAACCGGCGAGCGACCTCACGGGTGATCTCGACATGCGCCACCTGGTCCTCGCCCACGGGCACGAAGCCGGGACGGTAGATCAGGATGTCGGCGGACTGGAGCAGCGGGTAGCCCAGGAAGCCGTAGGTGGCCAGGTCTTTTTCCTGCAATTCAGCCTGCTGGTCCTTGTAGGTGGGGACCCGTTCGAGCCATGACAGGGGCGTGACCATCGAGAGCAGCAGGTGCAGTTCCGCGTGCTCCGGGACATGCGACTGCACGAAAAGCGTTGCGACACCGGGGTTGAGGCCTGCAGCCAGCCAGTCGATGACCATCTGCTGCGTGAATTCGGGCAGCCGCGAGGTGTCTTCGTAACCGGTGGTCAATGCGTGCCAGTCGGCAATGAAGAAAAAGCACGGGTACTGGTACTGGAGGTCGACCCAGTTACGCAGCGCGCCATGATAGTTACCAAGGTGTAACTGCCCGGTAGGCCGCATGCCCGACAGGACGCGTGCCGCAGAAAGAGAGGAATTCATGATTCTTGCACCGTAAAGGGGCCGGAAGACAAAAGTCTGGAGAAATGCATTACAAGCGTTTGAATCGGTAGGTTTTTTATGCTTTGTGTCCGAACAACGCCGGCGCCCATGCGGCGCGCCACCGGCGATTATACCGGAGCGCTTGAACCTCAGAGGCCGAAGGGTGCCACGCTGCCGCGCCCCTGCCGGACGATCACCGCAGGCTGGGCTGCGAGATCCACAACGGTCGTCGGCTCGATCCCGCAGGCGCCGCACGCGAGCACCGCGTCGAGTTCGCTGGCCAGGCGTTCGCGGATCTCTTCGCCATCGTTGAGCGGCAGCTCGTCGCCCGGCAGCATGAGGGTCGACGTCATGAGGGGTTCGCCCAGTTCCGCCAGCAGGAGCCGGGGCACTTCGTGATCGGGGATCCGTATCCCGATGGTCCTGCGTTTCTCGTGCTGCAGCCGCCGCGGGGTCTCGCGGGTGGCTTCGAGCAGGAAGGTGTACGGGCCGGGGGTGCATGCCCTGAGCAGGCGGAATTGCGTGTTGTCGACTCGGGCGTAGCGGGCGACCTCGGTCAGGTCGCGACAGACCAGCGTGAAGTGGTGGTTCCGATCGGCCCCGCGGATCCGCCGGATCCGTTCGAGCGCGTCTTTGTCGCCGATATGACAGCCCAGCGCATAGCACGAGTCGGTCGGATAGGCGATCACGCCGCCCCGGCGCACGATCTCCGCGGCCTGGCGGATCAGCCTGATCTGGGGGTTCTGGGGATGGAGCTCGAAGTATTGCAAGGTATGCAGCGGCTCGGCGGCCGGCGGACAGGAGATTCAATTATCATACTTGTTTACCCGCCCCAGCCGGGTTCCAAGCGCGAGCCTCCCCATGCAAGCCCTGCTCGAGTTACTGCCCTTCGTGGCTTTCATCGGCGCGTATTACGCTGCGGGCAGCTGTGCCGCGACGCTCGGGCTGCCCCGGCATGACTGACGCGAGGATCGAACGACTGCGCGCCGCCCTGGCAGCCGCACTGGACCCGCAGCTCCTGGAAATCCGGGACGACAGCGCCCTGCACGCCGGCCACGCCGGCGCCCGCGAAGGCGGGCACTTCCACGTGACCCTCGCCTGCCGTGGCTTCGACGGGCTGCGGATGATCGCGAGGCACCGCCTGGTATACGATGCCGTGGCCCCACTGATGGGCCGGGACATCCACGCCATTTCGATCGACGCCCGGCTCCCTGATTCCAACACCACCAGCGACTGAGAGATACACATGAAGATTTCGCGCTTGTTCATCCTGGCCAGTGTCGCCGCTCTGGCGGCCTGCCAGCAGGGCGGTAGCGCCGCCGGCAAGGAAGAGGCCAAGGATCCCGGCAAGGAGCCGGTGGCGACGGTCGACGGCACCAGTCTTTCCCGCAATACCTTCGACTTCTATGTCAAGGCCGCTACCGGCAAGACCTCGGCAGACCTCAGCGCCGAAGAACGCGACCAGGCGCTGGATTCACTCGTGCGGCTGCAGCTGATCGCGGCGCAGGCCGACAAGGACGGCGTGGGCAAAGACAAGGAAATCGCGTCGGCCCTCGAGCTCTCGCGGATGGACGTCCTGCAGCGCGCTGCGCAGCAGAAGTACCTCAAGGACAAGACTCCGACCGAGCAGGAACTGCGCGCGGAGTACGAGAGCCAGCTCGCCCAGATGCCGCGCAGCGAGTATCGCGCGCGTCATATCCTCGTACAGAACGAGGCGCTCGCGAACGAATTGCTCGCACGGATCCGCAAGGGCGAGAAGTTCGAGAAGGTCGCGGCCAAGGAATCACTCGATTCCACCAAGTCCGCAGGGGGCGACCTGGGCTGGTTCAGCCCGCAGACGATGGTCCAGCCGTTCGCCACCGCCGTGATGGCCCTCAAGAAAGGCGAGCTCAGCGCCACGCCCGTCCAGACGCAGTATGGCTGGCACATCATCCGGCTCGAGGACACACGCGAAATCCAGCCGCCGCCGTTCGATCAGGTCAAGGGCCAGCTGGGACAGGTGGTGCTCGCCAAGAAGTTCCGCGGTTACTCGGACGAGCTGCTCAAGGCTGCGAAGGTCGAGAAGAAACTGTAGCAGCCCGCGTGCCCGCGGCCTGGTGCCGCAGGCAGCACTCAAAGGCCGCCCTGCGTCAGCCGGGCGGCTTTTTTGTTTCCAGCAGTTCGAGCAGCGCAGCCTCGTCGAGCACGCGCAGGCCCAGTTCTTCGGCCTTGCGCAGCTTTGATCCTGCGTCACGTCCCGCCACGACGTAACTCGTCTTCTTCGAGACGCTGCCGGAGGCTTTCGCACCCAGGGCGCGCAGCTTTTCCTCGGCTTCCTCGCGGGGCATGGAATCCAGTGCGCCGGTGATCACGAACGTGAATCCCGCCAGCGGCTGGTCTTCCGGCGCGGTCGCTTCGATATGCGGCCAATGCACCCCGGCGTGCACGAGGCGCGCGACGATCGCAGCATTCCTTGAATCGGCGAAAAACTCGCGCACGCGCGCCGCCACCACCGGCCCCACATCCGGCACCTCGCGAATCCCCTCCTCAGGGGCTTTCAGCAGCGCATCGAGTGAGCCGAAGTGTCGCGCGAGAGCCAGCGCCGTCGATTCGCCCACGTCGCGGATGCCCAGCGCGAAGAGAAATCGCGGCAGGGTCGTGGCCTTGCTGCGCTCCATGGCTGCAACGACCTTGTCGGCGGAGCGGCTGCCCATCCGGTCCAGCATCGAGAGTCGATCCGCATCGAGCGAGTAGAGATCGGCGGGTGACTCGACCCAGCCGGCATCGACGAGCTGGTCCACCAGTTTCTCGCCCACCCCTTCGATGTCCAGGGCCCGGCGCCCGGCGAAATGCCTCAGCCGCTCCTTGCGCTGTGCCGTGCAGGCATAGCCCCCGGTGCAGCGGGCGATCGCTCCCTCGGCTTCGCGCTCGACCGCCGAGCCACAGACGGGACACAGGCTCGGAAGCACGATTTCGCGCGTCTCCGGTGGCCGCCGTTCCAGCAGCACACGGGCGACCTCCGGTATGACATCGCCGGCGCGCCGCACCACGACCGTATCGCCGATGCGCACCCCTTTGCGTTCCACTTCGTCCATGTTGTGCAGCGTCGCATTGCTGACGGTCACGCCGCCCACGAACACCGGCGCAAGCCGCGCGACCGGGGTGATCGCCCCGGTGCGGCCCACCTGGAACTCGACGTCGCGCAATGTTGTCAGGGCTTCGTCAGCCGGAAATTTGTGGGCGATGGCCCAGCGGGGCGCGCGCGACACGAAGCCCAGGCGCCCCTGGTCCTCCAGTCGCTCGACTTTGTAGACCACACCGTCGATCTGGTAGGGCAGCGTTGAGCGAAGTCTGCCTATCGATGAATAGTAATCCAGACAACCTTCTGCGCCGCGCACCGACTGAGCTTCCGGGCAGGTGCGCAAGCCCCAGCCGCGCAGCAACGCGAGGACTTCGCTGTGGCGCGCCGGCAAGGGCACGCCATCGATGGAACCCGCCGAATAGAAAAACAGATCGAGGGGCCGACTGGCCGTCACCCTGGGATCG
>CAJACZ010000231.1 GCA_903938365.1 uncultured Pseudomonadota bacterium | reverse complement strand
CCCGCCGACACCTGGACGTTCTGCTCGCGGATGGCGCGCAGCACGTCGCCGGCGGCGATGCCCCGCGCGGCCGCGCGCTCGGGATCGAGCCAGACGCGCATCGCGTAATCGCCACCCCCGAAGATGACCGCCTGGCCGACGCCCTCGATCCGGTTCAGCTCGTCGCGCACGCGCAGCGTCGCGAAGTTGCGCAGGTAGAGCGCGTCGTAGCGACCGTCCGGCGACGAGAGAAACACCACCATGGTCAGCGTCGGCGAGGCCTTGACCGTCGAGACACCCACCTGGCGCACCGCTTCGGGCAGGCGTGGCAGGGCCTGGGCGACGCGGTTCTGGACATCCACCTGCGCAAGGTCGATGTCGGTGCCCACCTTGAACGTCACGTCGATCTGCAGGATGCCGTCGGAGGCCGAGGCCGACTTCATGTAGATCATGCCGTCGACGCCGTTGATGGCTTCCTCGAGCGGCGCGGCGACCGTCTGCGACAGCGTGCGCGGGTCGGCGCCGGGGTAGACCGCCTTCACCTGTACCGCGGGCGGGACCACGTCCGGGTATTCGCTCACGGGCAGGCGCAGCAGCGACAGCGCGCCGGCCACGAAAATCAGGATCGAGAGCACCGCCGCGAAAATCGGCCGGTCGATGAAAAACCTCGAAGCGTCGAACTTCATCGGGCGACCCGGCGCTCAGGGCGCCGTGGCGGGACCCTGGGCGGGCGGGGCGACGGACGGGGCAGGCGGGGCGGGCTGCAGTCCGGGCTGGTCCATCGGCACGACGGCAGGCGCCACGGGCATGCCGGGAAAGAAGATCTTGCGCACGCCGTTCACCACCACGCGATCGGAGGGGGCAAGCCCCTCGAGGACGATGCGCAGGCCTTCGGCCTGGGCGCCGATGCGCACGTCCTTGCGCACGGCGCGGTTGTCGGCGCCCACGACGTAGACGTACTTGCGGTCCTGGTCCGTGAGCAGCGCACGTTCGTGGATCAGCAGTGCCTCGCGCGCATCGCCACCGGGCAGCTCGACGCGGGCGAACAGTCCAGGGGTCAGGCGCCGGTCCTTGTTGGAGAGCCGTGCCCGCGCGCGGATCGTGCCGGTCGCCGGATCGAGCGCGTTGTCGACGAACACCAGCTCGCCGGTGCGCGGGTAGCCCGTCTCGTCCGCGAGCCCGACGCGCACCGTGCCCAGCGCGCGGCGCGAGTCGGCGGAGCCGCTGCGGGAATTCCGCTGATAGTTGAGGTACATGCGCTCGTCGCCGGCGAACTCCACGTAGATGGGGTCGATCGAGACGACCGTCGTCAGCAGCGTGGTGCCCGCGGCCACGAGGTTGCCCGGCCGCACGGCAGCGGAGCTGGCGTAGCCGGCGATCGGCGAGTGGATGCGGGTGAACTCGAGGTTCAGGGCGGACTGGCGCTCCTGCGCGCGCGCGGCCTGGAGGTCCGCTTCGGCCTGGCGCAGCTCGGCCGCGCGTGCGGCCAGCTCTTCGCCCGAGATCGCCCGGGCGGCCTCCAGCCGGGTCGCGCGCGCCGCTTCGCCCTGCGCGAGCTCGAAGCGCGTGGCCACCCGCGCGGTGTTGGCGCGGGCCGCATCGAGGGCCGCCCGGTATTCGCGGTCGTCCACCGTGAAGAGCGCGGCGCCCCTGGCGACCTCACCGCCCTCGCGGAAATGGACGGCATCGAGGTAACCCGAGACCCGCGGCCGGATCTCGATCGTCTCGATGGCGACCACGCGACCGCTGAAGGACTCCCATTCAGTCACGCGTTTGCTGACGACCTGCGCAACGCTGACCTCGGGGGGCGGCATCTGCGGGGCGCCGCCGGGCGCACAGCCGGCCAGCAGGAGTGCCGCCATGGATACGACACCAGCCCGCACAGCCGCCGCCGGGCGATGAGAAAGAACCCTGTAGGTCATCGAAGCGCTCGGGTAATGAACGAAAAGGGGCCCCCGGGGGCCCCACGAAATCCGGGTTCAGTCTAGCGCGGAACCCGCGTGCCGTCCTCAGCCCCCAGAGTCGGGAGTGGCCGCTGGCTGGAGCGACAGGGATTTCTCGATCTCGGCGACACGACGGCGCAGCGCCGCGCCGTCACGCGCAGCGGCGGTATTCTTGAGATAGACGTCGATCGGCTGCGCAGGGAGTGCGGCATGCACGCCGGGCTGGTCGATGTCCTTGACCACGCCCGCCCGATGCACGAGCACCACGTCGTCGCAGATATTGATGTGGTCGATGATGCCGGTCTGGCCGCTCGCCATGACCCGGTTTCCCACGGTGCTGGAGCCGGCCACGCAGAACATGGCGGTGAGCAGGCAGTCCTCGCCGATCTGGACGTTGTGGGCGACGTGGCAGAGGTTGTCGAACTTGGTGCCGGCGCCGATGCGCGTCTCGCCATAGGTGGCACGGTCGATGCAGTTGTTGGCGCCCAGGCGCACGCGATCACCGATCACGACGATGCCCGTATGGGGAATCGTGTGGCTGCGCCGGCTGGCATCCTGGGCGAAACCGAAGCCCTCGGCGCCGATGATGCTGCCCGGTCCCAGCACGACCTGCGAGCCGATCCGGCAACCATAGCCAACCACCACGGCGGGGTGGACGACCGTCTCGTCACCGATGGTGACGTCGTGCTCGATCACGACCCCCGCCATGATCCGGCAGTCGCGGCCGATGCGCACATTG
>CAJACZ010000230.1 GCA_903938365.1 uncultured Pseudomonadota bacterium | reverse complement strand
GCGACCCAGCCACAGCCCGTGCAGGCGAGCGTCGGGGCGTAACCGCGGCGGTTGATGTAGACGAGCACCTGTCCGTCGGCGGCCAGGTGGCGCTGGATGCCCGCCACCGCGGTCGAGGACAGCCCGGCGTGCGTCGATTCCTGGCGCAGGTCGATCAGCCGCAGCAGCGGCGGCTTCGCATGCGCGGTGCGGCGCGGCAGCGACAGGCGGGTGAAGCGTCCCGTCAGCGCGTTCTGCAGCGATTCGAGCGAGGG
Organism: uncultured Pseudomonadota bacterium; assembly: GCA_903938365.1. Lineage (GTDB taxonomy): Bacteria > Pseudomonadota > Gammaproteobacteria > Steroidobacterales > Steroidobacteraceae > UBA964. Next base: position 3,075 of record CAJACZ010000230.1, on the reverse strand, counting down.
CGTGGCGGAACCCAGCATCACGGGGATGCCGAGCGCCTGTGCGCGCACGATCGCGAGGTCGCGGGCGGAGTAGCGGAACCCGCTGTCGTGCTGCTTGAACGAGGCGTCATGTTCCTCGTCGACCACGATCAGCCCGAGTTCCGGGATGGGTGCGAAGACCGCCGAACGGGTGCCGAGCACCAGGCGGGCGGAGCCGTCGAGGACCTCGCGCCAGGCCGCGAGGCGCTGCGTGTCGGTCAGGCCCGAGTGCAGCACGGCCAGCGGCGTCCCGGGGAAACGCGCGGCGAAGCGTCCGACCAGCTGCGGCGTGAGGCCGATCTCGGGCACCAGCACGAGCACCCTGCGCCCCTGCGCGAGCTGCAGCCGGGCCAGTTGCAGGTACACCTCGGTCTTGCCGCTGCCGGTGATGCCGTACAAGAGCCAGGCATGGAAGCGGTTCCCGCCCGCGGTCACGGCGTCGACCGCGGATTGCTGTTCCGGCGACAGCGGCGGGGCCGGGGGGGTCGTGGCTGCAGTGCCGGGCTCCACCACGGGCCCGGTCCCGCGCGCTGCCGCGGGCGCGTCGCCGTGCGTGACCCAGCCGCGCTGCAGCAGCGCCCGGCCGGCTTCGCGCCAGCCCGGCAGCGCGTCGGTGAGCGTCTGGGCGTCGGCCCCGCCGTCCCGGACCAGCCGCTCGAGCAGTTCCCGCTGGCGCGGCGCCCGGCGCGGCTCGCCGGCGGCGTGCGCCGCCACGCCCTCGGCCGTCGCGTGCCACCAGTCGCGGATCGCGGTGGCGGCGGCGCCTTCGCGCGCGAGCCTGGGCAGCGCGGCGGAGATCACTTCGCCCAGCGGGTGGTGGTAGTAATCCGCGGTCCAGCGCAGCAGCTCGAGCAGCGCCGGGTCGAACACCGGCCGGCGGTCGATCAGTTCATAAGCCTGACGTAATCGAGCCTGGGGGACGTCAGAGCGTTCCTCCACGGAAACAATCACCCCGATCAGCCGTCGCCGCCCGAAGGGCACGGCGACCCGCATGCCGGCGTGTCCGACCGCAGCGCTGCCGGAGCCGGCGTCGCCGTCCGTGGCGAGGTAATCGAACAGGCTGCGCACCGGGGTGTCCAGCGCGACCCTCCAGACGGGCCAGGTCACGGCGCGGCCTTTGTCCACAGAGCTTGTGGATAACGCTGTGGACAGACTCGCGCGCAAGGACCGGATCTGCGGAAATTACGCAGATTCGCGTTGGTTTGGCCAAGAATTGACCACGGGATACGAATATCAATAAAAACAAACACTTATCGTTTTCGAGCCTGATGTGCTGTGCCGTTTATGACGGGAATGTGACGCCCTTTCTACGCGAGTGTGCGTAAGTCACTGATTCCGCGACGCCGGGCTGCTCCAGTTCGCGAGGCTGACGCCTGCGACCGTGATCAGCCCGCCCCACAGCAGCGACGGCGTCAGGGGTTCCGCGAGCAGCAGCGCACCCAGCAGCACGCCGAACACCGGAACCAGGTTGTTGAATACGGCGGTCCGTGCGGGCCCCAGGACCTTGATCCCGTCCGCGTACCACACGAAGGCCAGCGCCGTGCCGCCCGCGCCCAGGTAGAGGATGGCGGCGATCACCGGCCCGGACAAGTCCGCCGCGTGCCAGGCCGGCCACTCGAACGCGGCGCCGAGCGACAGCATCAGGGCACCCCAGAGGGTGCTGACGGTCGTCATGGCCAGCGCCGAAACGGTGTCACGGCCGCCGAGCGCGAAGCGGCCGACGATGGTGTAGATCGCCCACGACAGGGCACCCCCGAACATCAGCCATTCGCCGCGGCCCATGCCCTGCAGGATCGCCGCCGGATCGCCGCGCGACAGCACGACTGCGACCCCGGCCAGCGCGAGCGCGATGCCGAGCCAGCGCTGCGCGGAGATGGTTTCGCGAAACACGAGCGCCATCGCGAGGGCGGTCATGATCGGGTTCAGCGCGACCACCAGCGCGGTCCGGCTCGCCGGGATCAGCGCCAGGGCGCCGAGGAAGAACAGGTTGTAGATCACCAGGCCGGTCAGCGCGAGCAGGGCCGACAGCGCCAGTTCGCGGGGCCGCAGCTTCGGCCAGCGCCGTTCGACCAGCAGCAGGATCGCGGCGAGGATCGCGAAGCCTGTCCAGAAACGCAGCGCGGCGAGCGTGAAGTGCGGCAGCACGGGTGCGGCGATGCGTCCGGCGATGAAGGTGCCGCCCCACAGCGCCGCCACGCCCACGAGGCGCAGGTGGGTCCCGGTCATGGGCCGGCCTGCGGGCGCTCGCGCCAGACCACGTAGAGGCCCGCGGCCACCACCAGCGATGCGCCGGCGAGCATGGTCGAGGAGGGCCAGATCGACCAGGCGACCCAGTCGATGCCCAGTCCCCAGAGCAGCGCGGTGTACTCGATCGGCGCCACCGTCGAAGCTGGGGCGTGGCGGAACGCCTCGGTGATGAAGTGCTGGCCGACGGCGCCGGTCGCGCCGACCGTGGCGATCATCCAGGCGTGTTCCGCACGCAGCGGCACCCAGTCCGGGGCGGCCAGCGCGCCTGCGACGACGGTCACCACGAGCAGGAAGGACACCACCATCGCCGCCGAACTGTCGGTACGCACCAGGGCGCGGGCCGTGATCACGGCCAGCGCATAGCACAGCGCCGAGAAGGCTGCCGTCAGTCCCGCCAGCAGCGGCAGTCCGCCGGGCGCGGGACGCAGGATCACGAACACGCCCGCGAGCCCCACGCACACGGCGATCCAGCGCCCCAGGTCGGCGCGTTCGCCGAGCAGCAGCACCGCGAGTACGACGATCAGCAGCGGTGCCGCCATGTACACCGAATAGACGGCGGCGAGCGAGGAGTCGCGCAGCGCGAACACGAACGTCGCGAGCATCGCCACGCCGAGCAGGCCACGCAGCAGGTGCATGCCGGGGCGCCGGGTCCGCAGTTCCGCGAGCCGCCCCGCGAGGCACAGGGGCAGCAGCACGAAGGGCAGCGATGCGGCGGCGCGGATCGCGCTCACCTGCAGGGGCGGGTAGTGGGCGGAGAAGGTTTTCAGCAGCGCGTCCATGAAGGAGAACGCCGCGACAGCGATGAACATC
>CAJACZ010000229.1 GCA_903938365.1 uncultured Pseudomonadota bacterium | reverse complement strand
TTGCCGAACCGGTCGAGCAGCGTCAGCCGCAGCGTCGGCGCCGGCTGTGCCTTGCGCCCGCTGTTGCGGATGCTGGCGCGGACCGTCAGCGTGCCGGCAGCGTCCGGCTCGGCCACCACGCCCCGCTGCTGCAGTTCGTATGCGCCCACATCCCAGTCCGGCGCGCGGTCGGACCCCAGGCTGGACTGGATCCGGGCCATGGCCGGACCGAGCAGGGGTACATCGGTGAGCGCGGCGGCATGCCGGTAGGCGACCTGCAGCACCAGCAGGGCGGCCAGCCCGAAGCTTGCCGCCATGAGCCAGCCGGCTCTGTCGGCGCGCCGCGCGGTCTGGAAAGGCTCCTGGAGCTCCTCTGCCGTGGCGGTCGCGACCGGCGACGCGGTCATGGCGCCCGACGGGCCTTGCGGACTGTCATCGCGTACCGCCTCCAGCAGCGCGGGGTTGAGGCGAAACTCCGCCCGCGGCTTCAGGGTCTCGGGCGGCTCTTCGAATTCCGGCGCGGGCGCGGGCTCTGGCACGGGCTCTGGGGGCGCGGGCGCCGCGGGCTCGGGCGCCGCGGGCTCGCCCGCCGGAGTCGCGACGGTGTCCGCGGTGGCGCTCTCCGACTCGGCCTGGTGCGGCGGGTGCGGCTGTTCCGCATCCGCGTCCAGCCCGACGGAGTCCTCGGGCAGTTCCTGCAGCGAGGCCAGCGCGTTGAACACGGCGGTGCAGCGGCCGCAACGCACCTGTCCCTGCGCGACGCGCAGGTCCGCGGCCGTGACGGCCAGCGACAGTTTGCATTTCGGGCAGAGCGTGATCACGGGCCGGACCGGTTCCTGGGGATCGCGCCCGGGGATAGGGCGCCGCCCGATTATTGTGGACCAGCGGGATCCCGCGCGCGACCGCTCAGGCAGACCCAGCCGTCGAGGCTCGCCCAGGCGCTCAGGTCGATCCACGGCGCATAGGCGGCGATGACCTCATCGACCTGCGCTTCGAGCAGGCCCGCGAGCACCAGATCGCCACCCGCGCGCAGCAGGCGACTGAAGCGGGGCGCCAGTTCGCACAGCGGACCGGAGAGGATGTTCGCGATCAGCAGGTCGGCGCCGGGTTGCAGTGCGTCCGCGTCCTCGACCAGCAGCAGTCGGTCCGCTACCCCGTTGGTCTGCGCGTTGTCGCGGCTGGCGACCAGCGCCTGTGGGTCGATGTCGTGGCCGGCGGCAGAAGCAGCGCCGAGCTTCAGCGCCGCGATCGCCAGGATTCCGGATCCGCAGCCGTAGTCGATCACATGGATGCCCGGCGTCGCCCGGGAGTCCAGCCACTCGAGGCAGAGGCGGGTCGTGGGGTGGGTGCCGGTGCCGAAGGCCAGGCCCGGATCGAGCCGCACGACCACTGCGCCGGGTTCGTCCACCTGTTCGTGCGACGGACAGATCCACAAGCGCCTGCCGCAGCGCAGCGCGTGGAAGTCCTTCAGCCATTCGCGTTCCCAGGCCCGGTCGGCCAGGCTCTCGAGCCTGAACCGCGCGGGCTCGACGCCCAGCGCCGCGGCCAGTTCCTGCAGCAGGGCGGGTGAGGCGGCCTCTGCGGCAAAAACCGCCTGCAGGCGCGTCGAGGGCCAGAGGCGGAATTCGCCCGGCGCCGGCTCCAGGATGGGATCGTCGCGCTGGTCGCTGTAGCTGACCGACAGCGCGCCGGCCGCGAAGCAGGCGTCCTCGACGGCCTCTGCGTCCAGACCCTCGAGGTCCACGCTCAGCGCAAGCTGCGGCAAGGGCTACTTCAGCCCGAGACGGCGTTCGAGGTAGTGGATGTCGAGGCCACCCTGCGCGAAAGCCGCATGGTTGAAGATTTCCTGGTGCAGGGCGATGTTGGTCCGGATGCCTTCGATGACCATTTCCGCCAGGGCGTTCTTCATGCGCGCTATGGCGGTGTCGCGCGTGTCGCCGTGCGAGATCACCTTGGCGATCAGCGAATCGTAGTAGGGCGGTACGTTGTAGCCGGAGTAGATGTGGCTGTCGACGCGGATGCCCGGGCCGCCCGGCGCATGCCAGAGGCGGATCGGTCCGGGCGAGGGCATGAAGGTCTTGGCGTCTTCGGCGTTGATGCGGCATTCCATCGCGTGGCCGCGGATCTCGATGTCCTTCTGCACATAGGGCAGCTTCTCGCCCGAGGCGATCAGGAGCTGCGCCTTGACCAGGTCGATGCCGGTGACGAGTTCCGTCACGGGATGCTCGACCTGGATGCGGGTGTTCATCTCGATGAAGTAGAACTCGCCGTCCTGATAGAGGAATTCCAGCGTTCCGGCGCTGCGGTAGCCCACGGCACGGCAGGCATCGGTGACCCGCTGCCCCATCATTTCGCGCTGTCGCTCGGTGATGCCCGGGGCGGGGGCTTCCTCGATCACCTTCTGGTGCCGGCGCTGCATGGAGCAGTCGCGTTCGCCGAGGTGGACCACGTTGCCGTAGTTGTCGGCCAGCACCTGGAACTCGATATGCCGCGGCTTCTCGAGGAATTTCTCCATGTAGACCTGGTCGTTGCTGAACGCGGCCAGGGCTTCCGCCTTGGTGACGTTGATCGCGCTGAGCAGCGTGGCCGGGTTGTGCACCACGCGCATGCCGCGTCCGCCGCCGCCCGAGGCCTTGATGATCACCGGGTAGCCGATGTCTTTCGCGATCCGCAGGTTCTCGTCCTGGTCGGCGCCCAGCGGGGCGCCCGATCCCGGCACGCAGGGCACGCCGGAGGCCTTCATGATCGTGATGGCCGAGACCTTGTCGCCCATCTTGCGGATGGTGTCGGCACGCGGCCCTATGAATACGAAGCCGCTCTTCTCGACGCGTTCCGCGAAATCCGCGTTCTCGGACAGGAAGCCGTAGCCCGGATGCACTCCCACCGCATCCGTGACCTCCGCGGCGCTGATGATCGCCGGCATGTTGAGGTAGCTCTTGGGCGAAGCGGGTGGCCCGATGCAGACCGATTCATCGGCGAGCAGGACGTGCTTGAGGCTGGCGTCCGCCGTCGAGTGCACGGCCACGGTCTTGATGCCGAGTTCGCGGCAGGCCCGCAGTATGCGCAGCGCGATCTCGCCCCGATTGGCGATGACGACCTTGTCGAGCATGGGTTACTCGATCACGAACAGGGGCTGGGCGAACTCCACCGGATCGCCGTTCTGGACGAGGACCGAAGTCACCCGTCCGGCACGCTCGCACTCGATCTGGTTCATCATTTTCATGGCCTCGATGATGCACAGCACCTGTCCGACCTTGACCTCGTCGCCGATCTGCACGAAGGGCTTGGCGCCGGGCGCAGGAGCCGAATAGTAGGTTCCGACCATCGGTGCGGGAACGGTGTGGTCGGATGATTTCGGTGCCGGTGCGGCAGCGGCAGCCGCGGGGAGGCCCGCGGTCGCCGGGGCCGCCAGCGCGGCCGGGTGGGGCGCGTACATCGGGATATGCGTCATCGCGCCGCTGGGGGGCATGCGACTGATGCGTACCGATTCCTCGCCTTCCTTGATCTCGATTTCGGCGATCCCGGACTCTTCGAGCAGCTCGATGAGTTTCTTGACCTTGCGGATATCCATT
>CAJACZ010000228.1 GCA_903938365.1 uncultured Pseudomonadota bacterium | reverse complement strand
GCCAGCGCGTCGTAGGGTTCCATGCCCAGCGCCTGACCGAGCATCGACGCCTTGTCGCGCACCAGCTGCAGGACTTCCTCGAGGTGCGGCACGAAGGCATCGAAGCGACGCTCCCTGCGCGCCTGCAGCCAGTGGGACTCGGCCTGCGAGGTGGCGCGGGCGAGCCGGGTGATCAGCGCCACCGGCAAGGCAATGGCGTGGTCGCGCTGGCGGCGCATCTCGCGCAGGTTGGCGATTTCCCAGTCCTCGAGCAGGCCGGAGCCGGCCTGCGCGCGCTCCAGCAGCCGGCTCACGCGTGGCGAGATCAGCAGGGCGTGGTATTCGGTCTCGAGTGCGGCGAGCTGTTCGCCCCGGACGCCGGCGCTGCCGCGCGGCATCATCACGGCGGCATCCCAGCGCAGCAGCGACATCGCGCCGTTGAGGGCGTGCAGGCGCTTCCACTCCTGCTCGAGCTGCTTGTAAGGGGAAAGGGCCATGTCGGAACGGGTTCTCTGGACGGCAGTCATTCTACAGCCGGGATCTGCGCGGCCCACCGACAGGGCCCCGGAATCCTCATGGAATCAGGAGCTTGGCTTGACAATAGTCTGTTGACACCCCTACCGATAGGGGGGGGGGGTCAGGCGGCCGCGACGAACAGCCCCACGCAGCAGGCCACCCCGGCCAGCCACACCAGCGAACGCAGGCTGGCGCGGTCCGTCACGTAGAACACGACGTAGCCGACCCGCGCAGCAATGAAGGCCAGCGCCAGCAGGTCCACCGTGGCCTGCGCGGCGCCAGCGAGGTGCGCCGTCAGCACCGCCGCGGTGAACATGGCGAAGGCTTCCCAGGAGTTCTGCTGCGCGGCGTGTGCCCGGGCGCGCCAGCCCTGCTGCCTGGCCAGCCACTCGCGCGGGTTGCGGTTGTCGAACTCGCGGAACCCCCACTTGGAGATCCCGGCGCAGACCACCGGCAGCAGCGAGGCGACCAGCAGGCACCAGAGGGCTGTGGTCATGGCGCGGCTCCAGACGGCGGGGTGGCGGTCGAGGTGGCGGTCGCGGTCGCGGACGCGGCGGGTGCCGGCGGCGAGGCCGGCGGCGCCGCGCGCGCGGCGCGCTCGATGAGGCGGTCGATCAGGTCGCCGACATAGTGCGGCGAGTGCGTGTTGCGCGCGATCAGCGCATACAGCGCGGGCACCACGAACAGGGTCAGCGCAAGCGACAGGATCGTGCCGAAGAACACGGCCGCGCCGATCGAGTGGCGACTCTCGGCGCCGGCGCCCGTCGCGATCATCAGCGGCACCGCACCGAAGGCCGTGCACAGGCTGGTCATCAGCACCGGCCGCAGGCGGATCGCGGAGGCCTCGATCACCGCCTCCACGTGTTCGATCCCGCGGTCGCGCAGCTGGTTGGCGAACTCCACGATCAGGATGCCGTTCTTGCAGGCGATGCCGATCAGCATGATGGCGCCGATCTGGCTGTAGACATTGATCGACGAGGCGAACAGCCACAGGCCGAGCAGCGCGCCGGTGATCGCCAGCGGCACCGTGGCGAGGATCACCAGCGGGTGCACGAAGCTCTCGAACTGCGCGGCCAGCACGAGGTAGACGATCAGCAGCGCGAAGCCGAAGGTGAGCCACAGGCCGGAGCTGGACTTCTTGAGTTCGCGCGACTCGCCGTCATAGGCGATGCGCACGCCCTGCGGGACCTCCTCGCGGATGACACCCTCGACGTACTCGAGGGCTTCGCCCAGCGAGTAGCCGGGTGCAAGGTTGGCGCTGATGTTGATCGAGCGCAGGCGGTCGAAGCGCCGCAGCGCGCTGGCGCCGGCCACTTCTTCCACCGTCACCAGCGAGGACAGCGGCACCATCCCGCCCCCGCGCTCGGAGCGCACGTAGAGGTTGCCCAGGTCGTCGACGGTCGCACGGTCCTCGTCACGCGCCTGCAGCACGACGTTGTACTCCTCGCCGCCGCGCAGGAACGTGGTCACGATGCGCGAACCCAGCATGGTCTCGAGCGTGCGGCCGATGTTCTGCAGCGACACGCCGAGATCGGCGGCGCGGTTGCGGTCGATGCTGACCTGCAGCTGCGGCTTGCGCTCCTGGTAGTCGGAATCGAGGTTCAGCAGGCGCGGGTTCTCGCGCTGGATGCGCTCCATGATCTGGTCGCGCCAGCCGGCCAGTTCGGCGTATTCGCCACCGCCGATCACCACCTGCAGCGGCTTGCCGCCGGCACCGCCGCCCTGCATGCCCATTGACGGCGGGGTGATGACGATCACGCGCACGCTGGTGATGCCCGCGGTGCGCGCGCGCAGGCGCTGCGCCACCTGCTGGGCGGTCTCCTCCCGTTCGCCCCAGAGCGTCATCGGCAGGAACACAGTGCCGCTGCTGACTTCGCCGGCCGTGCCGAAGGAGCCGAGGCGCGCGATCGCGCGCACCCCGTTACCGGCCTTGACCTCGTCGAGCACGACCTCCTCGACCTGGCTCAGGTAGCGGTCCAGGTGGGCGAGGCTCGCGCCCTCGGGCGCCATCACGAGCACCGGCAGCATCGCCCGATCCTCCAGAGGCGCGAATTCCTGCTGCAGCTTCAGCCACGGCACCGGCTTGCCGAGCACGGTCAGCGAGATCACCACCACTGTCAGGGACGCGGCGCCGAGCGTCATCAGCAGCGGACCGCGGCCCGCCATCGCGGAGCGCAGCACGGTTTCATACGAGGCGGTCATCGACTGGAATCGCGCATCGAACCAGCGCGCCACGCGGCCGCGCTCGATCCCGCCCTCGAACAGCCTGGAGGTCATCATGGGCGTCAGGGTCAGCGCGACCAGCGCCGAGAATCCGACCGCCGCGGCCACCGTGACGCCGAACTCGCCGAACAGGCGCCCGAGCGTGCCGCCCATGTAGGAGACGGGCACGAAGACGGCCATCAGCACCAGCGTGGTGGCAATGACGGCGAAGCCGATCTCGCGGCTGCCGTTGATCGCGGCCAGCAGCGACGGTTCGCCCGCCTCGATGCGCCGTGCGATGTTCTCGAGCACCACGATCGCGTCGTCGACCACCAGGCCGATCGCAAGCACCACGCCCAGCAGCGTGAGCGTATTGATGGAGTAGCCGAGCAGCGCCATGACCATGGCCGCAGCCAGCAGCGACACCGGGATCGTGACCGCGGGGATCAGGGTGGCGCGCAGCGTGCCGAGGAACACGAAGATCACGACCAGCACGATCAGCAGGGTTTCCACCAGCACCTTCCCGACATTGCGCATCGACTCGTCGACGAACGAGGTGAAGTCGAGGTTGACCTCGGCATCGATGTCGGGCGGCAGCGTGCTGCGCAGGCGCTCGAGTTCCGCGCGCACGCCCCTGGACACATCGAGAATGTTGGCCTTGGAGGTCGGGATGACGCCGATGCTGACGCTGGGCAGGCCGTTGGAGCGGGCCAGCGTGCGCAACTGTTCGGCCGCCAGGCGCACCTGCGCGACATCGCCCAGGCGGACGAGATAACCGTCGGCTGCGCGGCCGATCACCAGGGCGCGGAACTGGTCCTCGGTCTCCAGCGAGGTGCGGGTGCGCAGCGTGAACTCACGCTCTTTGGACTCGATGCGCCCCGCGGGCAGTTCGACGTTCTCGCGGCGCAGCGCGTTTTCGACGTCGGCCACGGTGAGTTCGCGCGCGGCCAGCGACTCGCGGTTCAGCCAGACACGCATCGCGTAGCGACTGCCGCCGGCGAGATTGATCGAGGCCACGCCGGGCACGGCGCTGAAGCGGTCGACGACGTAGGATTCGAGGAATTCCGTGAGTTCGAGGACGTCACGCTTCTGGCTCGCGAAGTTGACGTACATGACGACTTCGGCGCCATCGTCGACCTTGGTGACCTGGGGCGCGTCGGCCTCCTGCGGCAGGCGCCCGGCGACGCGCGCGATGCGCTCGCGCACGTCGTTCGCGGCGTCGTCGAGGTCACGATCGAGCGCGAACTCGACGTTGATGCGCGCGAACTCGTCGCGGCTGGCCGAGGTGAGCTTCTCGAGCCCCTCGATGCCCGCGATCTGCTCCTCGATCACCTGCGTGATGCGGGATTCGACCACCGCGGCGCTGGCGCCGCGATAGAACACCGACACGCCGACGATGGGGCGGTTGATGTCGGGGTACTCGCGGATCGACAGCTTGAGCGCCGCCATGGCGCCCAGGATGACCAGCAGCAGCGACACCACGGTCGCGAAGACCGGGCGCCGGATCGAGATGTCGGAGAGGATCACGTGGGCGCACCATCCAGCGCCAGGTCGCGGACCAGGCTGCCGTCCCGCAGGCGGACCGTGCCCTCGACGACGATGCGCTCGCCGGCAGCAAGCCCGTCCGCGATTTCGACGCTGCCGGGGCGCCGCGCGCCGATCCGCACCTCGCGCTTGATGGCCTTGCCGTCGGCCACCACGAACACGAACTGGCGGTTCTGTTCAGGGACCAGCGCTTCCTCGGGGATCACCAGCGCCCGGCGCTGGTCGCGCTCCAGCACGATGTTGAGGAACATGCCGGGTTTCAGCAGACCCTCGGCGTTCGGCACCTCGGCGCGCACCAGCACAGCACGGGTGTTGGGGTCGACGCGCGAGTCGACGCTGCTGACGCGGCCCGCGAAGCGCCGGCCCGGATAGGCCGCCGACTGCGCCGTGATCGGCAGGCCCGCGCGCAGCGAGGTCAGGTCGCTCTCGGGCACGCCGAAGTCGACCTTGATGATGCTGGTGTCATCCAGCGTGGTGATGACCGTGCCGGGCGTGATGAGGCTGCCGACGCTCACGCGGCGCAGGCCGACGCGCCCGCTGAACGGCGCGCGGATCGCGACGTCCTCGAGCTTGGCACGGGCCGCATCGACCCGCGCCTGGTTGGCCTTCTTGGCCGCCTCGATCTGGTCGAACTGCGACTTGGACAGCGCCTGGGTCGGCAGCAGCTCGCGGCTGCGCTCATACAGGCTGGTGCTCTCGGTGAGCGCCGCCGTGGCGGCCGCGAGGTCGGCGCGCGCCTGCGCGCTGTCGAGTTCGACGAGCACATCGCCCCGGTTGACCCGCTCGCCGTCCCGGAAGCGGATGGCCGTGACCAGGTTCAAGGCCTTGGCAGTGATCTCGACGGCCTCGTTGGAGCCCGCGGTGCCGAGGGCTTTGAGCTCCCGGGTGAGGTCCTGCTGCGACACGGCGAGCGACTTGACGGGCACCGGCAGCCCGCCGCCCATCGCAGCGCCCGGCCCCATCGGACCGCCCGGCCTGCCGCCTGCCGCACGCCCGGGCGCACCCGGGGGAGCACCCCCGGCGCGGGGCCCCGCGCCGGGCGCACCCGGCATGCCCATTCCCGGCGGGCCGAAGCCGCCTGCGGCGGGATTGTCCGCATGCTTGGTGGCGTAGATCGCCCAGCCTGCGCAGAGGACGGCCACTGCAAGGCTGGCCGCCGTAACGATATTTCTTGTTTCAGCCATTTTTGGATTGTCTCACGGCACGCCCGACTCATCGCGCGCCAAAGCGGCACCGCCCGGGCGCTCGCGCGCCGGTGGCCATCAGGAGGCCGTCGCGGCTCGGACCGCAGACGGTTTGTGGCTAGACTCCGGAATGCGTCCGGGGTTCCTCAAGAAAGCGGCTGTTGCCCTCGTGGCGGTCATCGTGATCGCAACCGCGGTGTTCCGGCTCGAATCCGCGCAGCGCGGCGTCACCGTCTCGCAGCATCGGGTGGGCGCCATCCCGGTGACCGCCTTCCAGCCCGCAGGACCCGAGCGCGAGACCCGCCGTCCCGTGGTGGTGATCGCGCATGGCTTCGCGGGCTCGCAGCAGCTGATGCTGCCGTATGCGCTCACGCTGGCACGCAATGGTTACATCGCCGTGACCTTCGACTTCCCGGGCCATGGGCGGAACGGCCTGCCGATGGCCGGTGGCCTGGCCGATTTCGAGGCCACCACCGGCGTGCTGCTCGAGGCGCTGGGACAGGTGACGCAGGCCGCGCGGCAGTGGCCCGGCGGCGACGGGCGCATCGCGCTGCTCGGGCACTCGATGGCCTCGGACGTGGTGATCCGCGAGGCGATGCGCAACACGGCCGCGCAGGCGACCGTCGCGCTCTCCGCCTACTCGCCGGTGGCGACGGCCACGCAGCCGCGCAACCTGCTGATCGTCGATGGTGAATTCGAGCCGGCGATGCTGCACGCCGAGGGACTGCGGATCACGGGACTCGGCCTCGCGCCCGGCACGCAGGCCGTCGCGGGCCGCACCTACGGCCGCATCGAGGACGGCACGGCGCGGCGCTTCGTGCTCGCCGACGGCGTCGAGCACCTGTCGGTGCTCTACAGCCGCGAGGCGCTGCAGGAAGCCCTCGACTGGATCGACCGCAGCTTCGGCCGTGCGGCGGCGCCCGGCGAAGCCCGGTTCATCGACGCGCGCGGCGCGGCGCTCGGCCTGCTGTACCTGGGACTGGTGGCGCTGGCCTGGCCGCTGGCGGCGCTGCTGCCCCGCGCCGTGGTCGCGCCGGTGGCCGCACCGCCGCCGCTGCCCTGGCGGCGACTGTGGCCGATCGCGGTGGCGCCTGCCGTGCTGACGCCCCTGCTGCTCTGGAAGGTCCCCGGCGGCTTCCTGCCGATCCTGCTCGGCGACTACCTGCTGCTGCATTTCGCGCTCTACGGGCTGCTGACGGCTGCGGGCCTCTGGCTCGCCGGCGCGCGCCGGGCGCCGCTGTCGGGAGTGCGCCGGCCGGCGCTGGCGCTCGCCGCGCTGGCCGCTGGCGCCTACGGGCTGGCTGCGATCGGCCTGCCGCTCGATCGCTACGTCACGAGCTTCGCGCCCGACGCGCAGCGCGGCGCGCTGATGCTGGCGGTGTGCTGCGGCGCGCTGCCCTACTTCCTCGCCGACGAATGGCTGGTGCGCGGCGCCAGCGCCGCGCGCGGGGCCTATGCCTGCACCAAGCTGATGTTCCTGCTGTCGCTGGCGCTTGCGATCGCGCTCAACCCGGGGCGGCTGTTCTTCCTCGCCATCGTGGTGCCGGCGATCCTGATCGCCTTCGCGATCTATGGCCTGTTCAGCCGCTGGGTGTTCGAGCGCACCGGGCACCCCTGGGCGGGCGCCTGCGCCAACGCGCTGGCCTTCTCGTGGCTGGTGGCGGTGAGCTTCCCGGTGGTGGCGCGCTGAGGCGCAGGGCTCAGCTGCGCAGCGCCTCCCATTCAAGCATCGCTCGCTTGCGCTCCACGCCCCAGTAATAGCCGCCCAGCGCGCCGTCGGCGCGCAGCACGTGGTGGCAGGGAATCAGCCAGGACACCGGATTGCGGCCGACCGCCGTGCCCACGGCGCGCGCCGCGCCGCGGCGGCCCAGCCCGGCGGCGAGCGCGCCGTAGCTCGTGTGTTCGTGGCGGCCGAGCGCGAGCAGCGCGTTCCACACCTGGATCTGGAAGTTGCTGCCGGCCACCGCGACCTGCAGTGCGCCGTCGCGGCGCGGCAGGAACACCCGCGCCAGCTGCGACTGCGCGCGGGCATCGTCGCGCCGCAGGCGCGCGGCCGGCCAGCGGCCCAGCAGTTCACGCTGCACCTGCTCCACGGCCGGTTCCGGCGGATCGACGAAACCCAGGTAGGCGATGCCGCGCGCGGTCTCGGCCAGCGCGCACTCGCCGAAGGGCGAATCGCCGAGCCCCCAGCACAGTTCGAGGCCCGCGCCGCGCGCACGCCATTCGCCCGGCGTGAGCGCCGCGACCGTGACCATCAGGTCGTGCAGCCGCCCAGCACCGGACAGCCCCAGCGCCTGCGCGGCGCCGAGCACGGTCGGTTCGGCGTGCAGCAGCGGCCCGGCGGCGCGCGCGG
>CAJACZ010000227.1 GCA_903938365.1 uncultured Pseudomonadota bacterium | reverse complement strand
GAAGGTGAGCAGCGGCACTTCGGCCCGCGGCACGATGATCAGCGTGACGCCGTTTCGCAGCACGGTGCGGGTGTGCGCGGGCACGCGCACCGTCGGCGCCGCCGCGACCGCGACGCCGGCTACGGGCAAGGTCGGGGGGACGGGCTGCGCCGCGGCAAACCCCGGCGCTGTGGCAACACCCAGCGCCGCGGCACCACCCAGCACCGCCGCAACGCCCAGCGCCGCGGCCAGCCGCGCGAACCGGGCCGTGGCGCGACGCTCAGCGGGCCGCATCGGCGGTCTCCGGCTCGGTGGCCTGGGTCGGGACCAGCACCCCGACGGTGCGCTGCCGCCGGACCAGCAGCGACTGCGCCGCTTCGCGCACCTGCTCGCGTGTCACCGCCGCGGTGCGCGCGGGCGCGGTGAACAGCCGCTGGTAGTCGCCATGGACAACCTCGTACTGGCCGAGCATCCGCGCCTTGCCGTTGATGGTCGAGACGGACCGCCAGAACGCGGAGTCCGCCAGGTTGCGGGCCCGGCCCAGTTCGGCCTCGGTGACGCCCCCGGCGACCACGGCTGCCAGGGCCGCGTCGAGCGCCCTTTCGGCCGCCGCGGCATCACCGCCCTCGGGCAGGGTGAGGTAGAACCAGGCCAGCGAGGGATCGAAGGCCTCGTCCCAGTAACCGCCGACCTCGATGGCGAGCTTCTGCTGCTCGACGAGCTGCCGGTGCAGCCGCGAGGCCTGGCCGTCCACCAGGATGGTCATGAGCAGGTCGAGCGCCGGACCGGAGGGGTCGGTGGCTGCGGGGGCCTTGTAGGCCACCTGCAGCAGCGGAGTCTGCGCGCGGCGCTCGACGGTCACCCGCCGCTCGCCGAGCTGCCGCGGTTCGGTGGTGCGCACCGCAGGCGGTGGCGCCTGCCGCGGGATCGGCTCGAAATAACGGCGCGCGAGGGCGAAGATCTCGTCCGCGGACACATCGCCCACCACCACGATCGTGCAGTTGTTGGGCGCGTAATAGGTGCGGAAGAAGGCCTGCAGGTCCTCACTCCGCCAGGAGCGGATGTCCGACGGCCAGCCGATGGTCGGGATCTGGTAGGGGTGCGCGACGAAGGCGGCCGCCTGCACCTGCTCGCTGAGGAAGGAACCCGTGTCGTCCTCCACGCTGCGTCGACGCTCCGAGAACACGACGCCGCGCTCGCTCTCGATCACCTGGGGATCGAAGGACAGGTTCGCGAGGCGGTCCGCTTCGAGGTCGAAGACCAGTTCGAGCGCGCTGCGCGGAAACCAGTCCTGGTAGACGGTGACATCGTTGCTCGTGAACGCGTTGTTGGCGCCGCCCTGCGCCTCCATCTCGCGATCGAACGCGCCCGGCGGCCGTCGCGCCGTACCGTTGAACATCATGTGCTCGAAGAAATGCGCGAGCCCGGTGATGCCCGGCGCCTCGTTGCGACTGCCGACGCGCACCCAGTTGTAGAGCGCGACGTTGGGGATGTCGCGATCGGTCCAGACGATGATCTTCATGCCGTTGGCGAGCGTGGTGGCGCGGATCGAGTCCGCGCCCGGCACGAGCGTCGGCGTCGGCGTCGGCGTCGGCGTCAGCGTCGGCGCCGCGACCCCGACGGCGGCAAAGCCCCCGCCGCACACCCCGAGCAGTGCGGCGGCAGCGGCGAGCCGGATACGCGCGGACATCAGCCCGGCGGCACGTACAGGCAGGCCTGGCCGGCCGCCTTGAGCGACGCGCAGAGTTCCTTGGCGCGCGCCTCGCTGGCGACCGAGGCCTGCAGCCGGAACAGCTTGCCCGCGGCGGTCTTCACTTCCGTGATGTTCGAGACCAGGCCCTTGAGGTCAGCATGCTTGCCACGCAGGCGCTGCCACTCGGACTCGGCCTTGGCGCGGCTGGAGAACGCACCGAGCTGGATGCGGTGGCTGACCGCGCTGGACGGCGCGGCGGGCGCAGCGGGCGCGGCCTTGGGCGCAACGGCAGGCTTCGCGACCGGTGCGGGCGCGGCGGGCTTGGGCGCCGCCACCGCTGCCTTGGGGGCGTCGGCGGGCTTGGACGCCGCAGGCTGGGGTGCTGCCGCAGGCTTGGGTGCTGCCGCGGGCTTGGGTGCTGCCGCGGGCGGGGGCGCGGCCGCAGCCTTGGGCGGCGCGACCGCAGCCGGTGCAGCGGCGGCCGGCTCAGTCACCGGTGCCGGAGCAACACCGGACTCGGGGCCGAGCACATTGAAGTTCTCGACGCGCACGCGCGCCTCCTGGGCCCACCTGCCTTTGGGGTGCTGAGTCAGGAACCGGGTATAGGAGTCGGCGGTGTCGGCCTGGGTCGCCGTCTCCCAGTCGCGCTCCTCGAGCAGCTGGGCAGCGCGCTCCTTGGCTTGCGCGGCAAAGTCGCTGCCGGGGTGCTTGGCGAGGAAGGCGTCATAGGCTTCCTGGGTGTCGGCGGCCTGGGCGCTGCGCCAGTCCTGCGAGTCGCCGGCGCAGCCGGCGAACAGAAGGGTGGCGGAGACCAGCGCGATGGCGGCGGCACGCGTCGCGAGTGAGGGCGGGTTTGCGTTCATCGTGGCGTACTTATGTCAGGAAGACGCCGGGATTCTAGGCGATGCGCAGCCGGGCCGCACCTCAACGCAGCGCGGCCAGCTCAGCGGTCACGAAGCGGTCCACCCACGGCGCCGAATGCACCGTCTCGAGGAACCCGCAATGCCCGCCGTACGGCGTGGTGACGATGCGCAGCGCGTCCGAGCGCGCCACGCGGTCCAGGTCCGCCGCCGGGATCATTGGGTCGTCCATGGCGGCCAGCACCGTGCAGCGGACCTGCAGGCCCGCCAGCCGTTCGCCGGTCACGGCATAGCCGCGCAGGTAGCTCTGCAGGTCGTTGAAACCCGTGTGCCGCAGCACCAGGTCCTCGGTCATCTGCCGCAGGTTGCGCGAACGCAGCAGCGGCGCCAGGTCGTAGTGGCCCGGCCATGCGGCCTGCTTGCGCAGCAGCGAACGCGTCCACTTGCGGACGAGATAATGGTGGTAGAGGAAAAAGCCGTCCTCGAGCGCATCGAGCGTGGCGGCCGGATCGAGCAGCGGCGACACGGCGATCACGGCCTCGAGCGCGAGCCCCGCGCGCGGCGCCTCGGCGGCCACGCGCAGCATGAAATTGCCACCGAGCGAAAAGCCGGCGAGCGACATGCGGCGCTCGGGAAACAGCTCCTGCAGGCGGCGCACCGCACCCACGACTTCGGGCACCCGACAGGAATGGAACAGCTCGAGGTTGAGATGATGCGTATCGCCGTGGTCCCGCAGGTTGAGGCGGACCACTTCGTGCCCGGCGTCGAACAGGGCCTGGGCGAGCGAAAGGATGTAGAGCGACTGCGCGCTGCCTTCCCAGCCGTGCACCAGCACGACCAGCGAAGGCGCGGACCGGGACTGCGCAGCGGGGGGCCGCGGCGGCACGGCATGGAAGGCCTGCAGCCGCACACCGTCGCCGCAATCGAGCAGGAGTTCGCGGCTGGCGAGGATCAGCCCGCGGGAGCGCCGCTCCACGAGGGGCCGACGCCAGGGCAGGCTCGGCAGCACGGACTGGCGGTGGCTGCCCCGCAACCACCAGCGCGGCTGGAAGCCGCGCCCGTCCGGCCGGGTCACGCGCCCGGGGCCCGCAGCGCGATCTCGACGCGGTTGTTGCGGGCGGCGATCTCGTTCCAGGCGCCCGCCGTCGGGCGCGAGGCGTCTTCGGGATAGGCGGCGGCACGCACCTCATCGCTCCCGGCGGACAGTTCGACCTGCAGCGCGCCGGCGCTGCGCTGGCGCACGCTCAGCACCAGATTGGCGAGCGCGACGGACTCGCGCTGCGCGGACGCCAGCGCGTCGTCGAAGGGGTTGCCGCGCAGCGCGCAACCGGACGCCGACGTCGCAGCACCCGCGGGTGCATACCCTGCCGTGGCGTCGCCCGCGAGACAGAAGCGCCCGGGAAAACTGCGCAGCGTCACGACCCCCTGGACGCCGCGGGCGACCAGTTCGTCGAGCACGCGCTGCACGGCGTCGAGCCGCGCACCCGCCAGCGGCACTTCGCCGTAGGGCACCGTGAGCACCAGCGGCGCGCCGCCGGGCTGCGGCAGCATCGAGGTGCCGGAGAGCCCGCTCACCGCAGGAGCAGGCGCCAGCAGCGCGGCGCGCGCCGCGGCCGCCTCGGCCCGCGCGGCGACCGTCTCGGCACGTGCCGTCACGGTCTCGGCGCGGGCAAGCCCCGCCTCGGCCGCGGCGGCCACCCGGCCCGCAACCATCGCGGCGGAGGCGCGAGTCTCCTGCCACCAGAGCGCGGCAAACGCGACCGCACCCAGCGAAGCCAGCACGGCGACCACCCAGGGCGCGCGGGACGGCGGCAAGGCCGAGGCCGGCGACCACTGCTGCAGCGCCCCGCGGAGTTCGGCGCTGACCCGGTCCGACTGGGCCATGACGACCGTGCCGAGTTCTTCCCTGAGACCCGTCACCTGCGCCATGAGGGCATCGAGCGCCGACGGTGCAGGAGCAGCGGCAGGAACCGCGCCAGCAGGCGGCACCTGGTCGATCGGCGCCTCGGTGGTACCCAGCAGTGCCTGCGCAGCCGCATTGCCCGCCGCCAGGGTCTCGACCTTGCCGGTGCGACGGTCCGCGATGAGATGCAGCTGGTAGAGCACGGTCGAGACCTCGGCAGGTTTGACCTGCTTCGGCAGCACGCCGACCGCGCCGAGGGCGCGCGCCTGCCCGAGATAGAGCTCACCTTCCTGCGAGGTGTACATCATGATCGGGATGGTCGCGGTGCGCGGATTGTTCTTGATCGACTGCACGGCCTGGAAACCGTCCATGCCCGGCATCAGGTGATCCATGAAGATCACGTCGGGGCGCGCGCGCGCGAGGTAGTCGATCGCCTCTTCGGCGGATTCGGCGCTGTCGACCTCGAGCTCGTACTCTTCGAGGATGCGCGCGAGAAAGGCGCGCGCCGAGCGGGAGTCGTCGACGATCAGTGCACGCTTGCCGTTTACGCTCGCCAACTGGGACACCCGGACGCTGGGAAAGTTGGCGCAAAGTGTAACGCAATACACCGGCGCGCCGAACCCGCCCGGAGCAGTTCGCGCGGAACGCGAGGCCGCACCGGGGTTCCGCTAGACTCCCGATGATGAGGCGCCGGATCTACACCCACGTGGCCAGCAGCCTGCTCGCGCTGTCGGGCCTCGCGGTCGCGACGGACAGCCGCGCCATCGATGCGCTCGTGATCGAGGCCCGGGAAGTGAACGGGGCCGGCATCCGCCTCCGCGATGCGCGGCTGCGCATCGACCTCGACGCGCAGGGCGGTCGACCGCGCACCACGCTCACGGTCGCACGCGCGGAGCCCGGCGCAGGCCTCGCACCGCTGCGCCGACTGCGCATCGGCTGCCCGGACACCCTGCTGGACGAGCCGCGCATCGGCTGCGCGCGCGCACGCGTGACCGCCGCCGGGAGCCCGGTCGGCAGGCTGGCCTTCGACGCCGCCCTCGAACTGCGCACCGACACCGGCGTCGCACGCGTCTCCGCCCGCCGCGTCGCACTGGCCGGCGGCCGCGTGGATTTCTCCGGCTCGGTGGGGCCGCAGGCGTGGCAGGCCCGGGCGGAACTGGCCGGCGCCACGCCCGAGGGGCTGCGCCAGTGGGTGGCCGGCTTCCGCGCGCTGCCGCCGGGCTTCGCCGTCACCGGCCGCGTGGACGGACGCGTGACGCTGCGGGGCCGGGACGGCCTGGACGCGGCGGACCTCGAACTGTCGCTGCGGGACGTCGGCTACGCCAATGACGCCGGGACCTTCGCCGGCGAAAACCTGGGCCTGCAGCTGCGCGGCAGCGCGCGCGCGGCGCCCGGCCCGGGCCTCGCGCTGCAGGCCGAATTCAGCAGCGGCACCGGCCAGGCCCTCGCCGGCCCGGTCCTGCTCGACTTTCAGGCCAACCCGCTGCGCGGCGAACTGCGCGCCACCCTGGACGGCGCCCGGCTGGACATCCTGGACCTGCAGCTGTCGCAGGAGCGGCTGCTGAGCGCGCGCGGCAGCGCCCGCCTCGCGCTGGACCAGCCGCCGCGCGTGCGCACCGCCACCCTCGAGGTACAGCGACTCGAACTGCCGGCTGCGTACGCGAGCTTCATGCAGATCGGGCTGGCCGGCACGCCCCTGGGCGCACTGCAGACCCGCGGCAGCCTCGCAGCCCGGCTCGAAGTCCGGGACGACGCGCCCACGCAGCTGTCGGCCACGCTCGAGGACATCGACCTCGTCGACTCGCGCGGGCGCCTCGAACTCACCGGACTCGGCGGCACCGTCCGCTGGAGCTCCGGCGGCGCCGGCCCGCCCGCGGCATCCCGTCTCGAATGGCGGCGCGGCAGTGCCTACGGACTGTCGGGCGACGGCACGAGCCTCGACTTCGCGCTGCAGGGCCGCGACTTCAGGCTGCTGCAGCCCGCCCGGATCCCGGTGTTCGACGGCGCCATCGGAATACGCGAGTTCGCGCTGCGCGCGGCCGGCACGGACGCCATGCAGCTGGACTTCGAGGGCGACATCGAACCGATCAGCATGCCGCGCCTGGCCGCGGCCTTCGGCTGGCCGGAATTCCAGGGGCAGCTGTCCGGACGCGTGCCGCGCGTCGAATACCGCGACCGCCAACTGAGCTTCGGCGGCGATCTCGAAGCCCGGGTGTTCGACGGGCGCATCGTCGGGCGCAACCTGCGGCTGCAGGATCCGCTCGGGCGGTGGCCACGGCTGTTCGCCGAGGTCACCCTCGAGAACCTGGACCTGGGCCTCGTCACGGACACCTTCACGATCGGCAGCATCACCGGGCGCCTGGAGGGCGAGGTGCGGCAACTGGAGCTGTTCGCGTGGTCGCCCGTCGCCTTCGACGCCACGCTGCGCACGCCGCCGGGCGACCGCAGCGCGCACCGGATCAGCGCGCGCGCGATCGGCAACATCTCGAACATCGGCGGCGGCGGCGGCGGCGTCTACGGCGCGCTGCAGAGCGGCCTGTTCAGGCTGTTCGACACCTACCGCTACGACCGCCTCGGCATCCGCTGCCGCCTCGAGAACGACGTCTGCCTGATGTCGGGCATCGAGCCGGTGGGCGCAGGCTATTACCTGCTCAAGGGCAAGGGACTGCCGCGCATCGACATCGTGGGCAACGTCGGCCGCGTGAACTGGCCGCAACTGGTCTCGCAGATCCTGGCGCAGATGGACGGCGAGGGAGAGTTGCGCATCGAATGAAGCCGGCGCAACAATGACTCCGCCGCGATTCCCGCGGTTCGAGTCCATGCGGCGACACGCCGCGTCCAGGGTGAAACCATGCTCAGGATCATGCGTCTGAACGTCGCCCTCGCGAGCCTCGCGTTCGCGGCCTGCGTCACCATCAACGTCTACTTCCCGGCCGCTGCCGCCGAGCAGGCGGCCGACCAGATCATCGACAAAGTCACGAGCGGTGCCGATGCCGCGGTCGCGCCTGCGCCGCCGCCGCGCACCGCGATCGACCGCGCGCCGATCCTGATGCTCGCGGGCGCGGTCCTCGAACGGCTGGTGCCCGCGGCCCATGCCCAGCAGAGCGCCGACCTCGACATCTCCTCACCCGAGATCCGCGCCATCACCGCCTCGATGCAGGCACGCTTCGCGCAGCTCGAGAAGTTCTTCAGTTCAGGCGCCGTGGGCCTCACGGCCAACGGGCTCATCGAGATCCGCGACCCGAACGCCGCGGCGCTGGCCGAGCGCGCGCTGGTCAAGGGGCTGGTGGCCGAAGACAACCGCGACCGCAACGCGCTCTATGCCGCCATCGCGCGCGCCAACGGCCACCCGGAGTGGGAGTCCGACATCCGCGGCACGTTTGCGCGCCGCTGGGTCGAGCGCGGCGCGCAGCCGGGCTGGTACTACCAGGACGGCTCGGGCAACTGGCGGCAGAAATAAGCCGCGGCGGAGACCCGGCGCCTACGGCCGGGAGACCAGCACTTTCTTGACCCAGCCGCCGCCCGCGCCGGCCTCGACCTTGAGATAGCCGTCTTTTTCGGCGCCGACGACCACGAGTTCCTCGCCGCGCTGCAGCGTGGCCACCACCTTCGCGGTGTCGGAAGCCGAGGCCAGCAGTTTGACGTTGGCGATCTTGGGCACAACCACGTCACCCTCGTTGAACACCGGCCCCGCGCCCGCCTTGCCGCCCGCTGCGGCTTCCTGCTTGAGGGTGCCGACATCGCGCTGCAGGCTGGTGTCGTTGCGGACCGCCTTGACGATGTTGTTGTAGTTGTCCATGAGGGCGGCCGCGATGATCTTGCCCTCGTTGGTGTTGCCGTAGCCGCCGGCCACGCCGCCCGCGCCGCCGCCGAACAGCCCCACACCGAGGCGCAGGTCGGCCTTCTTCGTGCTGCCCTGCGCGGCCGCGACCTGCACGGAGCTGCGCGCGTCAGCCAGCAGCATGCTGGTCTGGGCTTCCTTGAACTTCAGGCCGCCGGCCACCGCGCCGAGCACCGAGCTGCGGCCGCCCAGCAGGCCGCCGAGCGCGCCACCGATGCCGCCAGCGTTGCCTTCGGAAAACACGACCTCGGGGGTCAGGATGAAGTCGGCGGCGACCATCTGGCCCTTGCCCATGTTGGAACCCGCCCGCGCCTCGCCCGAGGCGGCGAGTTCGCGCTCCTGCATGGCGTTCTGCATGCCGATGCCGCGCTCCACCACGATGAAGCAGTTGGACTGCTGGATCATCATGCGGATGAGGCCGGAGGGCGAGCCGAGGCCGTACCCCCGCAGCGAAGACATGATGTAGTCCTGCGGCTCGACCACCGCCACGGCGCCC
The DNA here is from genome assembly GCA_903938365.1 of uncultured Pseudomonadota bacterium. Lineage (GTDB taxonomy): Bacteria > Pseudomonadota > Gammaproteobacteria > Steroidobacterales > Steroidobacteraceae > UBA964. The sequence goes on along the minus strand of CAJACZ010000227.1, from coordinate 6,154 downwards.
ATCGGCTGCTCGCACTTCTCGATGCCGGAGTCGCCGGTGGAGCCGCTGGTGCCCGCCGCTCCGGTGACGGGCCCCGAACCCTTGCCCTGCTTGTAGTCGGTGACACCCTGCGCCTGAGCGCTGCCGGCACCGCCGCCTAGCGCGAGGGCCAGGGACACGGCCAGGGACACAGTGAGCGAGGCGGACTTCAGTCGATGGAACATGGCGTCACCCTCTTGCATTGGACGAAAGAAAACCGTGCCGCAGCCTGCGCACCGGAAGGGAGCCCACTCAGTCGCGCAGGCCGGTTCCCCGGTTCATCAGCACGACAGCCACCCCGAACAGCGCGACCGCGGACAGGCCCATGATGCCAAAAGCGAGCCCGACATCCACATCGGACTTTCCGAGGAAGCCGTACCGGAAGGCGTTCACCATGTGCAGGATCGGGTTCGCCAGGGAAAGCTTCTGCGCCCACTCCGGCAGCAGCTGGATGGAATAGAACACCCCGCCGAAATAGGTCAGCGGCGTCAGGACGAAGGACGGGATCCAGTTCACCTGGTCGAAGTTCTTCGCGAACACGGCGTTGATGAAGCCCGCGAGCGCGAAGATGATCGCCGTCAGCAGCACGGCGACCAGCGTGATCACCGGATGCTGGACCGGGAGGTGGGTGAAGGCCAGCGAGACCAGGGTCACCACGCCGCCCACCAGCAGCCCGCGCAGCACGCCGCCCCCGGCGTAGCCCAGCACGATCAGCCAGTTCGGCAGGGGCGAGACGGAGATTTCTTCGAGGAAGCGCTGGAACTTGGCGCCGAAGAACGACGACACCGTGTTGGCGTAGGCGTTGGTGATGACCGCCATCATGATCAGGCCGGGCGCGATGTACTGCATGTAGTCGAAACCGCCCATCGTGCCGATGCGCGAGCCGATCAGGCTGCCGAAGATCACGAAGTACAGCGTGGCCGTCACCGCCGAGGGGACGATCGTCTGGCCCCAGATGCGCAGGATGCGGCCGAACTCGCGCAGCAGGATGGTCTGGAAGCCGATCCAGCGCGCCCGGGCGACGCTGCTCACGGCTGCACCGCCGGTTTCTCGACCAGCCGCATGAAGAGCTCCTCCAGGCGATTGACCTTGTTGCGCATCGAGAGCACCTCGATGCCGTCCGCGGAGAGCCGCGTGAAGACGTCGTTCAGGTTGCGATCCTTGCTTACTTCCACCTCGAGCGTGTGGTCGTCCACGCGCAGGAAGTCATAGCCCTCGATCCGCGGCGCGGTTGCCAGCGCGTGGCGCAGCGTGAGCACGAAGGACTCGGTGTGCAGCTTGCGCAGCAGGCGGTCCATGCGGTCGCTCTCGGCGATGCGGCCCTTGTCGATGATCGCGATGTTGCGGCACAGCGACTCGGCTTCCTCGAGGTAGTGCGTGGTCAGGATGATCGTGGTGCCCTGCTCGTTGAGCTGGCGCAGGAACTCCCACATGGAGCGACGGATCTCGATGTCCACCCCGGCGGTGGGCTCGTCCAGGATCAGCAGCCGCGGTTCGTGCATCAGGGCGCGCGCGATCATCAGGCGGCGCTTCATGCCCCCCGAGAGAGTGCGGGCCATCTTGTGGCGGCGGTCCCAGAGCGCCAGCTGCGAGAGGTATTTCTCGGCGCGCTCGTGCGCGACCCTGCGCGGGATGCCGTAGAAACCGGCCTGGTTGACGACGATCGTCTCGAGCGTCTCGAACTGGTTGAGGTTGAGTTCCTGCGGCACGACGCCGATGCAGGCCTTGGCGGCACCGAGATCGGTGTCCAGGTCGTGCCCGAAGACCTCGACCTTGCCCGCCGTCTTGTTGACCAGCGAGGTGACGATGCTGATGAGCGTGCTCTTGCCGGCGCCGTTGGGCCCCAGCAGGGCGAAGAAGTCGCCTTGTTCGACATCGAGGTCGATGCCCTTGAGGGCCTGGGCACCGCTCTTGTAGGTCTTGACGAGGCCGCGTACGGAAAGCGCGTGCATAGGGCTAGAGATCTGGACAGAAAAATGGGGGCACCGCCGGCCCGGTGCCGGGGCGGGCAGGTGGCGAAGATACCATGTCGCCGCACCCGCCACGCCCCCGGCATGGCTGCGTTCAGGCCTCGGACGCCCCGGCGGCGCGGCACGCGCCCGCCACGCGCTGCATGCCGGACAAGGTGCTGCCCCACAGCGCCTCGGGGTCGTTGCGGCGCGCGGCGGCAAGACGCGTGCGCCAGACCTCGGGTTCGTCGGCCCAGCGCAGCTGCACCCAGCGGGCGGCGCCCTCGGCCAGCGCGTCGACATGCTGCAGCCCGTGCGCCCGCAGCTGCGCGCAGCCGGCCCCGGACAGCCCGAGCGTCATCGGCGCAGAGACCGGTCGCGAAGTGCAGATGTGCCACGCGAAGTGGACCAGCAGGCGGGCAAAACTGCGGCCGGTGGCGCGCCCGAACAGGCCGGGCGGCGCCACGGCCTCGGCCACCGTCGGCCGCAGGCTGTGCAGCGCCACGGCCCGATCCACGGCGATGTCGAACAGCAGGTAGGGCGCAGCGGCGATCCGCGCGAGCTGGGTATCGTCGGCCTGGCGCCACTCGTCGCTCAGCGCCATGACCGCCGCCGGCAGGCCCGGCCGGGCCGAGGCTGCCTCGTCGCGCACGACCTGCAGACCGCGCAGGTTCATCTCGACGACCTGCGCCAGGTCCCGGTCTTCCATGGCTCCGGACGGCCGGGCGCCCGGGCCCTGACCGGCCGGAATCGCGATGCTGGAACTGGTTTTCATTCATTCCTCCCCTTTCCCGCGACAAATGCTGCACCAGAGGATCTAGGAAAGCATTTCCATTTTTGGGATATTTTTACCAAATTTGGAAAACAACAAAGTCAGGGGTTCGAACCGATGCGCTTGACCGACGACCGCTACAGCCGCGACCGGCTGCGACTGGACCTTGCCCTGCGCCTCATCCAGCACGAGGCGCGCACCCAGACCATCCGCCGCTGGACCGGCCTCACGGACGACCGCATCCGCAAGCTCTACCGCTCCTACGTCAGTGCGGGCGCCGGCGTCCGCCGCCATCGCGGCAAGTCGCCGCGCCAGGCCGAGTTCTTCATGCGCTCGCGCCCCATGCAGCGCGACACCAGCGCGCTGGCCTCCATTCTCTCGATGTTCGGCGTGCTGCCGCAGGCCCCCATGGCCGACGCCGCGCGCATCCTGCCCGGGGTGGCGCGCGGCGAACTCCTGTGCGACGCCTTCGAAACCTACCAGCGCGTCACGCCGCGGCCGCAGATCACTTTCGAGCACGCGGTGTACCTCGCCACCGCGCTCGCCTCCGGCGCCGAACTCCAGGTGCATCGATGCCGGCACTGCGAAGGCCTGGGCGTCGCCGACCCGATCGCGCTGCGCACGCCGGAATGCCTCGCCTGCGGGCGCCCGCTGCGCCTGACGGCGTACCGCGCCGCCCCGGCGCCGGCGGTGCCGCTGCCGTCCCTGCGGGCCAATCCGGCCGCCGTGCCCCGGGTCGGCCGCACGGGCGCCGCGGGCCCGAAGGTCGGGGCTGATAGAATCCCCTCCAGTCTTGGCCCCTGAGGCACCCGCGCCACGGCCCGGGTGCGGACCCGCCCCATGAATACAGATCCGCGCACCCCGCCCTGGAACTTCCTCGCCGGCCCGTACCTGGACCGGCAGGCGGAACGGCGCGACGAACCCGACTGGTGGGAGCAGGCCCTGGCCGATCCCGGCACGCGCTTCATGGTCGCCCACGGCACGACCCAGCTGGTGCAGGGTGAACGCCCCCGGGTGGCCTTCCTCGACGCCGCACACCCGCTGGTCAGCAGCGCCGCGCGCGAATCCATGCTGCTGCTGGGCTGGTTCCGGGAATCCCGCTGCGTGCTGGTGCAGTTCGACGAGATCCCCGCCGCCCTGTCGCTGCCCGCGCCCGACGCCCGCTTCGAGGAACTGCGGCCGCTCGCCCCGCTGCTCGACGCCGACGAGGCCGGGCTGCTCGCCTACGCCCGCGCGCTCGCGTACTGGCGCCGCCGGCACCATTTCTGCGGCGCCTGCGGCGCACCGTGCGAGCCGCAGCGGGCGGGCCACTCGATGCGCTGCACCTCGGCCGCCTGCGGCACCGAGTTCTATCCGCGCATCGACCCGGCGATCATCGTGCTGGTCACCGACGGCGAGCGCGCGCTGCTGGGCCGCCAGCACTCGTGGCCTGCGGGCCGCTATTCGACGATCGCCGGCTTCGTCGAACCCGGCGAGAGCCTTGAGGATGCCGTCATCCGCGAGGTGCATGAGGAAACGGGCGTCCGCGTGCGCGAATCCCGCTACCACTCCTCGCAGCCCTGGCCCTTTCCCTCCTCGCTGATGCTCGGCTTCATGGCGGTCGCCGAACCCGGCTCGGTGGCCAGCGGCAGCAGCGAACTCGAGGATGCCCGCTGGTTCACCCGCGAGCAGATCGCCTCGGGTACGCCGGCGCTGCCGCCGTCGACCTCGATCTCTTACCGGCTCATCGAAAACTGGTTCGACCCGGGCAGCGCGGTTCCCCTGCGCGACCTCCCCGACGTGGGCCGCTGGGAGGGCCGCCGGGCCTGAGGGCCCTGCGCGGCGACCGCATGGACCTCGAGATGCTGCTCTCGATCGCGCTCGGCGTGGGACTGGCCGCCGCCGTCGGGCTGCGCGTGTTCCTGCCGCTGCTGGTGCTGTCGGTGGCGGGCTATTCGGGCCGGATCGAACTGGCCGAATCCTTTGCGTGGCTCGCGACGCTGCCCGCGCTGGTCATGCTCGCGGTGGCCGCGCTCATCGAGATCCTCGCCTACTACGTGCCGGGCCTCGACAACCTGCTGGACGCGCTCGCCACCCCGGCCGCCGTGCTCGCCGGCACCGTGGCGGCAGCAGCCGTGATGACCGAGCTGCCCCCGATCGTCAAATGGACCACCGCCGTGATCGCCGGCGGCGGCGCAGCCGGGCTCACCCAGGGCATCACCTCTCTGCTGCGCGCCAAGTCGACGGTCACCACGGGCGGGCTCGGCAACCCCGTCATCGCCACCGGTGAACTCGGCGGCTCCCTGCTCCTGTCGGTGCTCGCGTTCGCGGCGCCGGTGTTCGCGCTGGGCATCGTCCTGGTGCTGGTGCTGCTGGCCGTGAAACTGCTGCGCCGCCTGCTGCTGCGGCGCTGAGCGTCCCGCCCGTGTGCCTGCTCGCCCTGGCCTGGAACGCCCATCCGCGCTACCGCCTCGTGCTCGCGGCGAACCGCGACGAGTGGCACGCGCGGCCCGCCGCCCCGCTTGCGCCCTGGCCTGAGGCACCCACCCTCCTCGCGGGTCGCGACCTGCAGGCCGGCGGCACCTGGCTGGGGCTGGGAGAGGATCGCCGCTTCGGCGTGGTCACCAATTTCCGCGAGGGCGCGCCGCCGCGCCCCGCTGCGCCGTCGCGCGGCGGGCTGATCCCCGCGTTCCTGGCCGGGCCGCAGCCGGCCGCAGACTTCCTCGACGGGCTCTCGGGCACGGCCACGGCGTACGCCGGCTTCAACCTGCTGCTCGGCGATGCCCGGCAGCTCTGGTATGCCTCGAACCGCGCCGCCCCCTTCGCGCGGCCGCTGCCCGCCGGGGTCTACGGGCTGGGCAACGGCCTCATCGACACGCCCTGGCCCAAGCTGCTGCGCCTGCGGCAGGGGCTCGCGGACTGGTCGCACGGCGGCGCAGCGGGCCGCTTGTCGGCGCTGTTCGAACTGCTGGCCGACCGGCAGCGGGTGCCGCATGACCAGTTGCCCCGGACCGGCCTCGAACCGGAGTGGGAACACCTGCTGTCCTCGCCCTTTGTCCACCATCCCGATTACGGGACGCGCTGTTCGACGGTCGTGCTGATCGGGCACGACGGCAGCCTCGAAACCATCGAGCGCAGCTTCAGCGCCGACGGCACGCCGCAGGACGAGGCCGCATGGCGGCTGGGCCCCGCCGGCTGGCCGGCGGCGGGCGCGCTCGCCCCGGCTACGGCCACGGCCCCGGCTACGGCCACGGCCACGGCCACCGCCGCGGCCATTTCCCCGTAGAATCCAGAGCCTCCACGAGCCCGCGGCAGCGACCCATGACCGGCACGCACGGACCGCAGCACGCCCTGCGGCACGCGACGCTGGCCAGCCTGGTCGGCGGCCTGCTGAGCGCCCTCCCGGCGCGCGCCGCGATCGAATTCGACGGGCCGG
>CAJACZ010000226.1 GCA_903938365.1 uncultured Pseudomonadota bacterium | reverse complement strand
GTCGTTGTTGTTGTAGCAGGCCTTCAGGGTGTTGCTGGCCCCGTAGCTCGAGATCGTGCCTTCGACGCGGATGTTGAACCAGTCCACCGACAGGGTGAGGCCCGACGCGAACTCAGGCTGGAAGATCACGCCCACCGTGTAGGTGTCGGATTCTTCCGGAGTGAGGCCCGGGTTGCCGCCCTGCAGGAACTGGTACTGGCCGGCCGGGCTGTCGAGGGCGGGAGAGCCCACGTTGCCCGCGGGCACGCCCGTCGCGATGCACTTAGCCGGGGTGGCGGTGATGCCGCCCGGAGCGACCGCCGGGTTGGTCGAGATGTCTGCGCCGCACGGGTCGCCGTCGATGTCGAACAGGTTGAAGCCCTGGGCGGTGAACAGCTCGACGATGTTCGCCGCACGGACTGCGCGCTGGTAGCTGCCGCGCAGCTTGATCGACGAGATCGGCGACCACTCGAGACCCATCTTGTAGGTGTCGGTGTCGATGTCGCCGTAGTCGGAGAAGCGGTACGCGACGTCCGCGACCAGGCTCTCGGCGAAGGCCTTGCCCTGCACGAGCGGGAGCCGGGCCTCGGCGAAGAGGTCCTTGACCGTGGTCGAACCCGTGATGCCGATCGTGGCGCCGCCGGTGCCCGAGAGGGCCGCGGTGGCGAGCAGCGAGTCGGTGGAGTTCTTCAGCTTGTCACGGCGGTACTCGGCGCCGACGGCAACCTGGATGCTCTCTTCGGCGGTCGGCAGCTTGATGCCGGTGTCGCCCGAGACGGTGCCGAGGATGACGTCCTGGTCGATGGTGCCGAGCTGGATGCCGGGAGCCTGCAGGTATTCCAGGGCTTCCGGCGTGACGCCGTTCAGCTGGAACGGGTTGTAGGGCACGCAGCCATCGCCGCGGGCGCCCGCGTCACGGCAGACCACCTGGCCCGAGGGCAGGCGGACGGCGTCGAGCGCCTTGCCGATGCGGTCGATGACGAAGTAGTTCAGCGTTTCCTGCTGGGCCTGCACGGTCGAGCGCTGGATGGACACGTCGTAGTCCCAGTTGTCCGACAGCGCGCCCCGCACGCCGACGACGGCGCGGAACGAGGTGTTCACGAACGACTGCTGGCGTCCGCCGCCTTCCGTGTTGCGACGGCCGATGTACATCGAGGTGCTGCCACCCGCGGCGATCAGCGCCGGCGTGCAGCCGATCGAGGCGAGGCGGTTGGCCGGGATGTACGGGTTGTCGCAATTGATGGTGGAGGTGTCGAGGAAGATACCGCCCGGGGCGATCTGCGCGATCGAGCGGTAGTCCGTGAACATCAGCTGCGTGTACACGTCTGCGCTGTCGCTCAGTTCGTAGTGGCCGCTGGCGCCCACGTTGTAGCGCGTGGACGGCCGCAGGTAGTGGTTGGACGGGCCGAAGTTGTACTGGTCGGTGGCGCCATTGAAATTGCGCCAGCCGCTGCCGTCCGCCGCGACCGTGTAGTTGTAGGTCGCGAAGTCGGTGATGCGCGCCGGCGAGGCGGTCGAGGAACCACCGCAGGAGAACGAGACCGTCGGGCCCGGGTTCAGGGCGCAGGCCGAGAAGTCGCGATCACGCTGCAGGACTTCGTCGTTTTCCTGCCAGCCCGCGTAGGCGGTGAAGTTGCCGCGGCCGTCTTCGGTGCTGACGCCGACCAGGATCGACGCCTCGCGGCCGAAGCCGTCGGTGACGTTGTCATCGGGCAGCTTGAACTGCGCCGGGTTGGTGGCGGCACGGCCGGCGATGACGTCGCGCAGCTTGACGGCGCCGGGGCCGCCGAAGTCGTTCTTGTGCTGGTAGAAGCTGTACTGGCCGGTGACTTCGACGCCTTCGAAGTCCTTCTTGGTGATGAAGTTCACGACGCCGGCGACAGCGTCGGAGCCGTAGACCGCCGAGGCGCCGCCGGTGAGCACTTCGACGCGCTCGATCAGCTGGCCCGGGATCTGGTTGAGGTCGGCCGCCGAGTTGGTGACGCCGCCGTAGGGCAGGCGGCGACCGTCGACGAGCACGAGGGTGCGGGACGAGCCCAGGCCGCGCAGGTTCACCGTCGCGGTGCCCGTGGAGCCGTTGGCCACAGTGGCGTTCTGCGCGGCGAAGGCCTGCGGCAGCTGGTTGATCAGGTCTTCGACGCGGGTGACACCCTGCGTGGCGACATCGGCCGCGGTGACCTGCGTGACGGGGCTGCTCGACTCGAGGTTCGCCTGCTTGAGGCGCGAACCGGTGACGACGATCGTCTCGAGCTCGGCGCCCGCGCTGGCGGATTCCTGGGCGAAGACCGGTGCGACGACCGACGTCGAGATGGCTCCCACCATCAACGCGCGACGCACGGCGACTGCGACTGTACTGTTAAGGTTCATCCGTATCCTCCTGATGACGGCAGCGCCGCCTGTATTTTTCGAAATTGTTGCTAGGGCCCCACCCCTGCGACAGGTGGACGAAAAGCCCCGCAGCCGCCGTGATGGCACGCGGCTATGTGATTTTCATGCTACGGGATCGCAGGCCGCGCCGCAAGATACTGTTGCGCTTTTACAACGACATGGCTGCTTGCCTGTCGTGGCGGCGGCTCGGTGTGGGCGGAAGGCCACAACCGTTCCGGGGGGGGAGGGTGGACAGGCGCCGCGCCGGACTCCAGCATCCCCCCACTGGGTGCGCGGATCGGCACGACACGGCGGGACAGTGGATATGACGGCGAAGGGATTCCGGGAAGCCATGGAGCGCGGGATGGCGGCCCATCGCGCACAGCGTCTGGACGACGCGCTGGCCGCTTACCGCGCGGCGCTGCAGCTCGCGCCTGACGACGCAGAGGCCAACAGCCTGACGGGCTTCGCGCTCGCCCAGGCCGGTCGTCCTGCGGAGGCCCTGCCCCTGCTGCGACGGGCGGTGGAGCTGGACGGTGCGCAGTCCGGCCTGCGTTTCAATCTGGCGGAGGGGCTGGCGCTCGCCCGCCTGCCCGACGCGGCGCTGCGCGAACTGCAGCGCGTGGTCGCGCTCGAGCCGCAGGCCGTCGCGGCCTGGTCGAGGATCGGCGATCTCGAGGCGCAGCGCGGTGACGACGCCGCGGCCGCGCAGGCCTGGTCCGAGGCTTTCGAGCTGAACCCGACCCTGCCCCGGCCCGCTGCGGGCCTGGCGCAGCTCGCGCTGCGGCACGGCGACACGGACCGCGCGATCAGCCTGCTCGAAGTCGCGCTCAGCCAGTCGCCTGGCGAACCGGTGCTGCTGGGCGTCCTGTGCGAGGTGCTCGCCGCGCGTCGCGACTGGCCGAAGCTGCACGCCACCGCGCTGGCCTGGGCTGACGCGCGACCCGAGACGCCCGAGGCCTGGCGCGGGCTGTCGCGGGCCGAATTCGAACGGGGCCGCCACGCCGATGCTGTGGCCGCCTTCGCCCGCTACCTGAGCCTGGGTCGGCACGCGGTGGGCGATCTGGCCGCTTTCGCCGGGCTGTGCCTGCATGCGCTCGATTTCGAGGCGGCCGAGGCGGCGCTCGAGGCGGCGGAAGAACTCGAAGCCGGCCATCCGGAAGTGCTGGCGCGGCGTGCGCTGCTGCACATGTACTACGGTCGTTTCGAGGCAGCCCTCGACGCCTGCCGACGCTGCCTCGAGCGCGAGCCGAACAACGTTCCGGCCTACACCATCCTCAGCCGGCTGCAGCAGGGCCGGCTCGACGGTCCGCAGAGCGCGCAGCTCGAAGCCATCGCGGCGCGCGCCGATGTGCCGCTGGACCTGCGGATCCCCGCGGCATTCTCGATCGCGCATGCGCTCGATGCGTCCGGCGGCATCGACGCAGCCTTCGGCGCCTACGAACGCGCGCACGAACTGGCACGCGAGCGCGACCGGATCGAGGAGCGTTCCTACAGCCGTGCCGGCCAGCAGGAGCGCACGCAGCGCCTGATCGAACTCTTCCCGGGACCGCTCGCGCCCTCGGCGGTGCTGCAGCCCGGCGTGCGCCGACCCTTATTCATCGTCGGCATGCCGCGCTCGGGCACCACGCTCGTGGAGAGCGTGCTCGGCGCCCACTCGCGCGTCCACGCCTGTGGCGAGCGGCTCGCGATGCAGCAGATGATCGGGCGCTACGTGGCGCTGGCCGGCGCCGGCAGGACGCCCGACGATGCGGCGCTGGCGGGCTGGGCCAGCGCCTATCTTGCCGAGGTGGCCGCGCCGGCGGGCAAGGACCACCTCACGGACAAGCAGCCGCTGAACTTCTACGCGGTCGGGTTGATCGCGCGGCTGTTCCCCGACGCGGTGATCCTGCACCTGCGCCGCGATCCGCTCGAGACGCTGCTGTCGGTCTGGCGCCAGGAGTTCTCGAAGAACTGGGCCTTCACGCACCAGCTCGCTGATCTCGGCCACTTCTTCGGCGAGTACGCCCGGCTGATGGCGCACTGGGAGCGTGCCTTCCCGGGGCGCATCGTGAACATCCGCTACGAGGAGTTCGCGGGGGATTTCCTGAATGCTGCGCCGGCGCTGCTGCGCGCCTGCGGCCTGGAGTGGGAACCGGCCTGCCTCGAGCACGCGCGCGCGGAACGGCCGATCGCGACCTTCAGCACGGTCGACGCACGCGCGCCGGTCGAGGTGCGCAGCGGCCGCGCGGAACGGTATCGCGCGCATCTGGCACCGCTGGTGGACGCGCTGCGCGAGGCCGGAGTGGACCCGACATCCGGCGAGCTCAGCGCGGCGGACTGAGCATCGCCCGCAGCGGCGCGAGCTGCCGCTCGTAGTTGCGCCAGCGGCCCGAGGAGCGCTGGTACAGCGGTTGCCGGACCTGCCAGACGCTGGCGGTCTTCACGCTGCCGCGTGCCTGGTGGAACTCGAGGCAGCGTGAGTCCCACTCGAGCCCGCAGTGAGCGAGCAGGCCGGCCAGTTCCGCTGCCGGCGCGGCGACGAAACGGTCGTAGTCGAACTCGTGGATCTGCGCGCCGAACAGCGCGCGCCAGTGCGCCATCAGGCGTTCCTGCTGCAGGTAGTAGTGGCCGATGTCCAGCAGCTGCGTGGCGTAGCCCATGCCGTGGTCCAGGTGCAGGAAGTACACCGACAGGCAGTTGTCGAGCGGTGATCTGCGGGTGTGCACGATGCGTGCATCGGGGAACATCGCCTTGACCAGGCCGAGGTACAGAAAGTTGTCGGGGCGCTTGTCGGTGAGCACGTCGGCTTCGGGGAACACCGCGGCGCGGGCTTCGAGGTAGCGCGAGGCGAGCTGCCGGATCTGCACGGGGCCGGTCGCCGCGAGCGCTTCCGGGAAGGGCGACAGTGCGCTGTGCACCAGTGCGGGCAGCCAGTCGAGTTCGCCGCCGGCGGTGACCCTGGGGTGTGCCGACAGCACCTGCTCGGCCAGGGTCGATCCCGAGCGGAACATGCCGCAGATGAAGACCGGTGGCGCGCCCGCCTGCGAGGGCGTCGTGCCGCCCGCTGCCACCCGCTGGAAAAACCCGGCGTCGAAGTTCGCGATGATGCGGTCGATCAGTTGCTCGTGCGCGGCGCGATCGTAGCGCTGCGTGCCGGGCGGGGCGCTGTCGCGGCTCGCCTGGTTGGCTTTGGTGTACGCCTCCCAGGCGGCGTCATGCGCGCCGCAGGCATCCAGCGCGCGGCCCAGCGCGAAACCGAGGCTTGCCTGATCGGCTGCGCGGCCCGAGGCGGCACGCACGGCCTGGCGCAACCGCTCGATCAGAGGATCTGCGGGGTCGCTGAAGTCGGCGAGGTTGGCGATGCGCGCGAGCGCCTCGGGGTGCGCGGGGTCGAGGGCGAGGACACGCGAGTAGAGCTCGCGGGCTTCGTGGCGACGACCGAGGTCCTCGCGCAGGTTCGCGAGGTTCAGCAGCGCCGGGACATAGGCCGGCGCCAGGCGCAGCGCGGCGGCGAGTTCCCGCTCGGCGGCCTCTGGCTGCAGCAGGCCGTCGGCGTAGATCACGCTGCGGTTCAGGTGCACTTCCTCGGGCCCCTGGATGCCCCAGTCGAGCGCCTGCTGGTAGGCGGCGAGCGCCGGCTCGTAGTGACCGAGCCTGCGCAGCAGCAGGCCGAGGTTGTACCAGGTGTCGACCAGGAAGGGCCACTGCGCGAGGACGGCCTGGTAAACCCGTGCCGCCTCGGCGAGCCGGCCGGCCTGCTCGAGCGCGGTGGCTTCGGCGACCATCCGTTGGGCTGTGGCGAGCGGTTCCATGTTCGCTAGCCTAAAGCAAACGGGCCGGGTGATTGCTCACCCGGCCCGTATGGCCTGGTCCTGCAAGGACAACCGAGGCGCCCGGGGCGCCGCGGTCGTCCCGGCGATCAGGGCTTGATCCGCAGCGTGACGCGGCGGTTCTGCAGGCGACCCTCCGGCGAGGTGTTCGGAGCGATGTGCTCCGTCTCGCCGAGGCCGAGGGCGGTGAGGCGCGAGGCCTCGATGCCGCCGGCGACCAGGTACTCGCGCACCGACTCGGCGCGGGACTGCGACAGGCGCATGTTCGCCTGGTCGTTGCCCACGTCATCGGTGTGGCCGCGGACTTCGGCGGACGAGTTCGGACGCGCCTTCAGGTAGGTGATCGCGGAGTCGAGCACCAGCCGGTCGGTGGCCGTGAGCCTGGCCGAGCCGGTCGAGAAGTTCACGCCGCGCAGGACGAGATCTTCCGACGCACGGTCTTCGCAGATCACGCTCAGCACCTGCAGGGTGACGCGACGGTTCTGCTCGCGGCCCTCGGCGCTGTCGTTCGGCGCGATGTGCTGCATCTCGCCGAGGCCGATCGACGAGAGGTTGTCGGCCGGCACGCCCTTGCCCGTGAGATAGGCCTTGACCGAATCAGCGCGACGCTGCGACAGCGCCAGGTTGAAGGTGTCGGAGCCCACGTCGTCGGTGTGGCCACGGACTTCGATCTTCGCGCCCGCGCGACTGCCGAGGCCGTTGGCGACGGAGTCGAGGAGCAGCTGGCCCTGCGGAGTGATCTCGGCCGAGCCGGTCACGAAGGTGACGCCGCGCAGCACGATGTCGCCGCACTCGCAGCCGTTGCTGTCGACCTTGGCGCCGGCGGGAGTGCCGGGGCACTTGTCGCGGCTGTTCAGCACGCCATCGCGGTCGTCATCGCCATCCACCGGCGGCGGCGGCGGCGGCGGGGGCGGCGGGGGCGGCGGGGGCGCGGCGGCGGCGGGCTGCTCGATGCTGCCACCCCAGGAGTACAGCAGGCCGAGGCCGATGAGGTAGTCGATCGGGTTGTTGCCGACGCGGTCGACCTGGCGCCCGACGACTTCGCCGCGCAGCTGCAGGTTGGTGCCCTTGCGGGTGTCCTTGGAGATGTCGGCGAGCACGCCCACGCCGTACTTCAGGAAGTACGAGCTGTCGCGACCGGCGCCCGGAAGGCGCTCTTCGATGCGGCCGAGGCCCGCGGTGATGTACGGGTTCACGGTCTCGTTGCGATAGAACACGCGCTGCAGGCCGAGGTCCCAGTTCTGGAGCTTCAGCTTGTTGTCGGTGCCGGCGAGCTCGTGGTTGCTGCCACCGAGGCCGATCTCGAAATTCCACTTGTCGGTGAGCACGCGGCCGAAGGCGATCGAGGCGCCCACGCCATCGTCGGCCTTGCGGTTCTCGTCGAGCCACACGCCCTGGATCATGGGGGACACATACCAGCTTCCCGGATCAGAGCCGGCGACGCTCGCGGTGGACGCGAGCATCACGACGCTGGTCGCGAGGGCAAGACCTGAGGTCTTTTTCATTAGAGCGACTCCCTTATTCGATTCTTGCTTCGAGTTGTTGCGCGGAAACGCCGCACAGCTTCGTCGGAAGCCGCGGATCATACCTTAGGATGCCGGATTTGCGAAAACCCGTCTTTCGGGCAATGTGGTGCGCAAGCTACAGGGCGCGCACCGGGGCGCGGAACGCCGGGTGGTCGACCCGGTCGCCGACCCGCAGCCCGCGCCGCCGTACCTCGCCGCCGCGCAGTTCCAGCACGGCCTTCACGGGGCGCGACGAACCGACCGTCGCCAGTGAGTGGGGGACGGTGCGCTCGAAGATATCGACCACCTGGCCGCGGGCGTCGATGAACAGCATGTCGAGCGGGATATAGGTGTTTTTCATCCACATGCCCGCGACGCGCGGCTGCCGGTGGACGAACAGCATGCCTTCCTCGGCCGGCAGGTCGCGGACGAACATCAGGCCCTGCTGCTGGCGCTCTGGCGTATCGGCGATCCACACGTTGAACACGTGCCCCTTGCCGTCGGAGGCGTGGAGGGTCAGGGCGGAGCGCGGGAAGCTCGAGAGTTCCATGATGGGGGGCGCGTCCGTCAGGTCCTGCGCCGGGATCGGCCGGCTGACGCCGGCGTACAGCAGCAGCGCGAACAGCGCCGCCAGCGCGGGCCGCACCCGGACCTGGCGGCGGCGGGCGGTTTCAGCGGGGCGCGGGACTCTTGCTGGCATCGGGGCTGTCCTCGAAGGTGATGCGCGCAGCGTAATCGAAACGCGTCACCAGCACCCGCTGGCTGCCATCCAGGGTCTGTGCGGGCGCGGTGCAGAAGCCGCTGGCCTCGATCTTCCAGCTGCGCTGGGGTCCGCCGAGCGCGCCGATGCGCTGCTGGCGCAGTGTCTCGGTGGTGCAGCGCTCCTCGCCCAAGGTGGCGAACAGCCGCTGCTCGCCTTCGAAGATCAGCGTGAGGTTGGTCGGCCGCGCGCTTGCCGCGACGCCTTCGGAGCCTGCCGCGATGCCGAACACGAAACGCAGCCTGCGGCCGTTGGACTGCGCCGGCCCGGCGATGGTCACGCGCAGGCCGCTGCCATCGGGGCGCGCGCCGCCCTCGCAGTGCAGTTCCGGATCGCGCCACGCCAGGTCCAGGTCGACCGCGCCGCGCAGGCGCGCGCGCAGGTAGCCGCTGCCGTCTGCGAGGCAGCCGGGCGCGGCGGCGGGCGTGGCAGCGGGCGCGGGCAGCGGCGCCGCCGCCGCTGCGGCGAGCAGCAGCAGGCTCTTCATCCCGCGACCAGCAGGGTCTTGGCGATGCGGGCGTGCAGGTGGCCCACGGCCCGCGCGAGGTGCATCAGCAGCGTGAGCAGCAGCACGCCGACGACGAACATCAGCGCGAGTCCGCCGGGCGAGTCGAGCGCGGTGAGCAGCCCTGGGTCGACGGTGTCGAACTGCAGGCCGCCTTCGGGCAGCGCGACGCCGAGCGCGCGCAGGCCTTCCCACAGCGGTGCGAGGATGAAGGCGGCGCCCAGAGTGACGCCGACCACGGCGACGACGAAGTACGCGACGCCGAGCGGCAGCATCAGCACGAAGTAGCCGAGCGTGGTCCAGGTGCGCAGGTCGCGCAGCATCGCCATGATCCGCGCGCCGAAGCCCTGCGGGACCCCGGGGTGCGGCGGACGGCGCGGCATGCGCTCGCCCGTCAGCGCCTCGATCAGGCGGCCCTCGACCAGCGAGAGCACGCGCGAGAGTCCGATGAAGGCGATGAAGAACGGCAGGCCGATGATCAGGATCGACAGGCCCGCCGACAGCGCGAGGCCGGTGACGGCGAACGTGAAGTAAAAGATGCCCGTGGCCAGCGCGAGCAGCATGAAGAACAGCGAGGTCCAGGCGTGCACGTCGGAAAACACGCCGAAGAAGCGGCGCAGCGCCGAGGGGCTGGTGGAACTGCGCCGGGCGGGGGTGGCGAGGGCGGTGCGGACCCGGGCTTCGGTGTCGCGGTACGCGGCGGCGACCTCGTCGGGGGCGCCGTAACTGCCCGCGATCAGCTCGAGCATGTCCGCTTCGCTGCGGTCCGGGTGCGCTGCGAGTTCGGCACGCAGGTATTCCTCGGCGTCATACAAAGCGTCCTGCACCAGTGCGGGGTCTTCGCCCGCCAGGGCGGCACGAAGCTGGTCGAGGTATTCGTCGATGGAGCGGGGGGTGGAGCGGGTCATGGTGAGCCTGTTTCGGTGCAGCGGTTGACGAAGTCGCGGGTGTTGCGCCAGGCGCCCAGCCAGTCGGCCAGCGTCGCGCGCCCGGTGTCGGTGATCCGGTAATAGCGCCGCGGCGGGCCCGCCACGGACGGGACGACATGGCTGTCCAGCAGGCCCGCGGCCGACAGCGCCCGCAGCACGGGATAGATCGTGCCTTCCTTGAACAGCGGGTCGCCGTCGTTGGCCTTCTGCAGTCGCTTGGCGATCTCGTAGCCGTACAGGTCTGCGGGGCTGGCGGCGAGCACCGACAGCAGCACCAGCGAGACGAGCCCGGCGTTGAGTTCTTTCTGGAATTTTCGGGCGTGACTATCGTCCATGGGCTAATACTGTGAACTAACTAGTACTGAGCGTCAACTACTACCGTCTGTAATCTGCCCCGCCGGGTGGCGCTGCTAGACTTCCTGCCTATGGGACAGACACTGACGCTCGAGATCTCCCCGCGCATTCCCGAGAACCTCTCGCGCCTCGCGGACCTCGCCAACAACCTGTTTTTCAGCTGGCATCGCCCCACCCGGGCGCTGTTCGAGGAACTCGACGCGCCGCTCTGGGCGCAGTCGCGCGGCAATCCGCGCCTGCTGCTGCGTTGCCTCGACCAGGCCGCCCTGGACCGCGCGGCGGCCGACCCCGGGTTCTGCGCGCGCTACGCCGAAGTGCTCGGCGTGTTCGACGCCTATGTGCAGACGCCCCCGATCGACGATGCGCCCCTGGTGGCGTATTTCTGCGCCGAGTACGGCTTCAACCACGGGTTCCCGATCTACTCGGGTGGGCTCGGCGTGCTCGCGGGCGACCACTGCAAGGCGGCCAGCGACGAGCGGCTGAATTTCGTCGCCATCGGGCTGCTGTACGGCCAGGGTTACTTCACGCAGGTCGTGGACAGCGACGGCGTGCAGCACGCCGAGTATCGCGAGCACGATGCGCGCGACCTCCCGGTCGAACCCGTGCGCGACGCGGCAGGCGACTGGCTGTCGGTGCACGTGCCAATCGCCGGCCGCGACGTCGTGACGCGGCTGTGGCGGGCGCGGGTGGGGCGGATCAGCGTGATCCTGCTCGACACCAACTGCCCGGAGAACGAGGTCGCGGATCGCGACACCACCCATCGTCTCTATGGCGGTGACGACACCATGCGCATCCGCCAGGAAATGGTCCTGGGCATCGGCGGCGTGCGTGCGCTGCGCGCGCTCGGGCTGCGGCCGGCGGTGTGGCACATGAACGAAGGCCACGCGGCCTTCCTGGTGCTGGAGCGCCTGCGCGAGACGATGGCTCAGGGCCTGGACGCTCCCTCCGCGCTGGAGGCGGTTGCCGCGCAGTGCGCGTTCACCACGCACACGCCCGTGGCCGCCGGCCACGATGCCTTCAGCCACGGACTCATGCTCACGCACTTCTCCGGCTTCATCGATGAACTGGGCCTGCCGGTGGACGACTTCCTGGAGCTGGGCCGTGCCCCGGGGCACCACGGCATGTTCAACATGACGCGCCTGGCGCTCAACGGGGCGCGCCATGTGAACGGGGTGAGCCGCCTGCACGGCGCCGTGTCCTCGCGCCTGGTCGCGGATCACTGGGCCGAGGTCCGCCCCGACGACAATCCGGTGGGTTACGTCACCAACGGCGTGCACGTCCCGACCTTCCTGCACCAGAAATGGGCCGAGTTCTTTGACGAAGTCGTGGGCCCCGAGTGGCGCGAGCAGCTCTCCGATGCCGCGTTCTGGAAGACCCTGGAACGGGTGCCGGATCGCGCCTACTGGGGCTCCGCCCAGACCGTGAAGTCCGACATGCTGCACTGCGTGCGCGAGCGCCTGCGCCGCGAGTTCATCCGCAAGGGCCAGAGCCTGGCGCAGTGGCGCCAGGTCGTGCGCCTGCTCGACCCGGCGCGTCCCGAGGTGCTGGTGATTGGCTTCGCGCGCCGCTTCGCGACGTACAAGCGCGCCTCGCTGATCCTGCGCGACCGCGAGAAGCTGGCCGCGCTGGTCAACGATCCGGCGCGTCCGGTGGTGTTCCTGTTCGCCGGCAAGGCCCATCCAGCCGACCATCCCGGCCAGGCCGTGCTGCGCGAGATCAAGCAGGTGATGCTGCAGCCGGAGTTCATCGGCCGCGTGGTGTTCCTCGAGGACTACGACATCCAGCTGGCGCGCTGGCTGGTGTCGGGCTGCGACGTGTGGCTCAACAACCCGGTCGCGCCCCTCGAGGCCAGCGGTACCTCAGGCATCAAGGCGGCGGTCAACGGCAGGCTCAACCTGTCGGTGCTCGACGGCTGGTGGGCCGAGGGCTTCGAGGAAGACAACGGCTGGGGGATCCCCGCGGTGGACGCCCAGGATCCCGCGCGGCGCGACGCGCTCGAGGCCGAGCTGATCCTCGAGGCGATCCGCGATGAAGTGGTGCCGATGTACTACACGCGTGGCGCGAACGGCGTGCCCGCCGAATGGGTCCGGCGTTCCAAGCGCGCCATGATGACGGTGATCCCGCGCTTCAACATGCGGCGCACGGTGGCGGACTACGCGAAGGGCATCTACGCCCCCGCGGCAGCCCAGGGCCAGCGTCTCGCCGCGCACGGCTATGCCGGGGCGCGCGAGCTCTCGCAGTGGAAGCAGCGCGTGCGCGAGGCCTGGCCGCGGGTCTCGGCGGTGGCGCGCTCGATACCCCTGCGCAGCCATCCGCTGGCCGAACGGCTGCGGATGCGGGTGGCGGTGCAGCTGGGTGGACTGCGGCCCGATGACGTGCGCGTCGAACTGATCGCCGGCCGGGTCCTGCCGCAGACCCCGCGTGAACCGGTCGCGCTCGCGTCCTACCGTGAAGCGCTGCACGCGCGCGACTGGCGCGTGCCGCTGCGCGCGACCGACGAGGTCGAGGCCGACGGCGCGGTGATCTTCGCGCTCGACGTGCCGCCCGAGGCCTGTGGCCAGTTCCAGGGCGCGGTGCGGGTGTTTCCCGCGCACGAGCTGCTCACGCATCCCTACGAGACGGGCCTGATGAAATGGATGGAGGCGGGCTGAGTTCAGCCCGGCTCCAGGATCACCGCCGCCAGCGGCGGCAGCAGGAGCTCCAGGGACTGTGCGTGGCCGTGCGCCGGCTGCGCCGACGTGCGCACTGTCGCGAGGTTGCCGAGGTTGCTGCCGGCGTAGCGCGCTGAATCCGTGTTCAGGAGTTCCCGCCACACGCCGCCGCGGGGCACGCCGACGCGGTACGCATGGCGCGGCACGGGCGTGAAGTTCAGCACCACCAGCAGCGGCCGGCCGGCGTCCAGCCGCAGGAACGACAGCACCGACTGGCTGCGGTCCTCGCAGTCGACCCAGCGGAAGCCCTCCGGCTCGAACTCGTGCCGGTGCAGCCGCGGGTCTTCCCGATAGAGGCGGTTGAGGTCGCCGACCAGCGTGGCGATTCCGCGGTGCGCGTCCTGCTGCAGCAGTGGCCAGGGCAGTGCGGTGCCCGCATTCCATTCGCTGGTCTGGCCGAACTCGCCGCCCATGAACAGCAGCTTCTTGCCCGGCATGGTCCACATCCACGCATACAGCAGGCGCAGGTTGGCGAACTGCTGCCAGCGGTCGCCCGGCATCTTTGCCAGCAGCGCGCGCTTGAGGTGCACGACCTCGTCGTGCGAGAGCGGCAGCACGAAGTTCTCGCTGCAGGCGTACGTGATCCCGAAGGTCAGCCGCTGGTGGTGATGCGGACGGTGCAGCGGATCCTCGCGGAAATAGGCCAGCGTGTCGTGCATCCAGCCCATGTTCCATTTCATCGAGAAACCGAGGCCGCCGTCGTGGGCGGGGCGGCTCACGAGCGGCCAGTCGGTCGATTCCTCGGCGATCACCACGGCGCCCGGGCAGCGCGCGTGGATTTCGGTGTTGAGCTCGCGCAGGAAGTCGATGGCCTCGAGGTTGTGGTTGCCGCCGAGGCGGTTCGGCACGAAATCGCCCTGCCGGCGGCTGAAATCCAGGTACAGCATCGAGGCGACCGCATCGACGCGCAGGCCGTCGAAGTGGAACTCCTGCAGCCAGTACAGTGCGCTGGAGACCAGGAACGAGCGCACCTCGTGGCGTTCATAGTTGAACACCAGGGTGCCCCACTCCTTGTGCTCAGCCCTGCGCGGGTCGGCGTATTCGTAGAGTGCCGTGCCGTCGAAGGCCGCGAGGCCGTGGGCGTCGCGCGGAAAATGCCCGGGCACCCAGTCGAGCAGCACGCCGATGCCGGCGCGGTGGCACTCGTCGATCAGGAAGCGCAGGTCGTCCGGCGAGCCGTGGCGCGCAGTGGCCGCGAAATAGCCGGTGGTCTGGTAGCCCCAGGAATCGTCGAGCGGGTGCTCGGTCACCGGGAGCAGCTCGATGTGGGTGAAGCCGAGCCCGCGGACGTAGGGGACCAGTTGCCGGGCGATCTCGCGATAGTCGAGGAAGCTGCCGTCCTCGGCGCGCCGCCAGGATCCCAGGTGCAGCTCGTAGATGCTCATGGGCGCGTGCTGCCAGTCGAGCGTGGCGCGCGCCTGCATCCACGCTGCATCGTCGAAGGCCTGCGCCGGCGGCGGCGCGACCACCGACGCCGTCGCGGGCCGGCGTTCCGCCGCGCGTGCCATCGGGTCGCTCTTCAGGAGGATGGCGCCGCTGTGCCGGTTGCGCAGTTCGAACTTGTAGAGCTCGCCGGCGTCGAGCCCCGGCACGAAGAGCTCCCAGACGCCGCTGGCGCCGCGCGAGCGCATCGGCAGAGCCCGCCCGTCCCACCGGCAGAACGGGCCCACCACGCTGACCCGCACGGCCTCCGGCGCCCAGACCGCGAAGCGGACGCCAGCGACGCCTTCGATCGTGGTCGCGTGGGCGCCGAGCGACTGCCAGAGCCTGAAGTGGCGGCCCTCGTTGAACAGGTAGAGGTCGTGGTCGCTCAGCAGCGGCGCGCGGAACGAGTAGGGGTCGACCCTCTGGTGCAGGTGTCCATCACCGTCCCACCAGTCGACGCGGTAATGCGGCGGCAGCGCGGCGGCCGCTCCGGACCAGGCGAAACCGTCAGAATGGCCGATGCGGCGGGCGGGCAGCGCGACGCCCTGCGTGCCCAGGACTTCGGCGCGGACCGCGCCGGGCAGGAACAGCCGCAGTTCGACGCCGTCGCCTGCGGGCTCCGGATGCGCGCCCAGGACCGCGTGGGGATCGTCATGGGTGCCCGCCGCCAAGCGGGCGAGCCCCGCCTCGGGGGATTCCACGTCTTGCGGCAACCGGGTCTGCATTTGCCTAATATAGTTCCTGCACCTTTCCCCATGACACCAATCGCGGAGTGACCCAGCGCATGCCCAAGCAACCCGCGCGAGCCTCCTCGGGCCGCTACGTCAGCCGTCTCACCAGCGGCACCCTGGCGGTCATCATGGCGGGGGGTCGCGGCGAGCGGCTCGGCGGCCTCACCGCGCACCGCTGCAAGCCCGCCACGCCCTTCGGCGGCAAGTTCCGCATCATCGACTTCGTGCTGTCGAACTGCGTGAACTCCGGCATCCGGCAGATCAGCGTGCTCACGCAGTACAAGGCGCAGTCGCTGATCCAGCACGTGCAGCGCGGCTGGGGCTTCCTGCGCGGCGAGTTCGGCGAGTTCGTCGAGGTCTCGCCCGCGCAGCAGCAGACCGGCGGCCACTGGTACCTCGGCACCGCCGATGCGGTGTACCAGAACCTCGAACTGATCCTCTCGCATCGACCCAAGCACGTGCTGGTGCTGGCCGGTGACCACATCTACAAGATGGACTACGGTCCGATGATTGCTTACCACGTCGAGAAGGGCGCCGACATTACCGTGGGCGTGGTCGAAGTGCCGCGCGCCGAGGCGCGCGCCTTCGGCGTGATGACCACCACCGAGTGGAACCGCGTCACGCGCTTTGCCGAAAAACCCGCCGAACCCGATCCGATGCCGGGGCGCCCGGATGTGGCGCTGGCCTCGATGGGCATCTATGTCTTCAACACGCGACTGCTCGAGCGGCTGCTGGTCGAGGACGCGCTCGACGGCGAATCCGCGCACGACTTCGGCAAGAACATCATCCCGAAGTCGATCATGGACCGGCAGGTGTACGCCTACCCCTTCCAGGACGTGCGGACCCGCGCGCAGAACTACTGGCGCGATGTCGGGACCATCGATGCGTTCTACGAGGCCAACATCGAACTGGTGCACGTCAACCCCGAGCTCAACATCTACGACGAGGAATGGCCGATCTGGACTTACCAGCTGCAGCAGCCGCCGGCGAAGTTCGTGCTCGACGACGGCGAACGCCAGGGCGCGGCCATCAATTCCATGGTGGCGGGCGGCTGCATCGTGTCGGGCTCGCAGGTGCGCGAGTCGCTGCTGTTCTCCAACGTGCGCATCGACGAGCTCTCCCGCATCGAGCGCGCCGTGATCCTGCCGCACGTGCACGTGGGCAGCGGCTGCACGATCCGCCGCGCCATCCTCGACGAGGGCTGCGAGGTCCCCCCCGGCACCGAGATCGGGATCGATGTCGCCGCTGATCGCCAGCGCTTCCACGTCACCGACAAGGGCGTCGTGCTGGTGACGCCCGACATGCTGCGCGCGCCGTGAACGCCGCGGCGCCGCGGCTGCCAGTGGTGCTGCTGTGGCACATGCACCAGCCGCAGTACCGCGACGCACTGAGCGGCGAGTACGTCCTGCCCTGGACCTACCTGCACGCGCTCAAGGATTACTCCGACATGGCGGCGCACCTCGAGGAAAACCCCGCGGCGCGCGCGGTGGTGAACTTCACGCCGGTGCTGATCGAGCAGCTGCAGGAATACGCGGTCCGCCTCGCGGACCACCTGCATTCGGGCGCGCCACTCGGCGATCCGGTCCTGGCCACGCTCAGCGAGGCGCCGCTGCCGGCCGACGCGCAGGCGCGTGCCGAACTGCTGCGGGCGCTGCTGCGCGCGCAGCGCCGGCACATGATCGAGCGCTTCGAGGCCTTCGCCGAGGTGGCGCGGGTCGCCGAATCGCTGCTGGCCGCGGACCGCGCCGGGTGGGCTTCGGACCCGATGATCCGCGACCTGTCCACCTGGTACCACCTCGCCTGGCTCGGCGAGACCGTGCGGCGCGACGATGCACGGGTGCAGCAGCTCATGGCGCAGCGCCACGGTTTCACGGCGGTGCAGCGCCGCACGCTGCTCGGCGTCGTGTCCGAAGTGCTCGCCGGGATCGTGCCGCGCTACCGCAGCCTCGCCGCGGCAGGACGCGTCGAACTCTCCGTCACGCCCTACGGCCATCCGATCCTGCCGCTGCTGTTCGACTTCCACGCGGCGCGTGAATCCCAGCCGGACGCCGCGCTGCCGCGCCATGACCACTACCCCGGTGGTGCCGCGCGTGCGGCCTGGCACATGGACGAGGCCATCCGCCTGTTCACCCGGACCTTCGGCTTCGCTCCGCAGGGCTGCTGGCCCTCCGAGGGCGCGGTCAGCGACGCTGCGCTCGCGCTCCTCGACCGGAGCGGGCTGCGCTGGGCCGCCACCAGCGGCAACGTGCTGCACAACAGTCTCGCCGCAGGCGGCGAGCCGGTGCCCGGCGATGTGCCCTATGCGCTGCCCGGCCAGCGCCTGGCCTGTTTCTTCCGCCATGACGGCCTGTCCGATGCGATCGGCTTCGAGTACTCCAGCTGGCACGGCGATGATGCCGCGGCCAACCTCGCGCACGAGCTCGGGCTGCTCGCCGAACGCTACGCGGGCGATCCACGCCGCTGCGTGCTGATCGCGCTCGACGGCGAGAACGCCTGGGAGCACTACCCCTGCAATGGCTATTACTTCCTGCGCGCCATGTATGCCGCGCTGGTCGCGGACCCGCGGCTTGAGCTCACGACGCTCTCGGCGTTCCTCGGCCGCGAGCCCGCGCCCGCGCCGGTTGCGCTGCCCGCAGTGGTCGCCGGCAGCTGGGTGCACGGCACGCTGGCGACCTGGATGGGCGACGCCGAGAAGAACCGGGGCTGGGACCTGCTCTGCGATGCCAAGTACGCCTTCGACCGGGTCATGGCCAGCGGCGTGCTGGACGCGGCCGAGTCCGCAGCGGCCGGGCGTCAGCTGGCGCTGTGCGAGAGCTCCGACTGGTTCTGGTGGTTCGGCGACTACAACCCCGCCGATGCAGTCGCGCAGTTCGATCGTCTGTACCGGCGCCAGCTCGGCAATCTCTACCGCCTGCTGCGTCTCGAGGCGCCCGCGGAACTCGCGCAGGCGATCAGCCAGGGTCGCGGCGCGCCGGAGCAGGGCGGCGTGATGCGGCGCTCGCATGCCTGAGGTGCGCCTGACGCTGACGGATCGCCGGCGCGCCGGCGTGCTGCTGCACCTGTCGTCGCTGGGTGAGGGCGCCCTCGGGGCAGCCGGCCGCCGCTTCGTCGACTGGCTGGCCGACGCCGGCTTCTCGGTGTGGCAGGTGCTGCCGGTCGGGCCGCCGGGGTTCGACGGCTCGCCCTACTGGCTCGGTTCCGACTTCGCCGGCAACCCTGCATTCATCGATCCGGCGGAAGCGCCCGAGCCGCGGGGCCCCGCGTGGGAGGCCTTTCTCGCGGAACAGGCACACTGGCTCGAGGACTATGCGCTGTTCACGGTGCTGCAGCGCGCGCATCCCGACAGCGGCTGGACCGGCTGGCCCCAGGCGCTGCGCGAGCGCGACCCGGCGGCGCTGCGCCGCGCGGGCGAAACGTACGGCGAGGCGCTCGAGGCGGTGCGCGTCGAGCAGTTCGCCTTCCACGAGCAGTGGCGGCGCCTGCGCGAGCACGCGCATGGCCGCGGCGTCGGTCTGTTCGGCGACCTGCCGATCTACGTGGCGCCCGAAGGCGCGGACACCTGGGCCTGTCGCGGTCAGTTCCGCCTCGACGCGTCCGGCCTGCCCAGCGTGGTGGCGGGCGTGCCGCCCGATTATTTCTCGGCGGACGGCCAGCTGTGGGGCAACCCGCTCTACGACTGGGACCTCATGCGTCGCGACCGGTTCCTGCACTGGCGCCGCCGCGTCGCGCAGCAGCTGCGGCGCTTCGACCTGCTGCGGGTCGATCATTTCCGCGGCCTCGCGGCGCACTGGGTGGTGCCTGCCGGGGCGTCCACGGCGCGCGAGGGACACTGGCAGGCGACGCCGGGCGGCGAGCTGCTCGACGCCCTCGCACAGGACCACCCGGGGCTGCCGCTGGTGGCCGAGGACCTCGGCGTCATCACCCCCGACGTCGAAGAGCTGCGCGGTCGCCATGGCCTGCCGGGCATGCACGTGCTGCAGTTCGGCTTCGACGGCTCGGGCGACAATCCGCACCTGCCCCACATGCACCGCCACGACAGCGTCGTCTACACCGGCACCCACGACAATGACACGCTGCTCGGCTGGGAGCGCGCGCTGGATCCGGGCACGCGCTGGCGGGTGGGTTTCTACCTGCGGGCGAGCCCCTGCGAGATCCCCGAGGCGATGCTGCGCGCAGCGCTCGGGTCGGTGGCGCGGCTGGCGGTGCTGACCCTGCAGGACCTGCTGGGTCTGGGCGCCGAGGCGCGCTTCAACACGCCCGGCACCACGGTCGGCAACTGGTCCTGGCGGCTGCCGGCGGGGGCCGCGGACGCGGCGCTGGCCGAGCGCTGTCTGCTGCTCAACCGCACCTACGGCCGCGCCGGCTGAGATTGGCGCCGACCTGCTGCTAAACTGCAGCCATGACTACCCCGACTCGTTCGCTGGTCCTGATCCTGGTGGTGTTGCTGGCCATGGTCGGCTGCGCAGGCCTCTCGCCCAGACTCGAGACCCCCAAGCTCTCGATCGTCGGGGTCGAGCTGCTCAAGGGCGAACTGTTCGAGCAGCGGCTGCGGGCACGCATGCGCGTGCAGAATCCCAACGACCGCGAACTGGCGGTCAAGGGCATCACCTACACGATCGAACTCGGCGGTGAGGAACTGGGGCGCGGCATGTCGGGCAGCAGCTTCGTGGTGCCGCGACTCGGGGAGGCCGAGTTCGACATGATGGTCAACGCCAACCTCGCGGGCGCGCTGCTCAGGCTCGCGGGTCGCGCCCGGAAGCCCGGAGCCGGCGCGCCGGATGCGCTCGAATACCGCATCGTCGGCAAGGTGCAGCTGTCGCAGGGCCTGCTGCGCACGATCCCCTTCGAAGAAACGGGCACGCTGAAGCTGCGCTGAGCCTCAGGCGCCGGCGAGCTCGTCGTACAGCTGCTCGTAGAGCACGCCCTGGCGCTGCCAGGAAAAATCCTGCGCCATCGCATTGCCGACCAGGCGCCGCCATTCGGCCGGCCGCGCATGCAGGTCGAGCGCCCTGCCCAGCGCCCAGGCCATCGCCGGCACGTCGAAGTCGTCGAACACGATGCCGGTGCCCTGTCCCGTGGCTTCATCGTACTGCTGCACCGAGTCGGCGAGGCCACCCGTGCGGCGCACGATCGGGATGGTGCCGTAGCGCAGCGAGTACATCTGGTTGAGCCCGCAGGGCTCGTAGAGCGAAGGCATCAGGAAGATGTCCGACGCGGCCTCGACCCAGTGCGCCAGCGGGTCGCTGTAGCCGCGATGGAACACCACGCGGTCCGGATAGCGCTGCTGCAGGCTGGCGAGGAAGGATTCGTAATGCGCGTCGCCGCTGCCCAGGGCCATCAGGCACACGTCGCGCTGCGCCAGCACCACCGGCAGCGTGTCGACCAGCAGGTCCAGTCCTTTCTGGGCGGTCAGCCGGCTGACGATGCCCAGCAGCGCGGTGCGCGGGCCGTGCCGCAGCTTGAGCCGCTCCAGGAACTCGTGCTTGAGCTGGGCCTTCACGTCCAGCGAGCCGGGGCCGAAATGCCGCGGCAGGTAGCGGTCGTGGCGCGGATCCCAGTCGTCGTAATCGACGCCGTTCAGGATGCCGCGCAGGACCGCCGCGCGCTCGCGCAGGCTGTCCTCGAGCCCCATGCCGTAGCGCGGCGTGAGTATTTCCCTGGCGTAGGTCGGGCTGACCGTGGTGATCGCATCGGCGTAGAGGATGCCGTGGCGCAGCGAGTTGATGCGCCCCGCGCGCAGTTCGTCCTGGTGCAGCCGGCCGAGGTCCGCCGGGATCCCGAGGTCGGCGACCCGATCGGCCGGGAAGACGCCCTGGTAGCCGATGTTGTGGATCGTCAGCACGCTGTGGGTGCGCGCGAACAGCGCGTCCCAGGCGTAGGCGGTGCGCAGCAGCAGCGGGCCGAACGCAGTGTGCCAGTCGTTGCAGTGCAGGATCTGCGGCGACCAGCCCATGCGCTGGCAGCACTCGAGCGTCGCCCGCGTGAGCGCCAGGAAGCGCAGGTGCTCGTCGGGCGCGTCCCCGTAGAGCACCGGACGGGCGTACAGCTCCGGGCAGTCGATCATGTAGACCGCTGCGCCGGAATGGGGCAGCGCCGCGCGGTGCAGGCTGTAGCGGAAGCGGTGCGGCCCGAACTCCAGCGGCAGATCGACGAAGCCGGGGACCGGCGCGACGGCGTGCAGGCTGCGGTCGATCACGGCGTGCAGCGGCATGAACAGCCGCAGGTCGTGCCCGGCGCCGTGCAGGTGTTTGGCGAGCGCGCCGGCGACGTCTGCCAGGCCGCCGGTCTTGGCGTAGGGCGTGACTTCGGATGCGATGAGGCAGATGGTGTGTGCCATCCGGCCGAGTTTACACGCGGTCCATGTCGATTATGATTCCGCGGCGCCGCGCCTGCTGCGCCCCGGCCACACGGATTCGGAGCCCGCCATGATCCTGCGTCGAGTACTGCTGGTCTTCACCGTCGCGCTGCTGCTGGCCGTCTCGGGTGTGGCGGGCATCGTGGCGGCGGACTGGCCGTTCTGGAAGCGCTCGCTCGCGATCTCGCAGCTCAAGGACGGCGGCGAGTGGCCCGAGTCCTTCTACCAGCCGGTGGCGCGGATCGACGGGGGCGGGCAGGGCGCCTTCTTCCCCGCGGCGGCGCCCGGCGAGGCCACCATCGACCCCGCTGCGCTCGAGGCCGCGGCCGCCTGGGCCGAGGCCAACAACTCAGCGGCGCTGCTGGTGCTGCACGACGGCCGGGTGCAGTTCGAGCGCTACTGGCAGGGCATGAGCGCCGAACAGCTCTTCTCGGGGCGCGCGCTGAGCCGCTCGCTGGTGGGCCTGGCCTTCGGCTTCGCGGTGGCCGAGGGCCGGCTCGCGCTGGACGATCCTGCAGGCAAGCACCTCGAGGAGTGGCGGGACGACGCCCGCGGCCGGATCACGCTGCGGCAGCTGCTGCAGAACATCTCGGGCCTCGAGGAAGTCCCGCTGACCGCCACTGTCGCGCCGCCCGGCGCGTCCTGGTGGCAGCGCGCCGATGCGCTGCGCGAGTCCTACCTGGGCAAGAACGCGCGCCTCGCGCTCGGCTCCGATTCAGCCGGCGTGGCGCTGTCGTTCGGG
>CAJACZ010000225.1 GCA_903938365.1 uncultured Pseudomonadota bacterium | reverse complement strand
CTGCGCCGCGGCCTGCGCCGTCAGGCTGCCGCCTTTTGCTTCGGTGGCGATCAGGATCGGTACGATGCGCCGCAGGTGGCTCTGCTCATGGAAGTTCTTGAGGTCGAGCGCGTAGTCCCAGGCCTGCTCGAGCGCCGCGCGCTCGAAGCGCGCCTCGCCGACCTTGAATTCCAGCACCGCCACCACACCGCCGAGCAGCAGCACCACGTCGATGCGCCGGCCCATGCGCGGAATGTTGAACTCGAAGTAAATGCTGCCTTCGACGCCGCCCGCCAGCCAGGACTTCAGCAGCGTGGTCTGCGCGAGCCACGCCTGCGTCTGCGCGGCCTCGACCGCGTGGTCCCCGCTACCCCGCGCCAGCGCGCCGACGATCGCGTCGTCCGCCGTGGCGAGGAACCCCGCGATCGAGGCCTCGTACCAGGCGCGCGGCAGGCGGTTCGGTGCAGGGGAATTCATTGGCCCAGGATACCGGGAAGCCCGTGAATCGGGGTGAACGCGGATGATTTGTGGGGGGCGGGGCGGGGTGTGTGGGCATTTCTACGACAAGTCATGCGATTCACGACGAGACGGAGGCGTGCATGTACGCCAACCTAAGGCCGTCCGTTTGTGCGACGCCTGAGGCGATATTCCCCTCGTCCCCGGGCCGAAGTAAGGTATGCGCGTGAGCCGACCGACCGAAACCGAAAAGCAGCAAGCCAAGCACTTGCTGGAACAGTTGCCTGACGACGCAACCTGGGACGATGTCGTCTACGAGTTCGCCGTGCGCCGCTCGATCGATCGTGGTCTAAGAGACGCCGCAGAAGGTCGCGTTTTGACGTCCGAGCAGCTTAGGACGTCCCTGGGCCTGGATTAGGCGAGGCTTGTTTCGTGCGCGCGCGATATACGCAGCACGCGCGGCGTCGCTTGGTCGCTATTCATCGCTTCATCGCCCTTGAATCGCCCGACGCTGCTGAAGCGATGCTGCGCGGTCTTGTCGATCATGCGGACTCCCTGTCTTCCTTCCCTCGCCGTGGCCGGATCGTTCCGGAATACCGGCAGGCCGATATTCGCGAACTGCTGCGGCCTCCCTACAGGATCATTTATCGGGTAGACCCCGCGGAGGTCGTTGTGCTTTCCGTGATGCACGGCAGGCAGCTATTGCCCGACGAACTCGGTTCGGAGGAGTGATGCCGCACCAAACCGCTGCCACCGGGAGTTGGGGGTGGCGCGACCTTCAGTCTCCGGGCAAGCAGCGACTCGATCAGCCTAATCCGCGCGTGGCAGGCGGTTCAGTGTGGCAACGCCTGGCTATGCTGCGTTCCCTTTCGGTCAGATGTAGATACAATGTATAAACATCCTGACCACTCCATAGAGCCCGACATGAAAGCCGTGATCCGTAAATGGGGCAACAGCCCCGCCGTTCGATTACCGCTCGCTGTGATGAAGGAAGCGAATTTCAGCGTCGAGCAGAAGGTGACGATCGTCGTAACCCGCGGCCGGATCGTGATTGAGCCTTCCGAGGTCGTCGAGTACGCACTCGACGACTTGCTCGAGGGGATCAACAGCAAGAACGTGCACGCTGAAGTGTCTGTCGG
>CAJACZ010000224.1 GCA_903938365.1 uncultured Pseudomonadota bacterium | reverse complement strand
TCGAGGATGCCGTAGGCCATGGCCGAGGCGCGCACGCCACCGCCGGAGAAACTCACGATGAACAGCAGGTCATCGGCATGGCGCGTCCGGCCGAGCGTGCCGTAGCGGTAGCCTTGTTGCGGGTCGATGCGCACGAGCGGATCGCCGAGCGGGACGCGGGGCACGGTGCAGCCGGCCAGAAGGCCCAGTGCGACAGCCAGGCACGTCATCCGCGGCACCAGGCGGTTCCGCATGCTGTTCAGTCTGCGTCCCGGGTCAGCTCGAGACTGGTGCGCGACAGGTAGTCCGAGATCCCGAGGATCTGCGCACGGTCCAGCGGCGCCATGAGTTCCGTGTGCAGGGTGCTCATGTTGGGGCGACGCTGCTCGACCGCATCGAAGAACTGCCGGTAGAGATAGCGATAATGCTGGCCGGCGAGCCGCGGGATACCGCGTTCGGCCTGCCCGCCGCCAAGCGGTCCGTGGCAGCCTTCACAGCGCTGGAAGTAGGCGCGCGCGCCGAGGCCCAGGAACTCGCCGTCGCCCTTGCCTGCGCTGAAGCCGCGCGGCAGCGCCGCGACGAAAGCCGCAAGGTCGGCCAGGTCCTGGCCGGACTCGAGGTGCCGCATCTTCGCCGCATGCTCCATCTGGATGTCCCAGCGACGCTGGTGCCGGTAGTCCACCAGCTGCTTGACCACCACGATGTAATGCTGGCCGGCGATCGCCGGCACCGAGCCGTCCGGCACCCCTCGCCCATCGACGCCGTGGCAGGCTCCGCAGGGTGCGTAGAGGTCCTCGCCCCGCAGTGCATCGGGCGCAGCGAGCATCGCGTCGCGCAGTTCGCCCTGCGCGGCCGTCTCCGCAGGCGTGGGCTGGGCAGCGAGCGATTCCGGGGCCATCAACAGCGCCGCCAGCATGACGATGCCGACGGAAATCACCAGCAGCCACCAGATGTTGCGACGCGACGGGCTCGCCATGGAAACCCCTGCCTGTACGGAAGAGCGGACCCCCATCATAGGGCGTGCCGGCAGCAGGCCCATGCGCACTTGCCGAAAGCGGCGCCCTACCAGGTGCCCGTGTTGGGCATGGAGGCCCAGGGCTCGGCGGGCGGCAGCGCAGCGCCGGCCTGCAGGAGTTCGACAGAGACACCGTCAGGGGAGCGCACGAAAGCCATGCGGCCGTCGCGCGGCGGCCTCAGCACCGTCACGCCATGGTCCAGCAGCCGCTGGCAGGAGGCGTAGATGTCATCCACCGCATAGGCGATGTGGCCGAAATTGCGCCCGCCGGAATAGGGTTCGGGATCCCAGTTCCACGTCAGTTCGATCTGCGCCGGGTGATCCCCGGGCGCAGCGAGGAACAGCAGCGAGAAACGGCCCTGCGGATAGTCGCGGCGCGTGAGCAGTTCGAGGCCGAGCGCGTCCCGGTAGAAACCCAGGGAAGCCTCGACGTCGCTCACCCGGACCATCGTGTGGAGATATTTCATGGCTTGCGGATCCGGTGGCTGGGGCGTGCGCCTAGAACATCTCGGAGGGCCCGGGCGCGCGGGTCTCGGCGGGCGGACTGCGCGAGACGATGAAATCGCCCGTGATCATTTCATCGTAGGACTGTCCCGGGCCGACCATGGGATAGACGCCCGCATCCGGGTCGATCAGGACCTCGAGGAAAGCCGGGCCGGGATGGCGGATGAATTCCTCGATCACGCGCGGCACGTCTTCCTTGCGATCGAGCCGCAGCGCCCAGGTGAAGCCGTCCGCCATCGCCGCCTTGACGAAGTCCTTCTTGTGCAGGGACTTGTCGCTGGCCGACAGGCGCCCCTTGAAGAACAGTTTCTGCCACTGCTTGACCATGCCGTCGCCGAAGTTGTTCAGCACGACGACCTTCACGGGCAGGTTGTAAGTGGTGACGGTCTCGAGCTCCCCGATGTTCATGCGGATCGAGGCGTCGCCATCGATGTCGATCACCAGCGTGTCGGGGTTGGCGAACTGAGCGCCGATGGCGGCAGGCAGGCCGAAACCCATCGTGCCCATCGATCCGGAGGTCAGCCAGAGGCGCGGCCGGCGGAAATCGAAGTACTGCGCGGCCCACATCTGGTGCTGCCCGACGCCGGTCGAGATGATGGCCTCGCCGCGGGTCTGCCGGTTGATCTCTTCGATGACGTAATAAGGCTGGATCAGCCCGCTCTGACGATCGTAGTTCATCGCATGGCGCTGCTTGAGCCCGTCGAGTTCGGCATGCCACACGCTGTAGTCGGGCTGGAAGCCCTCGCGCCGGCCGTGGCGCGTCAGCACCTCGAGGGCCTCGGGCAGCTTGCCGACATGGCTCCAGTCCACGCGCTTGACCTTGTTGATCTCGGCGCGGTCGATGTCCAGGTGCGCGATGTGGCGGGCCGAGGGTGCGAAGCGCGCCGGCACGCCGGCGACGCGGTCGTCGAAGCGCGCGCCGACCGCCATCAGGAAATCGCAGTCCTGCACGGCGTAGTTGGCGAAGGCCGCGCCGTGCATGCCGAGCATGCGCAGCGACAGGGGTTCGGTGGTGTCGTAGGCCCCGATGCCCATCAGCGTCGTGACGACGGGAATGCCGAAGGCCTGCGCGAACTCGGTGAGCGCGGCCGAGGCTCCGCCATTGACCACGCCGCCCCCGGCGTAGATGAGCGGGCGCCGGGCGTCGCGCAGCAGCGCGAAGAAGGTTGCGGCTTCGTCATCCTCGACGGCCGCGTGGGTGGCCGCGAACAGTCGCTTGCGGTAGCCGGGGATGGGCAGCACGCCCTCGCCACGGAAAGTGCCGACCCAGTTCTGCACGTCCTTCGGCACGTCAATGACCACGGGACCGGGGCGCCCGGTGCGCGCGATCTCGAAGGCCGTGCGGACGGTGGACTCGAGCTGCAGCGGATCGGTCACCAGGAAGATGTGCTTGGCCACCGAGCCCATCAGGGCGGGCACCGGCGCTTCCTGGAAGGCGTCAGTGCCGATGGCGCTGGTCGGTACCTGGCCACAGACGACGATCATCGGCACCGAGTCCGCCATGCTGTCGCGTACCGGCGTGACCGTGTTGGTCGCCCCCGGGCCGGAGGTCACCAGGCAGACGCCGACGCGGCCACTGGCACGGGCATAACCTGCCGCCATGAAGCCCGCGCCCTGCTCGTTGGCCGGCACGATCAGCGGCATCTGCGGGGTGCCGCCGTCCGTCTGGGTCTGGTTGTAGCGGAAGACCGCGTCGAAAGTGGGCAGGATCGCGCCGCCGGAATAGCCGAAAACAGCCGTGGTTCCCTCGTCCGCGAGGATCTGGACGATCATCTCGGCACCCGACATGGTGGTGCCGGCGAGCGGGTGGCGGGAGGCGCGGGGCGAGGCGGAGGTGTTGGACATGGCAGGACGACCGACATTGGCTTACGGGAATCGGTTTCGAGACTAACAGCTTGGTCGTCCCGTGCAATATGCTGTGGGGGTCACCACGTTGTCCGAAGCCATGCGCCACATCATCGCCATATCGCTGCAGAACGAAGCCGGCGCACTCACCCGCGTCGCAGGCCTGTTCTCCACCCGCGGCTACAACATCGAATCCCTGTCGGTGGCGGCCACCGACAACCCCACCGTCTCGCGCATCACGCTGGTGACGCGGGGTTCGGATTCGGTGATGCACCAGATCATGAGCCAGCTGAACAAGCTGATCGACGTGGTCACGGTCGAGGACCTCACCCAGGGCGAACACGTCGAGCGCGAACTCGTGCTGCTCAAGCTCAAGGTGCGACCGGAACAGGCCGACGCGGTGCGCGGCTACGTGGTGCGCGCCAGCGGCAAGGTGCTCGAACCGTCGCCGGACGGCTTCATCGTGGAGCTGACCGCCAGCGAAGCCGAGATCGACCGCTTCATCAGCGACCTGTCGGACGGCGCGACGCTGCTCGAAGTGGTGCGCAGCGGCGCGCTGGGCATCAGCCGCGCGCCACG
>CAJACZ010000223.1 GCA_903938365.1 uncultured Pseudomonadota bacterium | reverse complement strand
GGTGTGGTATCGGGCCAGGCGCACGGCCTGCATCACGGCCTCGGTGCCGGACATGTGGAACGACACGGAGTCATGGCCGGAGATGGCGCAGAGTCGCCGTACGTTGCTGGCCAGCAGCGGATGGTAGGGGCCAAGCAACGGGCCCAGATCACGTGCCCGGATCGCGGCGCGATCGATGAAGGCCTTGTACGCGTCGTTTCCCAGCAGGTTGACGCCGTAGGAGCCGGTCACGTCGATGAACTCGTTGCCGTCCAGGTCGGTGACCCGAGGCCCCTCTGCGCGCGCGAGGAAGACGGCGCTGGGCAATCTTTCGCGGACGAGCCTGCTGAACGGGAACGGCACGCGATAGCGGGACGTGAAGTCGACGTCTGCCACGCTCGAGCGGATGTCGTCCGTCAGGGCGATGCTGCGCGACTGCCGGGCGGAAAGCGCGGCAAGCCGCTCGAAGCCCGCGCGACGACGCGCGGCGATCGCCGGGTCGATGCCGTCGGCATCGAAGAATCGTCCTGCGTCGAACTCGTAGTACGGCAACAGGCGCGAGAGCCGGCGCGCCATGCGCACGTGCCCGCTGAGGGAGGGGTGCTTCGCCAGCGAGAGCTGGACTCGTCTGACAACGAGCCAGGCGAAAGCCAGGGCCGCGGCGGACAGGAGAATGGTCGACAGCAAGGGGATACTCGTGGAAGGCAAGGTGTGGGACTCTGTATATGACGGCAGGATGTCGCGACGATGACGGCGATACGTGAAATGCTCCGCGGAATGGCGATGCAGGAGGACCTCAACTTCCTGCTGACCAACCGCCTGCCGCGGCGCGCCGTGACACGAATCGTCGGCCGCCTGAGCCGCATCGAGAACCCGCTCGTCTACGCGCTGGGCATGCGCCTCTGGCGCACGTTCGGCGACCTCGACCTCTCGGACGCCGAGCAAACCCAGTTCAGGAGCCTGCACGCCTGTTTCACGCGCGCGCTGCGGACCGGCGCGCGCCCGCTGGACCTCGATCCGGCCGTCGTCGTCAGCCCCTGCGATGCGATCGTCGGCGCGTCCGGGCGCGTGACCCGCGGCCTCGCGCTGCAGGCCAAGGGCTCGTCCTACCCGGTGCACGACCTGCTGCGTGACCCGGCGCTGGTGGAGCGCTACGAGGGCGGCACCTACGTCACGCTGCGGCTGACGGCCGGCATGTACCACCGCTTCCATGCGCCCTGCGACGGCCGCCTGCGGCGCGTCACCTACGTATCCGGCGATACCTGGAACGTCAACCCGATCGCGCTCGAACGGGTCGAGCGACTGTTCTGCCGCAACGAGCGCGCCGTGCTCGAATACGACGGCGCCGACGGCTTGCCGCTGCTGCTGGTCCCCGTCGCGGCGATCCTGGTGGCGAGCATCCGGCTGCACGCGCTCGACGTGCGGCTGCACCTCAAGTATCGCGGCCCGAACACCATGGACTGCGACGCCTCGTACCGCAAGGGCGACGAGCTGGGGTGGTTCGAGCATGGCTCCACGATCATCGTGTTCGCGCCGCCCGGCGTTTCCGCGCTGTCGTCACGGCCGGCGGGCTCGGGAGTGCGCATGGGCGAGGCGCTGCTGCGACGCGAATCCTGAACGCGCCTCAGCGGCCGGCGAGCCGGTGCGCGAAGCCACGGATGCGCAGCGCAGCGAGGTCCGCCCGGGCCTGGAGCAGCAGGTGCGGGGCCGGAACTTCAACGACTTCGACGCCGGCCATCGTGGCTCGAATCCTTTCACCGGCAGGCCGCGGCACCAGGCGATCGCCCGACGCCCGCAGGTAGAGCGCTGGAACCTCGACGCGACGCGCCTCCGCGGTCACGTCCACGCTCGCGACGTCGTGCAGGCGCCGCAGCATCGCCCGCGGCGAGGCCGCCGCCAGGGTCTCGTCGATCAATGCGCAGTGTTGCGGCGTGGCGTACTTCCCGAGCAGCAGGGGCGCGAGCCATCGCGCCGGCAACCGCCGCGCCGGGAGGACGCGCAACAGGGAACGCAGGCTGCCGAGCAGCGGCCGCGGGCAACTCAGGAAGGTCGCGCACAGCACGATGCCCAGCAGGTTCGCGGGTCGGGCGGCAGCGATCGACACGACCAGGGGTCCTGCGTAGGACTCACCCACCAGCAGATACGGGTTCTCGATGGGCAGCCGCGCCCGCACCTGCTCCAGCAGGCGCGGATAGCCCGACCCCTCGCGGGGATAGTCGACGATCCGGCTCTGGAACTCGGGCAAGGCCTCCCGCAGTGAGCGAAACGCGATACCGGTTCCGTCGAGTCCCGGCAGCAGGATAATCTCCGGCAGCGGCCGCGGGCAGGTTGCAACAGCGGCGTGGGGCCCCGCGGCGTCCGGGTGCGAGGCCGCCCGCATGAATGTTAGGTCCGTCACGGTCTGAGGAGCCGGCTGCGGCCTGCCAACAAACGGTCACGTGATGCAGGCATGGTGTGAGGCTGTGTTGGGCTGAATGCGCAGGGTACCCCGGTTGGATCGACGCTGGCTGCGTGATCGTCTCGCCGGGCCGGCGCGCCTGGTCAATCACCCGCGGCTCGCCCGGCTGGCTCCCCGGCTGCGCGATCCGCGGCTGTGGCACCTGGGCCGGCGTACCGTAGCGCTGGGTTCGGCGATCGGGATCTGCTGCGGCATCCTCGTGCCCATCGGACAGATTCCGCTCGCGGTCGTGGCGGCGCTGGTCTTGCGTGCCAACCTGGCGACGGCGGTCGTCGGCACGTTCATCACCAACGGATTCACCTACATCCCGGTCTACGCGCTGGCCTACTGGATCGGCACCGTGCTCACCGGCGCGGATACGCTCGCCTGGGCAAGCGATGCGCAGGCCAGGGGCGGCCTGCGCGGCCTGATCGATGTCCTCGCGAACCTGCCTCGGCCATGGGCCTCGCTCGGACTGCCGCTCGCGGTCGGCGTCTTCGTCCTGGCCGTCCTGGCCGCGCTGGTGACTTACGTCTGCGTCTCCGGCTCC
Source organism: uncultured Pseudomonadota bacterium (assembly GCA_903938365.1). Taxonomy (GTDB): domain Bacteria; phylum Pseudomonadota; class Gammaproteobacteria; order Steroidobacterales; family Steroidobacteraceae; genus UBA964. The sequence continues at coordinate 2,796 of CAJACZ010000223.1, read as the reverse complement.
TGGACGTTACGCGTCAGGCGGGCATGGAGCCGCCGCCGATCCCGCGACGTCTGTTAGGCCCGCGCTCCCAGCAGGGGTGGTGATTTCCGGGCGCCGTCGTGACCGTCCGGGTTTCATGCGACCGCAATCGAGCCGTCATGCGGCAGAAAACCCCAGTGTGCATGGTTAGGCAATGCGCCCGCGGTCAGCGCAGGCACGTCGCTGGGAGTCCGGATCCGAATGCGCATCGAGCTCATCTACATCACGGCGGGTGGTGGTCACTTGGCGACGGCGCGCGCCTTGACTGCTGGCCTGCAGCAGCGCCACCCCGAGTGGAAGGTGCGATCGTCCGACCTGTTCCAGATCCTCGATCCCGGCAACCGTTTCCAGCGGATGACCGGTTCGGCGCCATCCGACTTCTACAATTCCCGGCTCGCGCGCGGCTGGACGCTCGGCATGGCGCAGGAGTTGAAGGTGTTCCAGTTCGGCATCCGGCTGATGCACGAACGATTCTGCGCCATGCTCGCGGAGCACTGGCGGCTGACTCGTCCAGACCTGGTCGTCTCGCTGGTGCCGAACTTCAACCGTGCGATGTTCCGCGGGTTGCGGCGGGCCGACGCTAAGGCGCCGTTCGTCACGCTGCTGACCGATTTCGCCGACTGCCCGCCGCATTTCTGGATCGAGACCGGCCAGGTCCAGGACTTCATCTGTGGTACGGAACTTGCGGCGATGCAGGCGATCGCTGCCGGACATGCGCCGGAGCGCGTCCACCGCACCTCCGGCATGGTCCTGCACCCGAATTTTCACGGCAAGTCGGCGTTCGACCGTCGTGCCGAGCGGCAGCGCCACGGTCTCGACGATGGACGGCCGGTCGGGGCGGTGTTCTTCGGCGGCACGGGCTCGCAGCGCATGCTCGACATCGCCCGCGAGCTCGACGACACGCCACTCGTCCTGCTCTGCGGTCGGAATTCGGAGCTGGCAGCCCAACTGCGTCGCGCCGAGGCGCGCGCGCCCCGGGTGGTCGTCGAGTTCACCGACGACGTGCCTTACTACCTCGGGCTGGCCGACTACTTCATCGGCAAGCCGGGTCCGGGAAGTCTCAGCGAATCGATCGCCATGGGCTTGCCTTCGATCGTGCTCGCGAACCGCTGGACGATGCCCCAGGAACGGTACAACCTGACGTGGCTGGATCAGCACGGGGTCGGGCTGTCGATCGCGCGAGTGGCCGATCTTCCGGCGGCGGTCGCGCGGATGGAACGCGAGCTGCCCTCGTATCGCGAACGGGTGAAGTCCATCCGCAACGAGGCGGTCTTCGAGGTTCCCGGTGTGCTCGAGCGCATTGCCGCCAGGTCGGCCGAGGCTGCGGCTGCACCGGTGCGCGCCTCCGAGGCCGCGATCGCCGGTTCCGAGCTGCGGCGCCTGCCGGTGGCCGCCGTCCAGCGCGGGCTTTGATCGGGACCGGCGCTGGCGCCGCGACGGCGCGGCGTCCGGCCGACGCACGAACAGAAGACCACGGCGAATGAGCGACATCGAGGCGGAGCAGCGTTCGGTCGCGCGGAAGCTGCGCCTGAGCGAAGGCCTGACACACTGGTGCCATGAGGGTCGTGCCCAGGACACGCCGATCGTACTGGTGCACGGTGCGACCGTTCCGAGCTGGGAATTCGACCTGCTGGTGCCGCCGCTGCTGCGCCGGGGCTTCCAGACGCTGCGCTTCGACCTCTACGGACATGGGGCGTCCGCCCGGCCTGCCGGCGCCTACACGCTCGAGCGATTCACCCGGCAACTGGTCGAGGTCCTGGAGGCGGCGGACATCGCGCGCCCGGCAACGCTGCTCGGTCATTCATTCGGTGCCGCCGTGGTCGCGGACGTGGCGGCTAGACGTCCCGACCTGGCGAGGGAGCTGGTGCTGGTCGCACCGATGCTCGACTTCAGTTCGACGTCACGCTGGGCAGCCTTGTTCCGGTCGCGCGTCATCGGACCGCTGGCGATGCAGCTGCTCGGCGTGCCCGCGCTGGTCCGGCGGCGGCGGCGGCGGTATGCCAGCCTGGGCCAGCCACAATTCACGGCGCGCTTCATCGAGCAGGCATCGGAGGAGGGTTTCGCGCGCGCCATCGCATCGATGTTCCGCACGGATGCGCTCGCGGACCGGAGCGGCCAGTACGCCGCATTGCACTCGTTCGAGGGCGAGATCCTGGTCGTCAGCGGCGAACACGATGTTATCGTTCCCCCTGAACACGTGGCGCGGCTGCGCGCGTTGCTGCCTGCGCATCGGCACCTGTCCTTGCCCGCGGAACACAACCTGCTGCTGACGCATCCCGAGGCCGTGGCCGATGCGCTGGCAGCATGGCGGCTGAGCCGCGACCTTGATGCCGCCTGATTGCGGATAGTACTTTCCAGGGCTCTCCATTTAACCGGACCGCCATGGTCGACCGGCCGCTTTGCGGTCGAGGCTGGCCGGCGTGCCGCGCGAGGAGGGTGGCGTCGGTGGCGTCTTGCGCAGCCGATGGCCCGCGATGATGTCTGCGTAGCGCACGGGCGCGTGCCGCACCGCAAGCTCGAGCACTCGGTAGGACACCATTCCCCGGCTGCGGGAATGCCGCCGGTTGAAGCGGAACACGAACTCGTTGAGGTACTCGTGCAGATGCGCTTGGTCGATGGCACCTTGGTGGGTGCCGAGAATCCACCGCTTGGCCAGTGAAGCGACTCGATAAGTGGCGGATAGTACTTTCAAAAGCCCTACGGACGGCGACGCACCGCGCTCGCCCACTGCGCAACGGCTCGATGGGTATCGATGCCCGCCTCCGACGCGGCCCGATC
>CAJACZ010000222.1 GCA_903938365.1 uncultured Pseudomonadota bacterium | reverse complement strand
TGTGGCGCGGCATCCGGCCCGACACCGCGCAGGTGCTCGCGCTGCTCGAATCCGGGGCCTGAGCCACCGCCGCCGACCCCGATCGAGGCGCCACGCCGCGGCGCCTTGACATGCCCGCATTAAAATGCACAATGCGTGCAACTTTATGCAGCACGACCTCCACCAGTCCGAGCGACGCAACGCCATCCTGCGCATCCTGCGCGGCTCGGCCGTGCGCAACCAGGACGAACTGGTCGGCCTGCTGCGCCGCGAAGGCCACGAGGTCACGCAGTCCTCGGTCAGCCGGGACCTGCGCGACCTGGGCGTGCTGAAGGCCTCGGGCCGCTACCTGCCGCCGCTGGAAGACTCCAGCCGCACCCTCGACGACTTCGGCGCGCTGCGCCAGTTCGTCAGGGGCGTGGCGACCGCCGGCCCCTCGCTGACCGTGCTGCGCACCACCACGGGTTCCGCGCAGACCGTCGCCACCGCCATCGACAAATCCGAATGGCCCGAAGTCGTCGGCACCATCTCGGGCGACGACACCATCTTCATCGCCACGGCTACCGGCCGCGCCCAGGCGCTGCTCGTCGAGCGCCTGCGCAGCCTGTTCCGCATCTGACGGCCTCGCGGCCGCCACCCCTGTCCCCGAGTATGGAATCCATGTCCCAGCCCATCGTCCTTGCGTATTCCGGCGGCCTCGACACCTCCTTCCTGGTGCCGTGGCTCAAGGAGAACTACCAGCGCCCCATCATCACGGTCACGGTCGACACCGGCGGCATCGATGCGGCCGCCGCCGCCACGCTGCGCGAGCGTGCGCTGGCGCTCGGCGCCATCGAGCACCACCAGGTCGACGCGCGCGCCGACTACTTCGAGCAGGTCCTGCGCTTCCTGATCATGGGCAACGTGCGCCGCGGCCAGCTCTACCCGCTGTGCGTGGGCGCCGAGCGCGTCATGCAGGCGCAGACCATCGCGCTGATGGCGCGCAAGCTCGGCACCGGCAGCATCGCCCACGGCTGCACCGCCGCCGGCAACGACCAGGTGCGCTTCGAAGTCGCGCTGCGCACGCTCGCGCCGGAACTCGAGATCATCGCCCCGGTGCGCGACCGGGCCTTCAAGCGCCAGGAGGAGCTCGAGTTCCTGCAGCAGCGCAACCTGCCGGTGCCGCCGACCGGCGCCGCCTATTCGATCAACCGCGGCCTCTGGGGCGTGACCATCGGCGGCAAGGAGACCCTGACCTCCGCCGGCAGCATCCCCGACGACGCCTGGGTGCTCTCGCGCGATGCGTTCTCGAACCCGCGCGCCCCGGAGCGCCACGTGATCCACTTCGAGCAGGGTCGCCCCTGCGGCCTCGACGGCCGGGCGATGGCCCCGGTCGAGGTCATCGAGCAGCTCGAACTGCTCGCGGGTCCGTTCGGCATCGGCCGCGGCGTCCACCTCGGCGACACCATCATCGGCACCAAGGGCCGCGTCGCGTTCGAGGCGCCCGCCGCCGAGGTGCTGCTCAATGCGCACCGCGAACTCGAGAAGCTCGTGCTCACCGGCCGCCAGCAGCGCATCAAGGAAATGCTCGCCGGCCCCTACGGCGACTGGGTCCACGAAGGACAGCTGCTCGACCCGGTGTGCCGCGACATCGAAGCGCTGATGCTCTCCTCGCAGGAGCGCGTGACCGGCACCGTGAACGTGCTGTTCCGGCCGGGCGCGGTGTTCGTCGAGGGCGTCGAGTCGGACTACTCGCTGATGGCCGCCTCCAAGGGCGTCTACGGCGAGGCCACGGGAGAATGGACGGCCGCCGATGCGCTGGGTTTCTCGCGCATCGTGGGGCTCACGGGTGTGTTTCATCGTCGAGCGGGTGAGAGGGCTGCAGGAAAATGAGAACGATCGTCGTCGACAAGGTCGCCTCCGTCACGCAGGCCTGTGGCCTCGGGCACGAGGTGCGCATCGCCACGGACGGCATCCCCGCCGAGGAAGGCGTGGTCGTGGTCGTGGAAGTGCTGACCAGCAAGGCCAACTACAACACGCTCGAACTCACCAGCGGCCGCATGGCCAAGGTCAACAAGGGCGACATCGTGGTGGGCGCCCTGGGCCATCGCAAGGCGCTGTTCGGCTTCTCGGGCCACGTGCCCGAGAAGGTCGCCGCCGGCGACGTCATCCAGATGCTCAACATCGGTGGCGTGCTGGGCGTGTGCGACTCGGCGAACCCCGACAAGGGCAAGCCCTTCGACTGCCGCGTGCTCGGCGTCGTGCTGCAGTTCCCGTACCTCGGCGAACGCATCGGGGTCCCGGCGCGCGCCGGCTACCGCAAGCTCGAGCAGGACGCCGTGCTCGAGACCCAGGGCGTGCCGGTCGTGGCGCTCGCGGGCACCTGCATGGAAGCCGGCAAGACCGCCGCGGCCTGCGCCATGGTCAGCCGCATGCGCCATCGCGGGCTGGTGGTCGACGTCTTCAAGGCCACGGGGGTCTCGCTGCGGCGTGACATCCTCGCCATGGAAGACGCGGGCGCGCGCAACTCCATGATCTTCACCGACCTCGGCATCATCACCACCACCCGCGCGGTGGGGCCGGCGCTGACGCGCACCATGATGACCGAGCTGGCGGCGAAGAAGCCGGACGTCATCGTGTTCGAACTCGGCGACGGCATCCTCGGCACCTATGGCGTGGACGCCATCCTCGAATGCGACGACATCCGCCGCTCGCTCACCGGCGTGGTGCTGTCGGCCAACGACCCGGTGGCCGCCTGGGGTGGCGTCAAGCTGCTGCGCGAGCGCTTCCACATCGAACCCTGCGCCGTCACCGGCCCGGCCACCGACAACGCGGTCGGCGTCGACATCATCGTGCAGCAGATGAACGTTCCGGCCTTCAACGCGCTCTCCGAGGGCGCGGCGCTGGGCGACTGCGTGATCGACGCCATCGGCGTCGGCCAGCGCTTCCCGAAGGCGGCGGGAGCCTGATCCCGATGAGCGCGCGCATCCCGACCCTCGTGCTCGGCGGCACGGGCTACGTGGCGGGCGAGGTGATCCGCCTCGTGCTCGGCCACCCG
>CAJACZ010000221.1 GCA_903938365.1 uncultured Pseudomonadota bacterium | reverse complement strand
GGAGTGGCTGCCGGGTCGCTCAGCGGACTTGTCGCGAACTTCTTTCTGTCGAGGCGATTTGTCTTCTCCCGCAGTAAGCCGGACCGCTTTTCGCCGGATTCGTGAGCGGACCCGCGCGGTTCTCAGTCCAGTGGTATCCGGTAGAGCGACGGTCCGACTGCGAAAATCAGGTAGCCGTTGGCGATAAGCGCCGTCTGGTTGTCCGGGCCAGTGTCCGCCCGCAGGCTCGAACTGCGGGTCGTTGAATTCCATGAATAGGTCTTGTCCTGGGCGGAGTACACGACGCGCCCGTTGCTGTTGCCATGCAGGATGGGCGAGGGCTGGCTGGAGACCTGCGAGATCACGCCACCCGTCGATGCCCTGATGACCCGCACGGCACCGAGACCCTCGGACCAGGCCAGCACGCCGTCCCGGAGTGACCACTGCCCGACGCGGGTGGCGATGGCGGCTCCCGAGCCCGAGACCAGCGGCGCTGTCATGAGCGTGAACAGGTTATCCGGGCTTCCGCCAATGGGGGACTGTTCCCAGGCCACTCGCTCGCCATCGGTGGCGGGGTACACGTTGCGGATCCCGCCCTGCGTCAGCTGTGTGGAAACGCCGGTATCGGAGTTCCATCTATACAACTCGAAGATGGAACTCATGCCTTCACCGCCGGTTTGCGCCCAGTAGAAGAAGCGCACGGGGCCCCCGGCGGTGGTGAAATCATAGTTGGTGTTGCCGACGTAGCTCGCGCCCGCCGGTGCCGAGATTCGCGTGTACTGACCGGTCAGCCTGTCGAAGAGCGTGTAGTTTCCGGTCGGACTGGGGCCGAGCCAGTTGACCCAGATGAGCTTGTCACCACGGACAACGGGGTAAAGAGAGTAGGACGCGCCGCTACTGCTTGCGTAGTTCGGATCCAGGGCGGACAGATTGCGCCGCTGGCCGTCTGTTCCCCACTCGTAGATACAGGCGCGGGCGCAGTCTGACCCCTGTGCGCTGACGTAGCTGCGACCGTTCTCCAGTTGCCAGTTCGCCTGCGAGGAAAGGGCGCTGGAGCCTGCCAAAGTGGCTTCCGCTCCGGAGGCGAGGTTGCGGAGACGAACGCTCCGGTCCGGGGTCGTGTACAGCAGACGGTCGCCCTCGGCATCCAGCAGTACGGCCTCCGGGGGCAACTGGAACACCGGCACATGGCTGAGGCTCGCGCTCGAGGCGATGATGACCCGGCGCTGGACCTCGGCGTACACCCCGGCACTGTCCGTGGCGCGTACCGTGAGCAGGTACGGGCCCGGAGTCACGCCGGTAAGGTCATAGCTGCCGCTGAAGTCGCCGCCGGGGGCATCCAGGAACTTCAGGTCGCCGAGGCGGGCCGTAACGGTGATGGGTCCCGGAGTGACACTGCTGGCGGTGCCGCTGGTGCGAAGAGTGCCGTGAGCGAAGGAGCCCTCGCCCGGACTCGCCAGCGTGAGGCGGGGCGGGTTGGCAACCCGGATCGCGAGCGTCGTGGTTGTCGAGGCCCCGGAGTCGTCCGAGGCCGTGATCACCATCGGGTAGTTGCCCGAGGCTTTGTTCCGTGTGTCGAGGATAAACCGGTAGGCGTTCGTGACCCCGGAGGCGCACTCCCAGCAGGTGTTCGGCGAGGTGAGGGTGCCTGCATCCCTGCCGTCGAAGACGGCTGAGACGCGGGTGATTCGATAGCCCGGGAGGGCGCGTGTGTCGACGCTGATCGGGTCCACCTCGCCCGATACGCGTGTCTCGATGCGCAGGTTGGCGACGGTGAGGCTGCGCCGGACCTCTGTGAACGCGTTGGGGGAGGTGGCAATCCGCGCGGTGATCAGCCGGGTGCCGTTCGGCACGCTGAGAGTGTTCCACGGGACGCTGCTGCCTGACACCCCCGGCCCCGACCCGATTGTCTGCAGATCCGCGAACCACGTGACGTTGCTGGAGAGGCTGCGGTTCAGCGACAACTGCACGGTGCCGGACAACGGCTCGGGTTTGTCGACGGTAATCTGCAGCGTGGCGCTCGGGGTGGCGGTGACCGTGACAGACGCAGGGGCGCTCGAGGCTTTGCCATCGCTGACGACCAGGCTGAGCGCATAGCTGCCTTCGCGGTCGGTGGTGAAGCTGGGACGCGCGGTGGTCGCTGCCGTCAGTGCGGCCGTGCTCCCGGCCGGTGCGCTGACGAGCGACCAGGCAAAGCTCAGGGGGTCATTGTCCGGGTCGCTGCTGCCAGTGCCGTCCAGGGCGACCAGTGACCCGACCACGACGTTCTGGCCCGACCCGGCCCGTGCGACAGGCGCGGCGTTGGCGGGCGTGGTGGCTCCCCCGTCACCGCCCCCACCGCCGCCACAGGCCATGGTGAGCAGGGATGCCAGAAGACCGATCGCCAGAGCCCGGAATGTCGCTCGTGCTGGGAAAAGCATGGGATGTGCCGATGCAACGAAGTTGCGCCGAGTTTAGCGGCTGACTGGCCCAAAGCCAGTGCCGGGATGCAGTACCGAGAACCGGTAGTGATCTGGTGGGCGGTACTGGGATTGAACCAGTGACCCCTGCCGTGTGAAAGCAGTGCTCTACCGCTGAGCTAACCGCCCGCCGTTCAGTGCGAGGCGCGGGATTTTACGGGCCGATGGCGCCTGAAGCAACTTTGCCGCGATGCTAGGATGCGCGCCACCCCCTACCGACTCGAAGGCCGCCCGATGACCGTCGTCACGCGTTTTGCTCCCAGCCCCACCGGAATGCTGCATATCGGTGGGGTGCGCACGGCCCTGTTCAGCTGGCTCTACGCCCGGCGGATGGGTGGCAAGTTCATCCTCAGGGTCGAGGACACCGACCGGGAACGGTCGACCGACGAGGCGGTCCGCGTGATCCTGGAGGGCATGCGCTGGCTCGAGCTCGACGCGGACGAGGGTCCGTACTACCAGACGCAGAGGTTCCCCCGGTACAAGGAAGTCATCGACCGGCTGTTGCTCGAGGGCAAGGCCTATCGCTGTTACTGCACGAAGGAAGAACTCGATCAGCTGCGTGCCGAGCAGATGGCCCGCAAGGAAAAACCGCGCTACGACGGTCGCTGGCGGGATCGCACGGATTCCCGGCCGGGGGTCGACCCGGTGATCCGCTTCAGGAACCCGACCGAGGGCGAGGTCGTGGTCGACGACCAAGTCCATGGCAAGGTGGTGTTCCGCAATTCCGAACTCGACGATCTGGTGATCGCGCGGGGGGACGGCACGCCGACCTACAACTTCTGCGTGGTTGTGGACGACATGGATATGGGCGTCACGCATGTCATTCGCGGTGATGACCACCTGAACAACACGCCCCGGCAGATGAACATGCTGGCGGCACTGGGGGCGAAGACGCCTTCGTACGCGCATGTGCCGATGATCCTCGGTGCGGACGGCGCCAAGCTGTCCAAGCGGCACGGTGCGGTCAGCGTGCTGCAGTACGAGGAGGAAGGCTATCTTCCCGATGCGCTGCTGAACTACCTGGTGCGGCTCGGCTGGTCACACGGCGACCAGGAAATCTTCACCCGCCAGCAGATGATCGAGCTGTTCGATATCGCCGACGTCAACAAGGCAGCCTCGGCCTTCAACGGTGAGAAGCTCCTCTGGCTGAACCAGCAGCACATGATGCGCGCCGAGCCGGCGGCACTCGTCGCTTACCTGCGCAAGCAGCTGGCTTCCCTGGGTATCGAGGCGGGCGACGACGGACTGCTGGCACGGATCATCGTCGCGCAGCGCGAACGGGTGAAGACCCTCAAGGAAATGGCGCTCGCCAGCCAGTACTTCTTTGGTGAGGGCGTGGGGATCGATCCCAAGGCTGCGGACAAGCACCTGCGGGCGGAAGGCGCAGCGGTGTTGCAGGAGCTCCGCGGCGAGCTCGCGGCTCTCGAAACCTGGGACGCGGCTGCGGTCCACGGCGTGCTCAGTGCGTTCGCTACTGCCCGCGGGCTAGGACTCGGCAAGGTCGCCCAGCCACTGCGGGTGGCAGTCACGGGCTCCACCATCTCGCCGCCCATCGACCTGACGGTCGAGATGATCGGCCGCGGACGGACCCTGTCGCGGATCGACGCCGCGCTGGCCGGCTCTTCCAGTGCTGCGGTCGACACCCCGGCCTGAGGCCTCCTGAGGACTCCCCGACCATGGCTGCCCCTATTGTCTGGCTTCTGGTCGCAGCCTCGGCCGTCGTCGCGCTGGCCAGCCTTCGTGTCCTTGCGAACTGGGGCAGGGAGAAGATCGGAGACTGGGGCATTGCGATCTACACCGGAGACTCGCCCGTCCGGCTCAGGCCGCACCCTGCGATCGGTGATCAGCCTGTGCTCACGGCGTCCGACGTCCACGACGTCCGGGCGAGCTTCGTCGCCGACCCGTTCATCTGGAGGTCCGGATCGTCGTGGCACCTGTTTTTCGAAATCCTGGAGAAGGGCAGTGGCCGGGGAGTGATCGGGGTCGCGACCAGCCCTGATGGAATCGTCTGGCGTTATCAGCGGGAAGTGCTCAGGGAGCCGTTCCACCTGTCCTATCCTCTGATCGTGGAGGACTGTGGCCGCCTCTTCATGATTCCCGAGTGCGCGAAATCCGGGTTCGTGAGGCTCTACAGCACGACGAACTTTCCGTTCGACTGGGTTCACGAGTGCAACCTGCTTGAGGGAGCTTTCTACGACCCCTCCGTGTTCAGGCACGGTGATCACTGGTGGATGTTCGTCACCGACAAGGGGCGCAACCTGCGGCTCTTCTCCGCGCCCGTGCTGGCCGGGCCGTGGGCTGAGCACCCGGCAAGCCCGGTGGTGAGTGATTCCCCGAGGCACGGGCGATCCGGCGGACGGCCTGTCGAATGGCAGGGCGGTATCATCAGGTTTGCGCAGGATGGTTCAGACGGTTACGGAACCCGTGTCTGGGCGTTCCGCATCGACGAACTCGATAAAGACCGTTACCGTGAGACGGAGATCGAAGGCGGGCCGGTGATCGGCAGCTCCGGGTCCGGCTGGCATGCCGATGGGATGCATCAGGTGGACGCCCATGAGCTGTCATCCGGCAACTGGATCGCCGCGGTAGATGGTTACCGCTCGCGCGAGGTCGTGAACTGGCGTGCCGCGTTGCGCACGCTGCAGAGCCGGGTTCTTCGGCCTCGTCGATGATTCGTCCTTGACAATTGTCCGGGGCTTGGTAATCTGCGCCCCCTTTCGTGGGGCTATAGCTCAGCTGGGAGAGCGCTTGCATGGCATGCAAGAGGTCGGCGGTTCGATCCCGCCTAGCTCCACCACGATTTCGGTTTTGCGTCCCCATCGTCTAGAGGCCTAGGACACTGCCCTTTCACGGCGGCGACAGGGGTTCGAATCCCCTTGGGGACGCCAATTGATCTCGGCCTGTGACGCGGCTCACTGGGTCGGTGCGGCACCTGCCGTACGATTTCTGTCATGTCGCAGAACTCCGTCCCGCCTCCGGTCAATCCTGAGTCGCTGCTTCAGGCAGACCGTTCGAAGCGTGTCATCGTGGTCTCCGACGACGATGGGTTTCGCGCGACCGTACGGGGGCTGTTTCCGGAACTCGATGTACAGTTTTTCCGCAGGCTTGCGCCAGCAGTCGATATTGCAGCTGCACTGGTCCCGGATGTCGTTCTGCTCGACGTCGACCTGGCGCTCGGTGATGCCGGGGGCATCCAGGCTGCCATAGGTCACTTTCTCAGGCTCTCACCGTCGATCAAGGTCATTGCCGTGGTCGCCGAGGGTCAGCGTGAGCATGCCTCCTCGGCGCTGCAGTCCGGCGCCTCCGACTTCTACCACCTGCCCGTCGAGCCGGTCGTCCTGCCGATGCTGGTCAGGCGCGCCCTGCGCGTGCGCGAGCTCGAGCAGGAGAACCAGGCACTGCGCGGTGCCCAGCCGATCGAGACAAGCGGTTCCGGCATCCTCGGCCGCAGCGCCGCGATGCAGTCCGTGCTCCGGATCGTCGAGAAGGTATCGGGCACGGACGCCACGGTGGTCCTGCTCGGCGAGTCGGGGAGTGGCAAGGAACTGGTCGCCAGGGCTCTGCACCGGCAGAGCCTGAGGTCGGCCCAGCCCTTCTGTGCAATCAATTGCGCCGCGATTCCCGAAGCGCTGCTGGAAAGCGAACTGTTCGGCCACGAGCGCGGTGCCTTCACGGGTGCGGTGCGGCAGAGTCTGGGGCGCTTCGAACTGGCGGCTGGCGGGACCGTTTTCCTGGACGAGATCGGCGAGATGCCGCTGGTGCTCCAGGCCAAACTGCTGCGGGTCGTTCAGGAGCGGGTGATCGAGCGGGTAGGGGGGCGTGTCGGCATCCCCATTGACATCCGTATCGTCTGCGCCACGCATCGTGACCTGCCGGCACTGGTGGCCGCCCAGGCATTCCGCGAGGACCTCTTCTATCGACTGAGCCAGATGACGATCCGCATTCCGCCGCTGCGCGAGCGGGACGGGGATGTCACGCTGCTGGCGAGGTTTTTCCTGCGGGAAAGCGTGCGGCGACACTCGAGCAGGGTGTGCGGCTTCGCTCCGGATGCCATGGAGGCCATGCACCGCTACCACTGGCCGGGAAACGTCCGCGAACTCCAGAACCGCGTCGAGACGGCCGTCATCATGGCAGATGGTGCGTGGATCGGCGCTCTGGAGCTCGGCCTGGAGGGAACGGTCGGCGGAGCTGACTTCAGCCTGCGTCACGCCCGTTCGGCGGCCGAGCGCAAGGCCCTGGACCGCGCCCTGGCGGTCGCGTCCGGAAACCTGTCGCGTGCGTCTGCCTTGCTCGGGGTCTCCAGACCGACGCTTTACGATCTATTGTCCAAACATGCGATGCGTGCCACAGATTTTGTGGTCGGATAGGGACTTAGCGCAGGGTATTGTACCGGACGCTATCCGGACCAGAATTTACATTATTATGTCACCTGAAATCCTGAACACGCCGGCCCTTCGAGCGGACTAAACGGCAGCAGTCCGATGCAAGAGCCCATCATCCTGAGACAGAGCCTTTGGGTCGCGGTTCTCGCCGCCGCCCAGTTTCTGGCTCCTCCCTTGACCGTCATCGGCGCCCTGTGGGTGGCCGTCCGCGTTTTCGGCGGGGAGTTCTCCAGCGATTACGTCGCTCTGGCCGCGATCGCGGCAACGCTCTCACTGGTCACACTGCGCTTGCCCGTGGACGCCGCCGTGCGCTCGGTTGCCGCGCCCTCGTCCACCGCTCTGGGCGTGCTCGGGGGTTGGGCCCTGCTGGTGGGGCTGCTGCTCCTGGCGGGCTATCTCACGAAGACTTCGAGCTTTTATTCGCGACGGGCAATGGCGCTGTGGCTGGTGCTGACGCCCACCTTGCTGGTGGTGGTCACGGCACTGCTGCGCCTCTGGTTCTCGCGCTACGTGTCGATGCAGGGAATCCGTCGGGCCGTGGTGGCCGGGTTCAACGATGTGAGCGAACTGCTGGCTCAGCGCCTGGCACAGGATCGACAGCGCGGCATCGAGGTGGTCGGGTTTTTCGATGATCGCAGCGCCGAGCGGCTGAACATGGGCCGGAACGGTCCGCTGCTGGGCGGGCTGCCCGACCTCGCCCCTTATGCCAAGGCCCATTCCATTCAGGTCATCTTTGTCGCGCTGCCGATCCGGCACCTGCAGCGGGTGCTCGACCTGCTCGACGACCTCAAGGACACGACGACGTCCATCTATTACGTCCCCGACATCTTCCTGTCCGATCTGATCCAGGCCCGGAGCGGGAACCTCGCAGGGGTGCCCGTGATCGCGATGTGCGAGACCCCGTTCTTCGGGTACCGCGGGGTCGTCAAGCGCCTGACGGACGTGGGCCTGTCGCTGGTGCTGCTGGCGGCCGTGTCGCCCGTCCTTCTGGCGGTCGCGGCTCTCGTGAAACTCTCCTCGCCCGGGCCGGCCATTTTCCGCCAGCGCCGCTACGGCCTCGATGGCCAGGAGATCGTGGTCTACAAGTTCAGGACGATGAAAGTCGTCGAGGACGGGGATCGCATCGTCCAGGCCACCGTCGGCGACCAGCGGGTAACACCGATCGGAGCGATCCTGCGGAAGTATTCGATTGATGAGCTGCCGCAGCTGGTCAACGTGATCCAGGGCCGCATGAGTCTGGTGGGGCCGCGTCCCCATGCAGTCGCGCACAACGAGCAGTACCGCAAACTGATCAAGGGCTACATGGTCAGGCACAAGGTGCTGCCGGGCATCACGGGCCTGGCGCAGGTGAACGGCTGTCGCGGCGAGACGGCCAACATCGAAGAGATGCAGCGCCGTGTCGAATACGACCTCGACTACCTGCGCAGCTGGTCGCCGTCGCTGGACCTGCGGATCCTGCTCAAGACCGCGATGATGATCCTGAGCGATCGGAACGCGTATTGACGCTGCCGCGGCAGCATGGGAGTGTTTTCTTTGATCAGAGCCTGATTGTGAGAACCAGTCGAGTTCCGGGAGTCACCCGTCCTGAGACCATGCGCGGGCATGCCTGGACGCTCTACGTCCTTGGGGTTCACGGGCCCTGTCGAAGGGAATCTGATGCATAACGGAATACAAAAATGAGGCTTGCGGGGATGATGATGGATTTTTTTCCTGCGTCGACGTCCAGAAGGGGGGTACTCATGCCTGAGTCCCGATCGTTCAAGCGGACAGCGTTCGCGGCTTCGTTGTTGTGCGTGCTCGGGTCC
>CAJACZ010000220.1 GCA_903938365.1 uncultured Pseudomonadota bacterium | reverse complement strand
CCGGGCGCGTTCGCGTCCTGGTTTTCCTGCCCATAACTGGCGAGGTCGTAAAGGTAGGTGACCATGCCGAGCCAGTTGTAGCGATCGTGGTCGACCGGCCGGTGCGCCAGCCCGATGCTCGCCTCGACGAAGCGGGCGTCCGAGGCTGACTGCCCGAAGAGCAGCTGACCGTCGTTCATGCGGGCCACATCCTGCGTCGTCTGTGAGACGTTGGCCTTACCCAGCACATGGAAGGAATCGCGCAGCCGGAAATCCACCCGGTTCGTCACAAGGTACTGCTCGGCCTGCGTGACGCCGTCATCCAGACGGTATTCCGCGCGGGTCGCCCAGTTGAGTCTCTTTCCCGTGAAGCCCACCGACAGGGATGCGGCATCGCGTTCCACCACTCCGCCCAGGGCATCGAACTCGCCACGCTGCAGCGTGGACCCGATCCGCCATCCTTCGCGGGGCGCGAAATCCAGACCGAACAGGTGCCCGAGGCCCGCCTGGGTGCCCGAATCGCTGAACTGGGACTCGGCGAACACGCGTGTCTGGTCGGACAACTGCCAGCGGGAACCGAGCGACACGCTGTTCGTCGCACTGTCCGCCAGGGCACTGCGCATGCCGCCCACCATCCCGCTGCCCTCCATCGAGAGCGGCGAAGTGAAGCGTTCGGTCGTATCCGCCGAATGCGTGAACGCGCCGTACAGCGACTGCCGTTCGTCGACCCGGTACTCGAGACTGCCGAGCACGCCGGACCCACCCTCGCCGCCCGTCGCTTCGAGGTCGACAGCCCAACGGTCGCTCAAGGCGTAGCGCGTGCCCAGGGTGACGAGGCTTCCGGAATTGCGGGAGACGCTTCCGCCATCATCCAGCGCGGCCTGGACCGTCGCCTGGACGTCCCACGCGTCCGAGAGGGTCCGCCGGTAGGAAACGGCCGCCACCGTCAGTTCCTCCTTCCCGAGCGTGGACAACTGCTGGGAGATCGACTGGATCTCTGCAGCGACGACGTCACGCTCTGAAACCGTCCAGGTGGCGAGGACAGACAGGCGATCGATATCCGACGACATCCCAGGGCGCATGCCGCCCCGGGCGATCGACGATGCGCGGATCGCGACATCCACCGACTCCGACAACGCGCCCGTCAGATCGAAGCCGGAACTCTCGACTTCGAAACCCTCGTCGCGCCGCGCAACCGCGAAGCCGTCATCGTTGCGCTTCCACCAGCCCGCGACCGACCAGTCCCGATCCGTCAGGCCGAGCTCGTTAAGGTCGAAGCGTGCCTCGAGGCCCAGGCCTTCGCCGGAACGGTCATCCGCAAGGCTCTGCGCCGCCTGCGGGTTCAGAGCCGCGAAGGACAGGCCACCGTCGGTCGAGAAGTAGCGCACCGCCTGGGTCGCCTCGGTCTGGGCGTATTCGGCTTTCAGGTAGCTTCCGGGAGCCACTCGCAGCTCGACATCGGCACCCGCGAGGCGATAGTCCTCGACGTCCCGCGACTCGTCCACGAGGGTGCCACCGACCGACAGTGCCTCGCCGAGCCAGTGCCGTCCACGCAGGCCGTAACTGGCAGCGCTGTCCTGGAACCCGGCGGGCAGGTACTCGTAGTCCATCACGAGCAGGACACGATCGCCATCGAGCGCGCCATCGCGGACCAGCGTCGGGGCACGCTGCCGGGCCACCTGCAGCAGCGGCTTCGACATGATCAGTCGCCCCTGCAGTTCATCGATTTCGTAGTCGACCCCCTCCACGAGCGGGATCCGCTCGAGCGTGCGCTCGGTCAGGCGGTCGACGATCTCGAGCCGGCCCTTCACCGAGCCTTCGACGACATCCGAATGCCGCAGGTAGTACAGCGACCCACCGGTGCCGAGAAACTCGTCGTGGCCCAGTGCGGTCTCGGCCTCGGACGCAAACGCCGCCAGCTGGCTCCGCTGCTGGCCAGACTTCGTCGCATCGAGGCTCTTCCACTGCACGTTGGCGCCGTAGAGAGTGCGGTTGTACTCGGCGAACTCCGTACCATTGAAGTTGGTGTTGAAGTTGCCGACCACCGCCTGCGAATTGTCCCACTGCACCTTGGCGTACAGGCGGCCCTGCGTGTTGGCCTCGGCGATGGTCGTCGAGTCGTCGCCGTAGACCGGGTAGTACTTGTCCGGGTCGATGTTGCGGAACAGCCGCCGCGGGTCCTTGCGGTCGAGGTTGCCGACGATCTCGTCCAGCTGCTCCTCCTTGCTGTCCAGCTGGGTGGTCAGCAGGTACTTGCCGCGGATCTTGCCCTTGAGGAAGAGCGCGACGCGCCCCTCGGCCAGGGTGTCCTCGAGGTAGCGGTCGTCTCCCGAGAGCGGCTCCACCGATCCCGAGATGTCGTTCTTCTGGAGCGTGAGATCGGCGATGCCGACCATGAACATCTGTTGCCCCGTCACGTCGATCGCAAGCGGAACCGGCCAGACATCGCCCTTTTCAGGAACGACGTCGAGGAACAGTTCGTGCCGGCCCACGGGCAGGAAGGTTTCGTAGACGAGCCGCCCCTCCGCGTCGACAGGAACCACCTGACCGTTGAGGCGGATCGCAGCCGCCTCGGGCATCCTCTGCCCTGACACGCGGACGCGGCTCCCGCGCACGGGGATCGCACGCCGCGACAGGTCGTTCCGGCCAAACAGCATCTCGAGAGTCAGGTCATCCAGGGCCTGGAGGTCCCCCAGCAGGGATTTACGGGTGAAGGCCCGCGGCAGCGCGTCCGCAAGCCCCATGCCCTCGATCGGCCTCGCCGTGGCATCGAACGTGGCGTCGGCCGCCGACAGCCCCGCTGCGGCCTCTGTGGCCCGTCGCGTCACGGGATCGACGAGGGCAGCGACACCCGGCTTCAAAAGCAGGAACCGACCGCGCAACGGCGTGGCCCCGATGTTTCCCGCCGCTCCGGGCGCGCCGGAGGGATCGGACAACGCAGTCCTGGAAAGCGCACCTGCAAGCCGGCGCTCCGCGTCGTATTCCTTGCGCGGCAACAGGCGCATCCGCCTCGGCTGGGTCTCGTCGATGCGGCCACTGGAATCAATGGCCCGCACCACGAAATCGAGCGCCTCCGCACGGCCCACCTTCAGGCCGCCACCGTTCCACTCCACGACCAGCAGGTTGCGCAGTGTCTTCGGCAGGAACGCCACCGGTATGACGGCGAGCGGTTCGCGGTAGGACGAACGATCGGCCGCAAAGATGCGCACCTCGAACCTGTCGATGTAGGACGAGTAGTTGGTGTAGAGCGCAAAGCTTCCGCCACCGTCCAGCGTGCCGTTGACGACCGGCAACCGGTCCGGTCCCTCGACGGCCAGTCGCGGGTCCATGGGCGCGCCCGCGTCCTCGGTCGCCCAGAAAACACCGGGCTCCGCCAGCGTGCGCGACTGCTTCAGCCGGACTTCGACGGACTGACCATCGCAGGCGTCTGCCGCACAGGGTGCGGCGTGCGCTGCAGGTACCAGCGCGGCGAGCAGGGCGAACGCTGCTTCGCGGATCCAGTCGAGCGGCCGGGTGCGGACCCCGGCGGTTCCACCAGTGCCCGTGTAGTCCGCGACGACCTCAACCTCCTTCATGGCCTCGGCTCCGAGCGCTTCGACCAGCGCACGCTTGACCGATTCCACGCGGCGCCGTCCCAGCTCACAGCCGGCACTGCAGCCCTCGGCCGTGGGCGCATCCGCCTTGACCGTGATCTTCGCCTTGCCCCCCTGCCGGATCCGGTCCGCGAGTTCGGCCATCAGGCTGCGGAACTCCGAGGCCAGTTCGGCGCTGCCACGCTCGAAATGGACCTCGGCGAGTTTCAGGTCGATCCGCTTGGTCGCCGGCGGCAGGGTCACCAGCTTGACGCCGAAGTCGAAGCGACTCATCAGGCCCGGCGTCACGCGCGACACGCGGGGGTTGTCGGTCGTCAGGCTAGATCCGGGCGGAAGGCTCGCAGGATCCAGCTTCACGATGAAGTTCCGGCCGCGTTCCATGAAGCCTCCATCGACAGCGGCAATGTGATATCGACCGAAGGCGTCGGTTTCGATCATGAGTCCCTCGACGGTCGCGAGCCGCACGCCGGGGACGCCATCCTCGCCCGGATCCTGCCAGCCATCGCCGTCACGGTCGTTGAAGACCTTGCCGATGATCGTCGACTCGTCGAACACCGGGTCAGCCACGATCGCGACCTTGCCGACGTCCGTGTTGCCGATCGGGAATCCCAGGAAGAACGGCGAGGCGGTGTTCGGGTATTCACCCCGCACCACGCCAGCGCCGACCCGCAGCACATACCGCAGGGTGCGCCGTTGCCCGGGTGCCAGGTCGATTCCGGAGAACACCAGCGGGCGCGGCCCGCGCAGGCTGAATCCCGTGGTCTTGCCGTCCAGCCGGACGCTGCCCGTGACGAAGCTGAAGCTCCCCGGCGGGGTGTCGCGAACTTCGATGCCGGTGAAACGCGAGTTGGTCGTGTTCTCGAGCGTGATGGTGTACGCCACCAGGCCACCGACAGTCGCCGTCGCACGGTCCACGCGCTTGCGCAGGCGGATGGCGGCAGGCTGGAGGTCCGGCGGATCCAGCGGGATGTGGTTGTTGACGATGTCCGGATCGCCCTGCGCGAGATCCAGCACGAGGTAATGCGTCGTCGGCTGCCCATCGGGGGGCGGCACAGGCTGCGCCTGGACCTTCAGCACACCACCTGAGCCCTGCCCCGTCGGATCCAGCGTACCGGAGGCGGGCAGATACGCCGAAGGCGAGCGGAACCCGCTCGGCCCTGCGACCGTCAGCGTATAGGCGCCTGCAGGGGCGCCTGGCAGAAGCAGGAACTGGTAGCCACCGTCGCTGCCCGTGAGCTGCGTGGCGTTCGCCACGCCGCCCAGGAGGTGCGTGGCGGCCGAGAACCCGGCAGGACCACTGAGCGTGACCCGGGCACCTGACAGCGCGGAGCGCGCCAGCGTGTCATAGACCACGCCCTGCGGATCCACCGGCAGGCTTTGCTGAGTGATGCTGGCGCCAGGCACCGGCGTAACCTCGAGCGAACGGGCGGCAGCGTTGACCGCCGAACCCGCTTGCGGATTGCCGTTTTCGCCATTCACGCCCGTCCCGAACACCGCGCCCGTGGGCGAGGTGAAGCGCACCAGATAAGTCCGAGCGGGTGTGACGCCGGCGATGCGATATTCGCCGGTCGAGTCGGACACCGCAGACTTGACCACGGCGCCGCCCACCGGGTTCAGCAGGTCGATGCGCCAGCCGGACAGGCCGGGTTCGTTCCCGTCACGCGATCGATCGCTGTCGAGGTCACGCCAGACTCCGCCGCCGATGCTCGCGACGGCGGCAAAGCCCACCGGCGCCGCGGCCGCGACCAGTCCGCCGTTCACCGTCAGGACCTGTACACCGTTGCTGGTGGTCAGCACGAAATCCACGGGCTCGACGAGCCGGAGCGTGGTCGGGCCCACGGGCACGGCCTGGGCGAAGTCGCCCCCGGGACCGGTGACCAGAGTGATGGTCTGGCCGGTACTGGTCAGCAGCGTCACCGGCAAACTGGCGAACCCGGGTTCGCCCGCATCCTGAGTGCCGTTGCCGTTGGTGTCCCGGAACGCGCGTCCCGTGAGGGTTCCGCGGAACTGGTAAGCCTTGATGTCGCCAGCGCTCGTGGCCGGCGCAATGACTATGGTCACAGGATCGGTACCGCCGACCAGCGTCGCGCCCGCAGGCAGGGTCGCCTCATCGACATCGAGGCCCGTGCTGCCCGCCGGTACGGTCGTGGTCGCCGTACCCTCGGCACCTGTGGCCAGGCTGCGCACGGTGCCGTCGCTCTCGGTGATCCGGTAGGAGACGCCCGCAATACCCGCCTCACCCGCCTCACGGACGCCGTTGCCGTTCACGTCGTTGAAGGCCAGCAGATTGAGCAGCCCCTGACGCTGATAGCCCACGGCACCCGCATCCACTGTGGCGCCATCGACGAGGTTGACCTGTCGGGGGTCCGGTCCTGCTGTCAGGGCGGAACCGGCCGGCAAGGTCGCGTCGACGACATCGGCCGTGGCAGGCCCCGCGGGAACGTTCCTCACGCTGTAGGCACCCGATGCGTCAGTGGTCACCACGGTCGTGACGCCCACGCCCGCCACCTGCACCTGGATGTTAGGCAGACCGGGCTCACCGGCCTCACGGATGCCGTTACCGTTGACGTCCTCGAACACGGCGCCCGTGACGACGCCCCCCAGCCCAAGGGGTGTCTTGTCGTTCTCGCCGGCTTCGTTGGCGATGCCGTTGCCGTTGGCGTCGACCACCGTGCCGTTGTCCGACAGGTCCGTCGTCGTCACCGCGCCGCCCTCCAGCGTCGCAGCCGTCGCGGTCGCCTGGTTGTCGAACGGACCCAGCGCGCCGTTGGCCGTCACGCGCACCGTGAACGTGATCACCGCCGTCGTCCCGCTCGACAGGTTCGAGGTCCCCGCCAGCAGCTTCGTGTCACTCGTGCCGTTGAACGCAGGGTTCACCGCCAGGCCGCCCGTGGCCGTCGGCGCAGCCTGCAGCGCGAACGTCACCGGCGCACCGAAGGTCGCCGACAGGTCGTCATTCACCTGCACGTCATAGGCGATCGACCGCGTCGCGGCGATGTTCTGCACCGTCACTCGGTAGGTCACGTCGAACACGCCCGGACCCGCCGGCACCACCGCCACGCTCTTGGCTGCGCCGATCACCGGCGCCGCGCCACCGATGATCGTCGGCGTCGCCGTCGCACGGTCGTCTTCGCCCACCACGCCGTTGCCCGGCGTCGAGTCCGGATCAGTCTGCTCCGAGGCCGTCACCTCGGCCACGTTCGTGTACTCGCCCGTCAACTGCGCAAGCGCGTCGATCGCCAGCGTCGCACTCCCGCCGCTCGGCAGCGCGCCCACCGCCC
Source organism: uncultured Pseudomonadota bacterium (assembly GCA_903938365.1). GTDB lineage: Bacteria > Pseudomonadota > Gammaproteobacteria > Steroidobacterales > Steroidobacteraceae > UBA964. The sequence goes on along the minus strand of CAJACZ010000220.1, from coordinate 808 downwards.
ACTTGCCGCTCGCGCTGTCGTAGCTGCCCTGCGATGGGCTCGCCGCAACGAAGCTGTAGCCCGAGGGCAGCAGATCCGTCACTTCGACCCCGCTCGCGCCATCCGGACCCGCGTTCGACAGCGTCAACGTGAACGACACCGCTGCGCCAGCGTTCTGGCTGCCAGGCTCGACGGTCTTCGTCAGCGACAGGTCCGCCACGCCCACCTGCACCGTCGCACTCGCCCGGTTGTTGTTCGGGTCAGGGTCCACCTGGTCCGAAGCGCTCACCTCCGCGGTGTTCGTGTAACTGCCCGAGGGCTTCACCTTCGCCACCAGCGACAGCGTCGCCGTTGCCTCCCGTGCCAGCGCACCCACCGTCCAGACCCCCGTCACCGGGTCGTACGCACCCTCGGGTGTCGCTCTAACAAACTCGAGGCCCGCAGGCAGCACGTCACGAACCGCAACGCCCGTCGCGTCGAACAGCCCGCCGTTCGACACCGTGAGCGTGAACGTGACCTCATCACCCACCTTCACCACACCCGCAGGAGTCACCACCTTCGTCAAAGACAGGTCGGCAGGCCCGGTCAGCAGCGTGGGTGTCTTGTCGTCCTCGCCTGCATCGTCGGCGGTGCCGTTGCCGTTGGCGTCGACCACTGTGCCGTTGTCCGACAGGTCCGTCGTCGTCACCGCACCACCGTCCAGCGTCGCGGCCGTCGCGGTCGCCTGGTTGTCGAACGGACCCAGCGCGCCGTTGGCCGTCACGCGCACCGTGAACGTGATCACCGCCGTCGTCCCGCTCGACAGGTTCGAGGTCCCCGCCAGCAGCTT
>CAJACZ010000219.1 GCA_903938365.1 uncultured Pseudomonadota bacterium | reverse complement strand
TGGCGTTCAACGAGGTCGCCGCCGCGACCGGCAAGCGCGGCAGTTCCTACGTGCTGCCCTGGGAGGCCCGCTTCGAGGAGCCGGCGGCGCGCGCAGCGCTCGACGGCGACGAGTTCATCTTCGACGTGCAGGGCCATCACGTCGGCACGGTGGAGAGCTGGCGGGAAGGCACGGCGCTCTGGCCGGCGCGCAAGGCCTTCACCTCCGGGTTCCCGCCGCACGCGGCCTGCGACTACCGCGGCCCCGACCCCGAGCTCGGGCAGATCGAGTGCATCGACGCCGACGCGTTCGTGAAGGAGGTCTTCCTCGACAGCGACACCGACATCGCCGTGCTGTCGTTCGGCCCGGCGCCCGGCAACACGATGATGCCGCAGTATTCGGAGGGCGCGGCGACGGTGCGGCTGGTCGAGGCGCTCGGCACGACCCAGCGCCTGATGGTGCACGGCCGCTGCATGCCGACCTATGCCGAAGACCTGGCTGCCATGGACGAAACCGCGGCGAGATGGCCGATCGCCGCGTGGAAGACCTATACCCAGCACGGCCCGGACGACACCGGCTATTTCCTCGACGACCCGCTCGGCCAGCGCTTCATCGACAAGGTGCGCCAGCTCGGCAACAAGCGGATCGCCGTGCACAAGGGCCTGCCGTTCCTGCAGTACAAGAACAACCTGAAATATGCCGGCTCGCGCGACGTCGGCCCGGCCGCGCGCGCCAACCCCGACGTCACGTTCATGATCTACCACTCGGGCTACGACATGCGGGTGCCCGAGGGTCCGTACGCGCGCAACTCGGGCGCCGGCGTCGACGACCTGATCACCTCGCTCCTCGATGCGGGCCTGAAGCCCGGCGCCGGGCACAACGTCTACGCCGAACTCGGCAGCACCTGGCGCTACCTGATGCGCGATGCCGACCAGGCCGCGCACGTGATCGGCAAGCTGCTCAAGTACGTCGGCGAGGATCGCATCCTCTGGGGGACGGACTCCATCTGGTACGGCTCGCCGCAGGACCAGATCATGGCGTTCCGCGCCTTCCAGATCTCCGACGAGTTCCAGCAGAAGTTCGGCTACCCGAAGATCACGCCGCAGGTCCGCGCCAGGATCTTCGGCCTGAACGGCGCGGCGGCGTACGGCCTCTCGCCCGCCGAGGTGCGCAAGTCGACGGCGCGGGATCCGGTCGGGCAGGCGCGAGTGGCGTATCGCGAGGCGCCGGATCCGAGCTTCCTCACCTACGGCCCGAAGAACCGCCGCGAGTTCTTCCGGCTGCTGGCGCTGCAGGAGCGGTGAGCCGCCGGCCGGCCGCGCGCTCACTCGCGGCGCGGCTCGCGCGCCTGGCGTGGGCGGTGCCGCCGTCGGCACGGGCGCTGGTGGCGCTGCTGGCGGCGAGTGCAACACCGTCGTTCGCGCAGCAATCGCCGCCGACACCCCGGGATCCGGTCGCCGCGCTCTACGCCGAACATTGCGCGGTCTGCCATGGCGACACGCTGCGCGGCGGCGCGCAGGGCACGCCGCTGGTCGGCGTCGCACTGCGACACGGCAGCGGCGTCGAGGACATTGCCGCATCCACCTCGCGCGGCTTCGCGGACCGGGGCATGCCCGCCTGGTCGGCGACGCTGCGCCCGCAGCAGATCCACGCGCTCGCCCTCTTCGTCGCGGAGCAGCGGGCCGGCACGAGCCTTGCCGATTTCCGCTACGCCGCGCCGCTGCGCATTCCCGAGGGACCGCGGCACAGCGAACGGCACGACTTCAGACTCGTCACGATCGCTGAAGGGCTCGATCCGCTGCCCTACGCGCTGGCGGCGCTGCCCGACGGGCGTTTCCTGGTCACCGAGAAGATGCGCGGCCTGAAGCTGGTTTCAGCCGACGGTCGGCAGGCACAACTCGTGCGGGGCACGCCGCCGGCGTACGCCGATGCGAGGCCATTCGGCGGCCAGGCGATGGGTGTCGGCTGGCTGCTGGACGTCGCGCTGCACCCGGACTACCCAACCAACGGCTGGATCTACCTCAGCCACGGCGATCGCTGCTTGGCCTGCAACGCCGCCAGCCGCCAGTCGGGGCAGCCGGTCTCGATGAACCGGCTGGTGCGAGGCCGCCTGCGCGGCGGCGAGTGGGTGGACCAGCAGACGATCTGGGAAGCCGGCGTCGACGAGTACACCGCGATGTTCGAGATCGCCGCCGGCGGACGCATCGCCTTCGACGGCCGTGGCCACCTGTTCTTCAGCATTGGCATGAAAGGCCCGACCGAGATCGCCGACTTCCAGGACCTCGCGCGGCCCGCAGGCAAGATCCTGCGACTGCACGACGATGGCCGGATTCCGCGGGACAACCCGTTCGTCGGGCAAGGCGGCGCGCGGCCCGAGATCTGGAGCTACGGTCATCGCAGCCCGCAGGGCCTCGAGGTGGATCCCGCGACCGGGCGACCCTGGGGCACCGAGATGGGTCCGCGCGGCGGTGACGAACTCAACCTATTGAAGCCGGGGCGCAACTACGGCTGGCCGCTGGTCTCCAACGGCGTCAACTACGACGGTACGGCGCTCGACAACGCGCGCAGGCTGGGCATCGCGTTCGATCCCGCAGACCTCGAACCGCCGGTGCTCGACCTGACGCCCTCGCCCGCGGTCTCGAGCTTCGCGTTCTATCGCGGCGCAGACTTCCCGCGCTGGAACGGTCACCTGATCGTCGGCACGCTGCGCGCGTCGGACCTGTATCGCATCGAACTGCGGGACGGTGCCGTCGCGGGCATCGAGACCCTGCTGCAGGACCTGGCGCGGATCCGCGACGTGGCCATCGGCCCGGCGGGGCAACTGTACTTGCTGGTGGAGCACGACACGGGCGGCCGGATCATCCGGCTCGTGCCGATGTCGCCGCCGGCCCCAGGTCGCGCCGCAGCTCGCTGACGAAGGGCGCTGTGCGGGGGGCGGCGCGCCGGCTCAGCGATGGCTCGCGAACACGGTGGTCTCGCCAGCCACGTTGAACGACAGCACGTCGTAGGGCTCGACCACGTTGCCCTGCTCCATGCCCGGCGAGCCGATCGGCATGCCCGGCACCGAAAGACCGTCGACCGCCGGCCTGGATATCCAGCCCGGAGAGCGCGCCAAGCTCGAACGCCCGGGCCGCTACGTGAGCCGCCCGCCGGTGGCGACGGAACGCCTCGCGCTGACGCCATCCGGCCAGGTGCGCTACCAGCTGAAGGCCCCCTACCGCGACGGCACGACTCACATCGTTCTCGAGCCGCTGGACCTGACGCCGCGCCTGGCCGCGCTCGTGCCGCCGCCGCGGATGCACCTGACGAGGTATCACGGCGTGTTCGCGCCGCACAGCCGTCTGCGCGCGGCGATCACGCCGGCGGGTCGCGGGGCGGGAGGGAAGGGCGCGAAGCAGGATGCCAACGCCGAGGCGCCCGCGGTGCCGAAGCACGTCGCGATGAGCTGGGCGCAGCGACTGAAGAGGGTGTTCGCGATCGAGATCGA
>CAJACZ010000218.1 GCA_903938365.1 uncultured Pseudomonadota bacterium | reverse complement strand
GCGACGACCGTACAGAGCGGCCATCTCAGCCCGCCTGCTCGCGGGTCTCCCGGAACGTGATCCCGGGCCAGCGCTCCATCGTCAGGTTGAGGTTGACCCGCGACGGCGCAAGGTAGACCAGCGCACCGCTGTGATCGAGAGCGAGGTTGTCGTAAGCCTTGCCGCGGAACTCCTCGAGGCGCTTGTCGTCGGCGCACTGGATCCAGCGCGCCGTGTGCACGCTGATCGGCTCGAAGGCGCACTGCACGGAGTACTCATCCTGCAGACGGAAGGCGACTACCTCGAACTGCAGCTGGCCGATTGCGCCCAGGATCTGGTCGTTGTTGCGCAGCGGGCGGAACAGCTGCGTGGCGACCTCCTCGCAGAGCTGCGCCAGGCCCTTGGAGAGCGCCTTGGCCTTCAGCGGATCCTTCAGCACCGCGCGGCGGAACATCTCGGGAGCGAAATTCGGCACACCCGTGAACACCAGCTGCTCGCCCTCGGTGAAGGAGTCGCCGATGTTGATGGTGCCGTGGTTGTGCAGGCCGATGATGTCGCCGGCGTAGGCATCCTCGGCGGTCTGGCGGTCCGACGCCATGAAGGTGAGCGCATCGGCGATCCGCACGTCCTTGCCCAGCCGCACATGATGCAGCCGCATGCCGCGCAGGTAGCGCCCGGAGCAGAGCCGCATGAACGCGATGCGGTCGCGATGGGACGGATCCATGTTCGCCTGGATCTTGAAGACGAACCCGGTCAGGCGCGGCTCGTCGGCGCGGACCTCGCGCTGTCGCGTCGCGCGTGGCAGCGGCGCGGGCGCGAAGCGCGTGAAGGCGCGGAGCAGTTCCTCGACGCCGAAGTTAGAGATCGCGGAGCCGAAGAACACCGGCGTCTGGCGACCCGCCAGGTAGGCGTCCAGATCGAAGGCCTGGGTCGCGCCGCGCACCAGTTCGATCTCGGAATCGAATGCGTCTGCCATGTCCCCGAGCAGCTCGCGCCCTTGCGCGCTGTGCAGGCCGTCGATCACCAGGTTCTCGCCGACGCGGCCGCGCTCGCCCGCCGCGTAGACGTAGATCCGGTCCTCGAGCAGGTGGTAGATGCCCTTCAGCTCGCGCCCCATGCCGATCGGCCAGGTCACGGGCGTGGTCGCGATCCGCAGCACTCGCTCGATCTCGTCGAGCAGGTCGATCGGCGCGAGACCGTCACGATCGAGCTTGTTGATGAAGGTCATGATCGGCGTGTCGCGCAGCCGGCACACCTCCATCAGCTTGATGGTGCGCTCCTCGACGCCCTTCGCGCAGTCGATGACCATCAGCGCCGAATCCACCGCAGTGAGCGTGCGATAGGTGTCCTCGGAGAAATCCTCGTGCCCGGGCGTGTCGAGCAGGTTGACGATGCAGTCGCCATAGGGAAACTGCATCACCGAGGAGGTGACCGAGATGCCGCGCTGCTGCTCCAGCCTCATCCAGTCCGAGGTGGCATGACGGGCGGCCTTGCGGCCTTTGACCGTCCCGGCGAGCTGGATGGCGCCGCCGAACAGCAGCAGTTTTTCCGTCAGCGTGGTCTTGCCCGCGTCGGGGTGCGAGATGATGGCGAAAGTGCGCCGGCGGGCAACTTCCTCTTCTAGTGTCATGGCTGGTGTGGTCGCTCAGTCGGAAACAAGGGGCAGGCGCAGCACGGCCGCGTCTTCGCGACCGTTGACGGCCTGGTAATAGCCGCGCCGCACGCCCACCTGCTCAAAGCCCATCGCCAGGTAGAGGCGGATGGCTGCCGTGTTGGTGGGTCGGACTTCAAGGAAGGCATCCGTCATGCCGGCGCCGCGGGCAATGTCGATCAGCAGGGTCAGCAGGCGGCGCCCGACCCCGAGGCAGCGGTACTCGGCCTGCACGCAGAGGTTGAGGATGTGGGCCTCACCCGCCCCCATGCTGAGGATGCCGTGCCCGATCACCCGACCCTCCAGTTCGACCACCCGGCAGACATAGCCGACGCGCAGGCAGTCACGGAAGATGCCCACGCTCCAGGGGAAGGCATAGGCGCTGCGTTCGACCTCGGCCACCGCCGGCACGTCCGCTTCGCGCATGGGCCGGATGGCAACTGCAGGAGTGGCGCTGACGAATTCCGGAGCAGAGGCCATGGATCATCCTTGGGACGGCTCGAGCCCGGCCCGAACGCCAGAGGATTCCTCGTAGACCCGGCGGGCGAATTTGAGGTCTTCCCAGGCCTTGCGCTTGTCGGCCGGGTTCCGCAGCAGGTAAACAGGATGATACGTCACGACGAGCGGCGTGTTGAGCGGCCCGAAGCGGTGCACCTGCCCCCTCAGGCGGCTGATCGGGTCGTCGGTTCCGAGCAGATTGTGGGCGGCGATCCGGCCGAGCACCAGAATCAGTGTCGGACGCAGCAGTTGCATCTGGCGGTGCAGGTAAGGGAGGCACTGGGCCACCTCTGCGGGCGCCGGGTCGCGGTTCTCGGGTGGCCGGCACTTGAGCACGTTCGCGCTGTAGACGCTGGCGCGCGGCAGGCCGATCGCCTGCAGCATGGCGTTGAGCAGTTGCCCGGCCGCGCCCACAAAGGGTTCACCCTGCAGGTCTTCCTCGGCGCCCGGAGCCTCGCCGACCACCATCCAACGCGCCTGGCGGTCGCCGACGCCGAACACGGTCTGCGTGCGCCCCGCATGCAGTCCGCAGCGGCGGCACTGGGCGACTTCGGATTCGAGGGACGCCCAGTCATCCGGAGTGACGGGAGGCGCGGGCACCGGATCGGCAAGACCCGGCGGGCGAGCCGCCGACGGCGCCACGGAACCTGCCGGGTTGCCCGGCGGAACACCCCGCGGCACCCAGGAGTCGATGCCCAGTGCCTGCAGGTAGGCCGCCCGGCGGACGGACCGGGGCCCGGTCACGGCGCGGGCGGCTCCGCGCTGCCCCGCCCGCCGCGACGCAGGCGCCGACCCAGCCAGAGCGCGGGCGCCGCCAGCGCGTAGGTGGCGAACATCGAGAGCAGCATGGTCGAAGGCTCCGCGGCGATCAGCGCCAGGAACACCGGGACGATGATGAAATACGCGAGCTTCACCCGCCGATCCCAGTCGACCTGCTTCAGGCTCGGATAGGGAAAACTGGACACCATGAGGGCGCCGGCGAACGCAATCACGGCGAAGGTGATGACCAGGCCCTGCAGGCCAGGCTGCTGCCACTCGCTGGAGAACCACACGAAGGCCGCCACGAGAGCTGCCGCCGACGGGCTGGGCAGGCCTTCGAAAAAGCGCTTGTCGCCGGTGCCGACCCGTGCGTTGAAGCGCGCCAGGCGCAGCGCGGCGCAGACCGCGTAGAAAAAGGATGCGATCCAGCCGAAGCGGCCCCAGGCATCGCCATATTCGGCGATGCGCTCGAAGCCCCACTGGTAGGCCACGATGGCCGGCGCGACCCCGAAGGCCACCATGTCCGCCAGACTGTCGTATTCCTTGCCGAACACGCTCTCAGTGCCGGTCCAGCGCGCCACCCGACCATCGAGGCCATCGAAGATCATGGCGGCGAAAATCGCCTGGCCGGCTCGCGAGTAATCGCCGTTGATGGCCGAGACGATCGCAAAGAAGCCGCAGGCCAGGCAGCCTGTCGTCAACAGGTTGGGCAGCAGGTACACGCCCCTGCTGCGCGGGGCGGCGCCGTCTTTCGCGGGAGTCTGCTCGTTAGCCATGAGAGTTCAGCCGCCCTGGGTGGATGTCGCGGAGCATCATAGGGGCCGCTGCGGGCTCTCACAACGGCTGCGCACTGGACCATGACACCCCGGCGCCGCTTCCTTAACATGGCGCACCTCTTTACCACGGACAGAACAACGCCATGCGCTGGTCGACTTACCCGATTGCCACCATCAAGGAAACGCCCTCCGAGGCCGAGGTCATCAGCCACCAGCTGATGCTCCGCGCGGGGCTGGTCCGCCGGCTGGCAGCCGGGATCTACACCTGGACCCCGATCGGCCTGCGCGCGCTGCGCAAGGTCGAAGCCATCATCCGCGAAGAGATGGACCGTGCGGGCGCCTTCGAGGTCCTCATGCCGGCTGTCCAGCCTGCCGAGCTCTGGCAGGAGTCGGGGCGCTGGGAGCAGTACGGGCCCGAACTGCTGCGGCTGCGGGACCGCCACCAGCGGGACTTCGTGATCGGACCGACCCACGAGGAAGTGATCACCGACCTCGCCCGGCGCGAGCTCAAGAGCTACCGCCAGCTGCCGGTGAACTTCTACCAGATCCAGGTGAAGTTCCGGGACGAGATCCGGCCCCGCTTCGGCGTCATGCGCGGCCGCGAGTTCATCATGAAGGATGCCTATTCCTTCCATGCCAGCGCGGAGTCCCTGCAGCAGGGCTACGACCTGATGCACCAGGCCTACACCCGCATGTTCACGCGCATGGGACTGGATTTCCGCGCGGTGCAGGCGGACACCGGCTCCATCGGTGGCACGGCCTCCGAGGAGTTCCAGGTGCTCGCCGACTCGGGCGAGGATGCCATCGCGGTGTCCGACGGCGGCGATCGATACGCCGCCAACCTCGAACAGGCCGCTGCCCTGCCGCCCGCTGCACCGCGTCCCGCGGCCGGAGCGGCGATGCAGGCGGTGAGCACGCCCGGCAGGAAGACCATCGCCGAGGTGGCTGAGTTCCTCGAGCTGCCGGCTGCCCGCACGCTGAAGCTCCTGCTGGTGGAGGCCACGGCAGGCGGGATCATCGCGCTGGCGCTGCGCGGGGACCACGAACTCAACGCGATCAAGGCACAGAAACTGCCGGGGGTGGCGAGCCCGCTGCGCATGGCGAGCCGCGAGGCCGTGCTCGCGGCCACCGGCTGCGAACCCGGCTACCTCGGCCCGGTGGGCCTGGATTGCCCGATCCATGCCGATCACTCGGCACTCGCGCTGGGCGACTTCGTCTGCGGGGCCAACCAGGTGGACACGCATTACGTCGGCGTGAACTGGGGCCGCGACCTCCCTGAACCGGCCGCCGCGGACCTGCGCAACGTGGTTGCGGGCGATCCGAGCCCGGGTGGCGACGGCCGGCTCGTGATCCGTCGTGGCATCGAGGTCGGACACATCTTCCAGCTCGGCCGCAAGTACAGCGAAGCCCTGGGCGCGAGCGTGCTCGACGAAGCGGGCAAGCCGGTGACGATGTTCATGGGCTGCTACGGCATCGGCGTGACGCGGATCGTGGCGGCCGCGATCGAGCAGAACCACGACGCGGCCGGAATCATCTGGCCCGAACCGCTCGCACCCTTTTCGGTGGTCCTGGTCCCGCTCAACGGACAGAAGTCCGCGCGCGTCCGCGAGGCCGCCGAGGCGCTCTACGCAAGCCTGCAGGCGGCGGGCATCGACGTGCTGCTGGACGACCGTGATGCCCGGCCGGGCGTCAAGTTCGCCGACACGGAGCTGCTCGGCATCCCGCACCGCATCGTGATCTCGGAACGCGGACTGGACGCCGGTCGCCTTGAATACCGGCACCGCCGCGCCAGCGCCAACGAGGACTGGCCGGTGGACGAGATCCTTGCGCGGCTGCGGAGCCTGCTGGGCCGCTGAACCCGGGATGCGGCGCGTACTGCTCATCGCCCTCGCCTCGGTCCTCGCCGGGGCCCTGCCCAGCCCGGCCCGGGCGAACCAGCAGCGCGACCCTGAACTGCGCACGACGGTGGCGCGGGCGATCGCAGAGGCCGATTGTTTTCCGGACGAGTTCGAGGCGGCCGTCTGGTACAAGATGATGGAACCGCGCCTCCGGAAAGTCGTCAAGGATGCCGGGGAGCGCCTGCAGATCCTCGAGCATGTCTTCTGCGAGGCACACCGCAAGGACGAGGTGCGGCTGCCCCCGGGCCTGGTGATGGCGATCATCGATGTCGAGAGCCGCTTCAATCGCTGGGCCGTGTCGCCCGCCGGTGCCGTGGGCCTGATGCAGGTGATGCCGTTCTGGCCCGAGGAACTGGGCATGCGCCGCCACCAGCTCGTGCAGGTGCCCGACAACATCCGCATGGGCACGGCGATCTTCCGCCACTACCTCAAGCGCGAGAAGAACGACGTCGCCAAGGCGCTCGCACGCTACAACGGCAGCGTCGGACGGCGCACCTATTCGGACATGGTGATCCAGCGCTGGACACGCTGGAACGGCGCGGACGATCTCGGCCGCGAACCGGGACCGATCGGTCGCTGAGGTTACAATCGCCGCCCCACCGGAGATTTCCATGCCCGCGACGAAAGTGCTGGTCCTGTTCTATTCGCGTCACGGCGCCACCGCGGAACTGGCGCGCCAGGCCTGTCGCGGCATCGAGTCGGTAGCGGGTGCCGAGGCCGTCCTGCGCACCGTGCCGCCCGTTTCGGCGGAAAGCGAGCGCAGCGCCAGACCCGTCCCGGACGACGGCGCGCCCTACGCGACGCTCGAGGACCTGCGCCAATGCGACGCCCTGCTGCTCGGCAGCCCGACCCGCTTCGGCAACATGGCCGCGCCGCTCAAGTACTTCATCGACTCGACCGCGGCGCTCTGGGCGGACGGGTCGATGGTCGGCAAGCCGGCGGGGGTGTTCACGGGCAGCAGCAGCCTGCACGGCGGCCAGGAAAGCACCCTGCTGACGATGATGCTGCCGCTGCTGCACCATGGCATGTACCTGGTGGGCGTGCCGTTCACGGAACGCGCGCTGAGCGAGACCCGCGGCGGCGGCTCGCCCTATGGCGCCAGCCACTTCACGCCGCAGGGTTCGGCCGCCGGTCTGGACGACGCGGAAAAGACCATCGCGCGCGCGCTCGGTGCGCGCGTGGCCAGGCTGGCCGCCACGATCAGGGAACGCCCAGCGTCTCGCGGATGAACGGCACCGTGACACGGCGCTGCGCAGAGAGCGCCGCCGTGTCGATCCGCTCCAGCAATGCACAGAGGCTCGACATGTCCCGGGTGAACCGCCGCTGCAGGTAGCGGGCGGTCTCCTCGGGAAGATCGAAGCCGCGCAACGTGGCGCGCAGGCGCAGCGCCTCGACCTGCTGGTCCTCGTCGAGCGGATGCACCTGGAAGACCTCGCTTGCGCCGAAGCGCGAGCCGATGTCGGCCAGGGACCAGCGGCAGGCCGCCGGCGGCGCTGCGGCGCTCACCACGAGTCCCGCCCGCCGCTCATCGAAATCACGGTAAACGGAAAACAGGCGTCGCTCGAACTCCAGATCACCCACCACCTGGTCCAGGTCATCCAGACACATCAGGTCGAGACGGTCAGCCCCGGCCAGCACATCGGGACCGGCAGCGCGGAGGTCCGCCAGCGGGAGGTAACTCGCCCGCAGTTCGGCAGCGGAACCGCCACAGACCGCCTGGAGCAGGTGAGTCCTGCCACAACCGGGCGCCCCCCACAGCCAGACGACGCCGCGGGCCCCTGCGGCCGCCGCCTGCAGTCGGGCGACCGCCTGCAGGTTGTCGCCGGCGAGGAACGCCTCGAAACTTGCCCGTTCGCGAAGCCGGACCCCGAGTGGGAGCTGCTGCATGGTGGCGCTGCGGGGGGCTGCCGGCGACGGACCGCTCAGCGTCCTGCGGGCGGCAGGTTCCAGGCGCGCCGCGCGAAGTGGCCCACATAACCCGCGCCCGAGGACAGCGTGGTGAGCAGCATGATGATCGCGAGCGCCTGGAGCAGTTCGCGGGGCGGCCACCCGGATGCCGCGAACAGGATCGCCGCCACGAGGTAGACGATCTGCGCGCCGGTGTTGACCTTGGACAGCAGGCTCGGCCGGCCGTGCAGCGGGCCAAACCAGAGCCTGAACACCAGCGCGCCCAGGCCGATCGCCAGATCGCGGGCGATCGCCGCCGCTGCGACCCACCAGGGCACGAGGCCCAGCCACGCGCACACCAGGAACACCGACACCAGCAGCAGCTTGTCGGCCAGCGGGTCGAGCATCTTGCCCAGCGCGGACGTCCAGCCGAAGGTCTTGGCGAGGAATCCGTCCACCCCGTCGGACACCGCCGCCACCGCGAACAGGGCCAGCGCCCAACCGTATTCGCCGCGGGTGAGGGCCTGCACGGTGGGCACCACCAGCAGGATTCGCAGCACGCAGATGAGGTTGGGAAGGTGCCGGAGCACGATGCGTCCTCAGGGCTCCAGGGTGTAGGCCAGGCGCTGCGCCCCGCCCTCGAGCGCG
>CAJACZ010000217.1 GCA_903938365.1 uncultured Pseudomonadota bacterium | reverse complement strand
TGGCAAGCCTGCCCACCATGACCGATGGCGTACTGATCCTGCTGGCGGACCAGCCCGCCATCACCTCGGAGGATCTCCGCAGGCTGCTGCTGGCCTGGCGCCGGCAGCCGGAGCAGATCGCCGCCGCGCTCTACAGCGGAATGGCGGGCGTCCCGGCCATTTTCCCGCGCAGCTGTTTCACTGAGCTTTCGCAGCTGCGCGGCGACCGCGGAGCGCAGATGCTGCTCAAGCGCCACACCGACCGCGTAACCCGGGTTCCGATGATGTCGGCCGCAACGGACATCGACACCCCTGAGGATCTGCTGCTGGTCGAGGCGGCGGCCATCAAGAGGCGCCCGCCGCTGGAGGACTGAGGGTTCAGCCACCGTCGATCGCCGACCGCCGCAGCGGCGAATGCATCTGCAGCACCGCCCGCGCCTCGATCGGCACCCGGCGGCGCGCCAGGCAGCCCCGGTCGAACAGGCTGCGGCCCTCATGGTCCAGCGCCTCCGCCAGCCACTGCCCGACGAAAGGCATGAACAGTTCGCGGCAGTAGCGCACGCGGATCGCCAGCACGTTCGCATCGGCCAGCGTCTGGCCCGAGGCAGGGCCGGGGACGTCCGAGCTGTCGAGGTCCTCGTTCGGGATGACCTCGACTCCGTCCCGCAGCACGGCAAAATCCTCGAAGGACTCCTGGGTGGGGTTTTCGACGACCCACTGCACCAGGTCCGGCCGACTCATCTCCAGCCTTGCCCGAGTCAGGCCCCGCGCAACAATCGCGGAGGATGGATCGGCGTCCGCCGCGCCCTGCCGCGCCACCGCGGCATGATCGAAGGTGGCGAGCACCGGCAGCATGCCCCGGGCCAGCGCCTCGCGCATGGCACCCCGATCGCCACCGGTCAGTGCGCCGGCGCGGCCCGCTTCGAAGCTTGCGTAATTGAGGGCCAGTCGCGCCACCGCCAGCTGCCCGAGTTCGAGCGTGCCAAGGACAAGCGGCAGCATGACCAGCACGAACGCCACCATGAACTCGATGGTCGAGGCACCCTGCCCCGCACCGCGGCGATTGCGGTTCAACGGACTCACGCCGGAGCGCCCATGGCCTGAGCACCCATGGCCTGAGGACCCAGGGAGAGAATCGTCCCTGCCCGGATACCGAGGCGCTCGAAGGAACCCGGGGCCATCTCCCAGGTGTCGCGCGCGGCACTGCATGCCGCGAAGCCCCATGGCGCGAGATGCGGATGCGCCTGCAGAACGCGGCCTGCAGCGCTCACGAAGCACACGTCGATCCGGCGCGACATGCCCAGGGTGTGGACCGCGGCACAGCGGCGCAGCAGCAGCGCGTCGAAATCCGCATGGCCACGACTCCCGAGCAGCCCGATGCCGCGCTGCAGGAACGAACGCGCCACCCGGACGCGCAGGCCGGTGGCTTGGCCATCGACGAACAGCACACCGGGATTGCAGCAGGCATCAGGCATCGAAGAACCTCACGACAACCGGAAAGCCCAGCACGAGGAACGTGCAGGGAAAGATGCACAGCACCAGCGGACCGAGCATTTTGACCGGCGCCTCCAGCGCGAGCTTCTCGGCGCGCGTGAAGCGCTCGGCCAGTCGCTGGTCTGCCTGCGCACGCAACACGGCGCCGAGGCTCGCGCCGCTGCCGTCCGCCTGCACGAGGGCGGCGACGAACGGAGTAATGGCGGCGACATCGAGGCGGTCACCGAGGGCGCGCAGCGCCTCTGCGCGGGCGCGTCCTGCACGCAGGTCCACCTGGACCCTTTCGAAGGCGCGTCGCAGGACGCTGTCCGGACACCGATCGGTCGCCACGCGCAGGGCGACGCTCAACGCACCTCCGGCTTCAAGCGCGAGGATGAGCATGTCGACGTAGACGGGAAGATCCCGTGTCACCTCCCACTCGCGCGTCCTGATGACACTGCGCAGCCACGGGGCGGGCACCAGCATGCCCGCGAAAGTGGCCATCGCCACGGCGGCCCAGGGCAGCGACAGAAGGGTCGCCAGGGCGAGAGCGACGGCCCCGCATACCACCGCGAGTGCCAGCAACTCCTGCGGCGTCAGTTCCTCGTCCAGCCCCGCCTTGCGGAGCGCGCGCTGCAACTGCTGACGCAGGGCGACCGGGAGCCTCGGCCCGATCGGCGCGGCCAGCAGCGCCACCACGGGCATCAGCACCCGAACCCACGCTGGCAGTGCAGTCATGCCCGGGGGCCGCCGCTGCATGGGCGGCTTTTGCCGGAGGAAAGAAGCGATGGCCGAGCCGATGACATAGAACAGCAGCGTGACCGCCAGCATCACGAACAGCGACGCGAGGCTGGGTGCGCTCCATCCTGAGAAACCGGCACTCATACCCGGACACTCACGATGCGCCTGATCATGAGCCAGCCGGAGAGTTCGAGGACAGCGATGACGGCCAGCACGGCCCAACCGGCAGGTGAAACGAACAGTTGGGCCATGGCTTCGGGTTCGAGCAGGAACAGCACGAGCCCGAGGCCCAGCGGCAGCAGCCCCATGATCAGGCCCTGCAGGCGTCCCTGCGCGGTCAGCGCCAGAATGCGCTCCTCCATCGCCAACCGGCGACGCGCGCTGCCGGCCAGTCGCTCGAGCGCTTCGGCCAGACCACCACCGATGTCGCGCGCGATCCCGAGGGTCGCGACCAGCATACTGAAATCGTGCAGGCCGCTGCGCTGCGCGAGGCCCGCGAGCGCCTCGTCCAGCGGTACGCCGAGCCGATGCTCGCGCAGCACGAGGGCGATTTCCTGGGCCGCAGGGCGCGGCTGATAGCGGGGAATCTGCTCCAGCGCCTGTCCGAGCGCGAGCCCGGCGCGCAGCCCGGACGCCAACGCGCAGGCGCAATCCGGGAACTGCCGCTGCAGCGCAGCCCTGCGCTGCAGTTTGAGACGCCTGTAGAGCCATGCCGGGGCGGCCAGCACGATCCCGGTGACCGCCAGCACGGCCGTGAAGGAACCGGTCAGCAGGAACGCGGTACCCGGCAACAGCAGAAGCGCCAGGGCGTTCCACAGGGCAAACCGGGTCCGGTCGGTGAAAATGAACAGTTCCGCCAGTTCGACACCCCCGAGATGGGCCAGGCGGCTCGAGTAGCGCCGCGACCCCGTGCGCAGCAGCCTCACCGTAGCCGCCACGAGCAGCGCAGCGGCGAATGCCATGCCGGCGGCCGCGAGCTGCAGATATGCCGCGGGGCTCACGACAGGGCTCCACTGCGGCACCCGGCGCTGTGGAACAGGTCCAGATCCAGGGCGACGCCGGAGCGCGCAAGCGATTCATAGAACTGCGGCACGTGCCCCAGCGCGTGGAACCTGCCGGCATTGCCGGCCACCGAGCCGTCCGCGTCGAAGCGGAAGATGTCCTGCGTCTGCACGATCCCGGAGGTGACGCCAGTGACCTCGGTGATGCGCGTCACGCGCCGTGTGCCGCAGGCGAAGCGCGCCTGATGGACGATGACATGTACCGAAGAGGCCACTTGCTCGCGTATCGCCTGCAAGGGCAGTTCGACACCCGACATGAGCACCATCACCTCGAGCCTCGAGAGCAGTTCACGCGGGCTGTTGGCATGCACGGTGCTGAGCGAACCGTCGTGGCCGGTGTTCATCGCCTGCAGCATGTCCAGCGTCTCGCCGCCACGACACTCCCCGACCACGATCCGATCCGGTCGCATGCGCAGCGAGTTGCGGACGAGGTCGCGTACGGTAACCTCGCCCCTGCCCTCGATGTTCCTCGCCCGCGTCTCGAGCGACACGAGGTTGGGATGGTCGAAGGCCAGCTCGGCAGAATCTTCGATCGTGATGACCCGCTCATGGCGGGGGATAAGACTCGACAACACATTGAGCAGCGTCGTCTTGCCGGATCCGGTACCCCCGGAGACCAGCAGGTTGCGCCGGTAGACAACGCAGAGCCTGAGGAACTCGAGCATCGCGGCGCTCATGGTGCCGGTGGCCACGAGATCATCGGCGCGGAGGCGCGTCCTGCCGAAGCGCCGGATGGTGACCGTCGTCCCGCGCAGCGACAGCGGCGGCACAATGATGTTCACGCGCGAGCCGTCCGGAAGCCGAGCGTCCACCATGGGCGAGGACTCGTCGACGCGACGGCCGAGCGGCGCCACGATCCGCTCGACGACCCCGCGCAGGGCTCCCTCGCCGCTGAATCGCGCCGCCGTGCGCAGGATCCTGCCCTGTGACTCGGCGAAGATCACCTGCGGTCCGTTGACCATGATTTCCCTGACGCCGTCGTCGGCCAGCAAGGGCTCGAGCGGTCCTAGCCCCAACGCCTCATCGAGCACGAAACGCAGCAGGACTTCAGGAGCGCAGCCCGCACCGCTGGCTTCCATGGCCACTACGGGCTGCAGCAGGCTGGAGGCCAGATCCCGCAGGGCGCCATCGCTCATGCTCGCCACGTCGCGCCGCCGCAGGTCGAACTGTTCCAGCAGGCATTGATGCGCCCGTCGTGCTGCCGCAAGGAACGCGTCGCCATGAGGAGCCTCCGCCCGGACGGGTTGATCGGCAATACCCGAAAGCGTGCCGGGGTCGTTCGCATCGCGGGTCGGCGCACCGGAACCGATACGGATTTCGCAGTCGCCGACCCGCACCAGGTCCCATTCGCCAAGCGGCCCTGCCGTAACGATGCGTTCGCCGTTGACTCGGGTGCCGCCCGTGCAGCCCAGGTCCACGATGCTGAAACGACCGTCCGCGGTGAGGTCCAGCCGTGCATGACGCGCCCCGACGCCAGCGCCCGAGACGCGGATGCCGCATTCGGGAGAACTGCCGATCCAGATGGTGCCCGATTCCACGGTCGCCGCCAGAACGGGCCCGCCGCGCTGCGTGACACGCGCGAGCATGTCAGTTGCCCTCCCGCGCGGATTGCATGATCTGCTCAGCACGCTGCAGCAGGACGCTGCCGGGATCCGCGCCCGGAACCGCGGGCGCGGTCGTGGCGCGCGCGATGCGGGGGGTGAGGAAGATGACGAGCTCGGAATCCTCGCTCCGGCGCCCCCGGACCCCGAACAGGCGTCCGCCCACGGGCAGCCGAACCAGCCCGGGGATCCCACTGTCGTCCTGGCTGCGCTGCTGGCTGGCGAGACCTGCGATCACCAGCGTTTCGCCGTGCCGCAGGTTGACGTCAGTGGCGGATCGACGCTTGAGAAGCCCCGGGACGCCGAGCACACGCTGGGATCCATCCACCTGGCTGAGCTCGGTTTCGATCCGGGCGAAAATGGCACCCGACGAGTCCGCGATCGGTCGCACGTCCAGGATCACACCGTATTCGCGGTACTCGATGTCGGTCGAACCCACGCCGTTGACCACCGGCACTGGGATCTCGCCCCCGGCGACGAAGCGCGCGGTGCCGCCGCTGCGACAACTGAGCATCGGCTCGGCGACGATCGTCGCCTCGCCGCTCTGCTCAAGCATGCGCAACCTCGACTCCAGCGTTGCGGCGATACCGAGGTAGGCGCGCGCGGCGGTGCGACCGGGAACCGCGTCGAACGCAGTCGCCGGGATGCCGGATTCCGCAGGGATCGCGCGGAACCGGTCGTTGGTGACCAGGTCGGCGATCACCCCTGCACTGGGCCCATTGGTGTCGTCCCGCCAGCGGATCCCCAGCTCGCGCAGCCTGCCGCGCCGGAACTCCACGATCCTGACGTCGAAGTGGACCATGCTTTCCCAGCCCACCTTCCCCACGAAGTCGAGGACCACCCCCGGGTAAAGGGTCGCGATCGCGGCGGCGCGGTCGCGCGCGCGTGAGTCGGCCGCGTCCCCCTCGAGCACGATGCGCTGGCCAGAGGCGCGCGCCTGGACACCGGCGACGCCTTCGAGCAGGTCCTGTACGGCCTGCAGCGTCGCATCGAGGTCACTGGAGGAGACCGTCACCACCATGCGGTGCTGCGAACCGTCGCGCAGCCACAACTGCAGCACCGTGCTGCCCGGCGACTGCCCGATCAGGACGAGTTGCCCGGCGCTGACCGGCGAGACTGCGAGGACCTTGCCGTTGCCTACTGCGATGCGGGTGGTTCTCGCGGCGATCACGCGGCTGTCGCCGACAAACAGGTCGAGCCTCTGTGGCAACGGCAGGCGGGCCGCGGGACTGGCATCCGCGGGCACGGAAGTGGCGACCGCAGTCGAGGCAGCACAGGCCTGCAATAGTGCGGCGAGAAGCAGGGTTCGGGGGAAAGGATGCACGTTTGACTCCTAAAACTGACTGTCAGGAAACCAGTGGCGTGCGCGACTCACCGGGTCGCGGCCACCCACCATCAATTCGAGTTCCGAGCCGGACGGACGGGTTACGCCGGAGGGCGGCGCGAGGGCGGCTTCCGCCAGCGGCAGCGGGCGACATCCGAGACGACCCGTGCCCAGCGTGGCGAGGCCGGTGGGACTGTCGTCCCCCTCACCGCGCAGCATCGGGATGAGTTCACCCACGCGCAGACCGACGGCGAGCTGCTGCGCCTGCTCGGGCGTGACGTCGAGCGTGATCGTCGAGTAGTCAGTGTCGGGTGCGTCGGCGGCCGA
>CAJACZ010000216.1 GCA_903938365.1 uncultured Pseudomonadota bacterium | reverse complement strand
CGCCTACGCGGCGGGTGCGGTGCTCGAGGCGGTCTACGGGGTGCTGCGTATCGCAGCGGAGCCGCCGATGACGCGTTTCATCGCCGAGCAGCTGGCGACGGCGCACTGGTACGACATCTCCGCCGCGCGTCGCGACCTCGGCTACCAGCCGACGATCAGCACCGCAGAAGGCCTGCTGCGCCTGGCGCAGTGGTGGCGCGGCACGGCTGCCGGCGCACAGCTGCAGCCGTAGCGGCCCGGTCTGGGTCAGGCCCGGGTGGGCGGGTGTCCCGGGGAGCCCGCCGCTTCAGCTCAGCGCTTCAGGCCGCGCCGAGTCGCGCGACGACGTGGTCCACTTCCTCGGGGCTGCCGATCACGATCGGCGTGCGCTGGTGGATGTCTTCGGGCTGCACTTCCATGACGCGCCTGCCCGGTGCGACGAGGGCCTTGCCGCCCGCCTGCTCGATGATGAACGCCATGGGGTTGGCCTCGTACATCAGCCGCAGCTTGCCCTTGGGCGACTTGGCGGTCGGCGGGTACATGAACACGCCGCCCTTGAGCAGGATGCGGTGCAGGTCCGCGACCATCGCGCCGACGTAGCGGCTGGAATAGCCCTGTTCCTGCGCCCAGTCGAGGTAGCGCTGGTAGCCCTCGGGGAAGCTGCGCCGGTTGCCCTCGTTGACCGAATAGCTGCGCGCCGCGGCGGGGATGCGCAGGCCGCGCTCGACGCGCATGTAGGCGCCGATGCTGGGGTCCAGCACGAACATGTCGACGCCCTGGCCGATGGTCATCACGAGCACTGTCGAGGGCCCGTAGAGCACGTAGCCGGCGGCCACCTGCTGCAGGCCGGGCTGCAGGAGTGAATCGCCGGCGCGCGCGGCGCGGCGGTCGTGGCGCAGGATGCTGAAGATCGTGCCCACGCCGCCGCAGACATCCAGGTTCGAGGAACCATCCAGCGGGTCGAACAGCACGCAGTAGCGGCGCTCGCCGCTGGCGTCGTCGCGCAGGATCACCGGCTCCTCGTTTTCTTCGGAGGCGACGATGGCGACGCCGTCGCGCCCGCCGAGCGTGCGCAGCAGCACGTCGTTGGCGATCACGTCCAGCTTCTGCTGCTGCTCGCCCTGGACGTTCTCGGCGCCCATGTTGCCGAGCACGTTCTCGAGACGGGCGCGCCGGACCTTGTCCGCGATGATCTTGGTCGAGATCGACAGCGCGGAGATGATCCAGGAGAAAGTGCCCGTCGCTTCGGGGTAGTGCGCCTGCTGCTCCAGCATGTGGGCCTGCAGGGTCATGATCGGGGGGTGTTGGAGTGTCATAACGCGACCATGATGCCAAAAATCCCGGATGCGGAGCCTGTGCATGGCTCGCAGTTCCGGAACGCGATTGATTCCCGTGGATCGGCCCGTCTAATCCCCCACAAGGCCCATCCGGGGCCCGGGAGTGCCGATTTGGCTGACGAAACCAGCGCAGAGTCCCTGACGGACGCCAGGCCGGCGGCCTCGGCCGGTCATCGGCCCAGCTATCGGCTGTGTGAGCGCCTGCCGGGCGAGGAAGGTCGGGCCACCCTCGAGGGTCTGGTGTCCGGGGCCTTCGAACGCGCCCATGGCGCGCGGATCCACTCGTTCATGCCGCGGCTGGTGGGCCTCGAGGACCGCTCGGGCGTCGTCCGCAGTGCGCTGGGGTATCGGAGCGGTGCAGAGGGCCGCTTCTTTCTGGAGCAGTACCTCGACCGTCCGATCGAGCAGCTGCTCGCGGCACGGCTGGGTCCGGACGCGGCGCCGGTGGACCGTTCCGCCATCGTCGAGGTGGGCAACCTCGCGGGCCGCGGCTGCCGCAGCGCCCTCTACCTGGTGTCGCAGATGCCCCGTTACCTGACGGGCAAGGGCTTCAGCTGGATCACCTTCACCGGCACCTCGCGCGTGCGCGAGCTCCTGGAATCCTTCGGCGCGCCGCTGATCGACCTCGGTCCGGCCGACCCCGCGCGGCTCGCGACGGGTGCGGACGACTGGGGTCGCTATTACGAGACCGCGCCGCGCGTGATGGCGGGCCGGCTCGCCGACGGTCGGCCGTTCGCGCGATGACGGACACCGGTACAGGGCGCCTCGCACTGGACGACGGCCAGCGCCGTCTGACGGTGGACGAGGCCGAACACCTGATCGACGCCGAGCGTCGCTGGCTCGCGGGGCTGGCGCCCGAGGGCGCGCGCCATGCGCTGCTCGCCGACAACGGCTGCGGCTGGGCGATCGCCGATCTCGCGCTGCACCGCGCCCGGGCGCTGAACGTCCCGCTGCCGGCGTATTTCACCGCCGCGCAGGTGCGCCATGCGCTGCAGGACGCAGGCATCGACCTCGTGCTGACCGACGATCCGCAGCGCCTGCTGGGCCTGCAGGCCGGTCTTGCGCCGCTTGCGGTCTCGCCGCATTCCGGACTGGTGGCGCTGCGCCGCGAGCCGGGCGAGGGGCCGCGTCCGACGCTGCCGGCGGGCACCACCAAGATCACCTACACCTCGGGCAGCACCGGGTCGCCGAAGGGCGTCTGCCTGGGCGCGGACGCACTCGAGCGCGTCGCGCGTTCGCTGGCGGATGTCACGGCGCCGCTGGGCGCGCGCCGGCACCTGTGCCTGCTGCCGCTGGCGACGCTGCTCGACAACATCGCCGGGCTGCTGGCCGCGCCGCTTGCGGGCGCCGGCTGCCTGCTGCCCCCGGTGCGCCGCACCGGCGTGCGCTACGGCGGGCTGGACGTGCCCGCGCTGCTCGAGTGCATCGGCGCGCAGCAGCCCGAATCCATGATCCTGGTGCCCGAACTGCTGCGCGTGCTGGTGGCCGCCGTCGCGCGTGGCTGGCAGCCGCCCGCTTCGCTGCGCTTCGTGGCGGTGGGCGGTGCCGCCGTGGCGCCGGCGCTGCTGGACCAGGCGGTCGCGGCCGGCCTGCCGGTCCACGAGGGCTACGGTCTCAGCGAGTGCGCCTCGGTCGTCGCGCTCAACACGCCGTCTGCGCAGCGTCGCGGCAGCGTCGGACGGGTGCTGCCGCACGCCCGTGTGCGCATCGATGCCGAGGGGCAGATCCACGTGCGCGGCGCGACGCTGCTCGGTTACGTGGGGCAGCCCGCCGGGACCGCCCCGCCGGAGGAGGTCGCCACCGGCGATCTGGGCGAGCTGGATGCGGACGGCTACCTGTACGTCCGGGGTCGCGCACGCAACATGCTGATCACCAGCCTGGGCCGCAACGTGTCGCCCGAATGGGTCGAGAGCGAGCTGCAGCTGGACCCGTCCATCGGCCAGGCGATCGTGCTCGGCGAGGCGCGTCCCTTCCTGGTCGCGCTGATCGTGCCGACGCCCGGCCTGCGTGAAGGCGTGGCGGCCGCGGTCGCCGCGGCCAACGCGCGACTGCCCGCCTATGCCCAGCTGCGCCGCTGGGCCTTCGCGCCCGAGGCGTTTTCCTTCGACGCCGGGACGCTCACCGCCAACGGCCGACCGCGCCGCGAGGCCATCGCGCTGCGCCACGCAGCGCTCATTGAATCCCTGTACGACGAAGCCGCGGCTTCCTGAGGTCGACCATGAATGCCCAGCAACAACTCGCAGCCGACACCCATGAGGCGCGCGACTACCTGCTCGCCGCGCCCGCGATCCGTCGGGCGCTCGCCGGCGACGTGACCCGCGAGCTCTATCTGGCCTTCCTCGGCCAGGCCTACCAGCACGTCAAGCACACGGTGCCGCTGCTGATGGCCGTCGGCAGCCGCCTCGGCGACGACAAGGCCTGGCTGCGCGACCAGATCGTGCACTACATCGACGAGGAGCACGGCCACGAGCACTGGATCCTCAACGACATCGAGGCCGCCGGCGGCGATCGCCACGCCGTGGCAGCCGCGCCGCCGCACGTCGAGACCGATGCGATGGTGGCCTATGCCTATGACGTCGCGATGCGGCGCAACCCGGTCGGTTTCTTCGGCATGGTGCACGTGCTCGAGGGCACGAGCATCGCGCTGGCGCTGCAGGCGGCCGGGAACATCCAGGGCGCGCTCGGCCTGCCGGACCGCGCGTTCAGCTACCTGCGCAGCCACGGCAAGCTCGACCTTGAACACGTGGAGCACCTCGCGGGCATCCTCGGGCGGCTCGACGCGCCGGCGGATCGCGAGGCCATCCTGCAGTGCGCGCGCGCCATGTACTGGCTGTACGGCAACGTGTTCCGCAGCCTCGACCGGGTGGCCGCATGAACCTCGCGACGCATCGTGTGCTGGTCACCGGCGGCGCCGGCGGCATCGGCATGGCCATTGCCGCTGCGCTGCTGGAGCGCGGGGCCGCGGTCCTGCTGGCGGATCGTGATCCGTCCGGGCTGGCCGCGGCCGCCGGGCAGTTCCGCAGCGCCGGGGACCGTCTCGGCAGCTTCACGGGCGATCTCACCCTCGGGTCGGATCGTGCCCGGCTCGTGCAGCAGGCGGCGTCCTGGCGCGGCGGCATCGACGTGCTGGTCAACAACGCCGGCAT
>CAJACZ010000215.1 GCA_903938365.1 uncultured Pseudomonadota bacterium | reverse complement strand
TGCGCCTGTTGCAGCGTGATGCGTCCATGGTCCACCAGTTCATACCCGAGGTAGAGCTGGTAGGTGTCGATCATCCGCTGCAGTTCGGGCGCCGCGATGGTGACGCAGGAGATGGGTCCGAGGGTGGGCATCTGGATTGCGCCTCAGGCGGAAGCAGTTTTCAGGGAACGCAGATACTGCTGGACGGTCAGCAGTTCCGCCACCTCGGCGTACTTCGCCTGCAGGTCGAAGAGATTCGCTTCGTGCGGTCCCGGCGCCCGGTCGCCAACAGCCTCGCGCACCACGACCGGCACGAAACCGTGCTGACAGCAGTCCACCGCGCTCGCGCGCACGCAGCCGCTGGTCGACAGGCCGGCGATGAGCACCGTGTCGACCTGCAGCGCGGTCAGCGTCGAGGCGAGCGAGGTGCCGAAGAAGGCACTCGCATACTGCTTCGAGATGACGGTCTCCCCGGGTATCGGCTCGAGGCCGTCGGCGAAGGCCGCGAGTCCAGGGTGGCGTCCCGACTCGAAGCAGCCGAGCGCCGGCACCTTGCGGAAGAACACCCCGCCATCGCGGCCGCCGGGCTGGTACACGACGTTGGTATGGACGATGGGGATGCCGGCTGCGCGGCAGTCGCGCAGCAGCACCTCGCAGTCGGCGCGCGCCTGCTCGACCCCGGCGTAGAGCGGCGAGCTCTTGTCGAGGTAAGCCTTGACGAAGTCGATCACGAGCAGCGCAGGCCGCGTGCCGAAGGCAAGCGCACCGCCGAAGCCGCCGCGCCGGTAGTTCTCTGAGAGTGATTCGGTCATGGCCCGGACCTCAGATGACTTTGGCAGCGCGCAACTGCGCCAGGCGCTCTGCGGTGTAGCCCAGCAACCGCGAATACACCTCGTCGTTGTGCTGCCCGAGCTCTGTCGGTGCGGCTTCGTGGATCCCGCCCGGGGTCTCGGAAAGCCTGGGCGCCACGTTCTGCATCTTCAGTTCCCCGAAATACGGATGCTGCGTGGTGACGATCGCGTTGCGGGCCACGAAGTGGGGATCCTCGAGCATGTCCGGTGCCCGGTAGATGAGGCCCGCCGGCACGCCGTGCTTGTCCATCAGGTCCAGCGCATCCTTGGTCGGTAGCGTCTGTGTCCAGGCTTCGATCAGCCCGTCGAGGAGCTTCTGGTTCGTACCCCGCGCCTGGTGGTTGACGAAGCGTTCGTCCTTCGGCCAGGTCGGCTGGCCCATCGCCTCGCACAGTCGACCGAAGACGGTGTCCTGGTTGGCGGCGATCAGCACCAGACCGTCGGCGGTCTTGTAGACGTTGGACGGGGCGACGTTCGGCAGGATCGCCCCGGTGCGCTCGCGGATGTAGCCCGTCTTGTCGTATTCGGTGATCAGGGATTCCATCATCGCCAGCACCGCTTCGTACAGCGCCGAGTCCACGACCTGGCCACGGCCGGTCTTTTCCCGGTAGTGCAGCGCTGACAGCGCGCCGAGGGTTGCGAAGATGGCCGCCAGTTCGTCGCCGATGCTGATACCCATTCTGGAGGGCGGGGTCGACGGGTCGCCACAGACATAACGCAGGCCGCCCATGGCCTCGCCGATCGCGCCGAAGCCGGCCCGGTGGGAGTAGGGGCCGCTCTGACCATAGCCCGATACCCGGATCATGATGAGCCGCGGGTTGATTTTCTGCAGCTCCTCGAAGGAGCAGCCCCATTTTTCCATGGTTCCGGGCCGGAAATTCTCAAGAAGAAAGTCAGCTTCCTTCACTAACTCCTTGAGAACGTTCTGGCCCTCAGCCTGGCGCATGTCGAGGGTGATGGCCTTCTTGTTGCGCGCGACGACGGGCCACCACAGCGACGGTTCTCCCGCTTTCTGGCGGCCCCAGACGCGCAGTGGGTCGCCCTGGCCCGGGGGTTCGATCTTGACCACCTCGGCGCCCATGTCGCCCAGGAGCTGCCCGCAGAACGGGCCCGCCAGCAAGGTGCCCATCTCGATCACGCGCAGGTCGGAAAGGGGGCCTCGGGAGAATTTCGGGTCAGCAGCCATGGGCAACCTCTGGGACGTTGGAGTCTGGTGCAGGGAGGGCGCAACTTGTACAGAGACCCCCTTGATCGGTCAAGCAACGGACCGCACGGCAACCGCCGTGGATGGTAGTAGAATTCACCCGTCGGATTTTCCCATTGCAGGAGCAGTAGATGACCACCCGGAACGTCGAGATCGTCGAGGTCGGCCCGCGGGACGGGCTTCAGAGTGAACCCGGTGTGGTGGCTACGGCTACCAAGGTGGAGTTCATCGAGCGCCTGATCGATGCTGGCATCCGGCGCATCGAAGTCACCAGCTTCGTCAACCCGAAGAAGGTCCCCCAGATGGCGGACGCGGAGCAGGTGCTCGCTGCACTGAACAAACGTGCGGACGTCCGGTACGTCGGGCTGGTCCTGAACCGCAAGGGATTCGACCGCGCAGTGGCCGCGGGATGCAATGAGATCGGCATGGCGGTGGTCGCCAGCGACACCTTCAACCGTCGCAACCAGGGTGTCAGCACCGAAGAATCCGTTGCTGCGTGGCTCGAGATCGCGCGCGAGGCGCATGCGGCGGGTGTCCGTCCGCAGGTGACGCTGGGCGCGTCCTTCGGCTGTCCTTTCGAGGGCGAGATGCCGGTGGAGCGGGTGATCGAAGTTGCCCGGCGCGTCGCCGAGGGCAACCCCTACGAGATCGCGTTCGCCGACACCATCGGCGTCGGCGTGCCCGCGCAGGTCACCGAACTGCTCGGTCGTGCGCGCGAGGCGCTGCCGGGCGTGCGTCTGCGCTGCCATTTCCACAACACGCGAAACACGGGCATGGCCAATGCCTACGCCGCGCTCGAGGCGGGCGTCTCGGCGCTGGACTCCAGCGCTGGCGGTATCGGCGGTTGCCCGTTCGCCCCGTCTGCGACGGGCAACATTCCCACCGAGGACCTGGCCTACATGCTGGCGCGGTCGGGCGTCCGGACGGGAGTCGACCTCGACAAGCTCGTGGCCACGGGCCTCTGGCTGCAGGAAGCCCTCGGCCGTCCCGTCCCGGGCATGCTGATCAAGGCGGGCATTTTCCCGAAGCCGGTTCAGCAGGCTGCATGAGGCATTGCTTCGGGCGGTTCAAGAAACGATACTTCGGCGATCGCACGAAACCTGTTCACCCTGTCCTTTTTTCACGATAGCGAGCCCAAGGGGGGCGCATGTCATATCGATTGGGAGTAGATGTCGGCGGCACGTTCACGGACCTGCTGCTTGTCAACGAGAAATCGGGCCAGACCTGGTCCGCCAAGGTCCCTTCCACTCCGGCGGACCAGTCCGTCGGCGTGCTGACGGGCATCAGGAAGGTCTGCGAACGGGCGGGAATCGACCCGAAGCAGATCGACCATGTCATGCACGGCACGACCGTCGCCACCAACACGGTGCTCACCGGAACCGGTGCCCGCTGCGGCCTGGTCACGACGAAGGGCTACCGGCAGGTGCTGCAGATCGCACGCTCTTACGTGCCCGGCGGCCTCGGTGGCTGGATCATCTACAACAAGTCCCTGCCCATGGCGCCCCTGGCCTGCACGATCGAGGCCGACGAACGCGTCAGCGCGAAGGGCGAGGTGGTTCGTGTTCTGGACGAGAAGGCCCTGCGCCAGAGCCTGCGCACCCTCAAGTCGAAGAACATCGAAGCCCTCACCGTCTCCCTGATCAACTCCTTCGCCAACGACTCGCACGAAAAGCGCGTCCGCGAAATCGCCCTCGAGGAACTGCCGGGCACGCCCGTGTCGATCTCCTCGGAAGTGGTGCCCGAGATGCAGGAGTACGAGCGCACCGTCACGACGGTCGCCAATTCCTACGTCCGCCCGCGCGTCGATCGGTACGTCAAGAACCTGCGTGCCAAGCTCGGTGAAGTCGCCGAAGGCGTCAAACTGCACATCCTGCGCTCCGACGGCGGTCTGGCCTCGGCCAGTTCGGCTGCCGAGTACCCGGTCAACCTGCTGATGTCCGGCCCCGCGGGCGGTGTCACGGGCGCGCTCTGGGTCGCCGTGCAGGCCGGTTTCCCGAACCTGCTCACGGTGGACGTGGGCGGCACCTCGACGGACGTCGCGCTGATCCGGAACGGCGAAGCCCGGCTGCGTCGCGAAACGACCGTCGGTGACGTCACGGTACGCGCGTCATCGGTCGACATCCGCACCGTGGGCGCAGGTGGCGGCTCCATCGCCCACGTGCCGGAGCTCACCAAGGCGCTGCGCGTCGGCCCGCAGTCCGCCGGCGCTGATCCGGGCCCGGCGGCCTACAACCGCGGCGGCACCGAGCCCACCGTGGCCGACGCCAACATCGTCCTCGGCTATCTGCCCGCAATGCAGAAGCTCGGCGGCGACATGGTGCTCAACCGCGAGCTCGCCCATGCGGCCGTCAAGAAGGTTGCCGACGGCCTCGGTCTCTCCGTCAAGGATGCAGCGCTGGGCATCTACAATATCGTCAACGAAAACATGGTCGGCGCCCTGCGCCTCGTGTCGGTCGAGCAGGGCTACGACCCGCGCGACTACGCACTCATGGGTTTCGGTGGCGCCGGCCCGATCCACTCCAATGCGCTGTCCCGCCTGCTCGGTTCATGGCCCTCGATCGTGCCGCCCGGCCCGGGCGTGCTCTGCGCGCTGGGAGACGCCACGACCGCGGTGCGCGACGAACGTGCCCGCACCTATGTGCGACAGTTCTCGCTGACCAGCGCCAAGGAAGTCGAGAAGGTCCTCAAGGAGCTCGCGACAGACGCGTCCAAGGGCATCGAGAATGAAGGTGTCGCAAAGAAGGACATCCGCACCACGTACCAGGTCGACGTCCGCTATCGCGGCCAGGGCCTCCGGCTGGCCGTGAACATCGATCTCGCCGACCTCCAGAAGAGGGGGCTGAAGGCGATTTCCGACCAGTTCGACGCCGAGCACGAGCGCCTCTTCACGTTCGCGCTGGACCTCGAGCACGAGCTCGTCACCCTGCGCGCGGCGGTGCAGGGTCCCGGCATCAAGATCAAGCGCACGGTCCTCAAGAAGTCGGGCCCGGACCCGAAGGCCGCTGTGGTTGCGAAGCAGAAGTCCTACATGGACGGCAAGGACGTCACGGCCATCGTGTACGACCGGGCGAAGCTCAAGGCCGGCAACAAGATCAAGGGCCCTGCCATCGTGATGGAAATGGACTCCACCACAGTCATCCTGCCGAAACACACCGGCACGGTCGACGTCTACGGAAACATCCTGATCTACCCGGACGGTTACAAGGCCCGCAAGGCGCCGAAGGCGGCGGCCAAGGCCACCCGGAAGCCTGCCCCGACGGCCCGGAAGCCTGCCAAGGCGGCCAGGAAGCCCGCCAAGGGCAAGAAGTAATCCGGTCGATCAGAAACCGAACACGTAAAGGACGCTCCCATGCCTGCAACCATTGTTCAGCGCAACAAGAAAGCCTTCAAGAAGACGAAGGTCGACACGGTCACGATCGACATCATCGAGAGCGCGCTGCGTAACGCGCGCTACGAAATGGACACGGTGCTGTTCCGCACCGCCATGTCGCCGGGTATCCGTGAACAGCACGATGAATTCCCGATGATCGCCAACACCGAAGGCAAGATGGTCGTCGGTCAGTTCGGCTCCTTCATCTGGGGCTTCATGGACGGCTATGACGGCACGGTCGAGGAAGGGGATATCTTCCTGACCTCCGACCCGTACTCGGTCAATGGCGCGATCAGCCACGCCAACGACTGGCTGATGCTGATGCCCATCTACCGTGACGGCCGCATCATTGCCTGGTCAGCCATGTTCGGTCACATGACCGACGTGGGCGGCAAGGTGCCCGGCTCGCTGCCGACCGACGGCACGACCATCTACGAAGATGGCCTCGTGATCCCGCCGATCAAGATCTTCAAGGCCGGCGTCCTCAACGAAGACGTGCTGCGCGTCGTGCTGCACAACTGCCGCCTGCCGCAGTGGAACCTTTCCGACTTCAACGCCATCACGGCGGCGCTTCGCACGGCCTCGGCGCGTTGCATCGAGATCGCCGAACGGTTCGGCGACGACGTGTTCTACTCGGCGATGGACGCCATGCTCGAGCGCAACAAGCGCGCGATGAAGGCACTCATCCGCCAGAACGTCCCCGAGAAGAAGCAGCACTTCGAGGACTACATCTGCGACGACGGCCTCAACCTGGGCCCGTATCGAATCCGTTGCAGCATGTGGCGCGAGGGTGACAAGTGCATCTTCGACTTCTCCGGCACGGATCCGCAGTCCATGTCCTCGATCAACTTCCTGTTGAACGAAGAGATGTTCAAGATGTTCGCGGGCATCTACATGATCATGGTCTTCGACCCGCAGATCCTGTTCAACGACGGGTTCTACGACCTCATGGAGGTGCGTATCCCGGCAGGGTCGCTGCTCAAGCCGCTGAAGCCCGCGGCGCTGTCCTGCCGTACCCACGCCCTGGGTCGCATCTTCGACATCCTGGCGGGCCTGCTCGGCCAGGGTAACCCCGACTTCATGTGCGGCGCCGGTTTCTCGGACAGCCCGCATTTCATGTACTCGGGCTACGACAAGAACGGCGAGTGGTACCAGCTGTACCAGATCACCTTCGGTGGCATCCCCGGCAAGCCGTTCGGCGACGGCCCGGACGGGCACTCGCTCTGGCCCTCGTTCACCAACGTGCCCAACGAGTTCCTCGAGAGCTACTTCCCGCTGCGCATCGATATCTACGAGACGATCGCGGACACCGGCGGAGCGGGCAAGAACCGCGGTGGCAACGGCCTGCGGATCGGTTATCGCTTCCTCGAGCCGGGCGAGATCTCGATCCATGACGATCGCTGGCTCACCTACCCCTGGGGTGCGAACGGCGGCGAGCCGGGCGTGCGCAGCCGCAAGCTGCTCCAGCGCGCGGATGGCACCGAAGAGCTGCTGCCCTCGAAGATCGACCACGTCAAGGTCGAGGCGAATGACCTGCTCATCGCCGACACCTGGGGTGGCGGCGGCTGGGGCGACCCCCTCGAGCGTCCCGCCGAACAGGTCGCTTTTGACGTCGAGGCGGGTCTCGTCACGGTCGGCGGCGCGCGGCGCTACGGCGTCGTGATCAAGGCCGACGGCACGGTGGACGAAGCGGCCACCAAGACCCTGCGGACGGATATGGCGAAGAAGCGCGGCCCGAAGAAGATCTTCGACCGCGGCTTCGATTCGATCGAAGAACTGAAGGCCCGCTGCAAGGCCGAAACGGGCTTCGATCCGCCGGCGACGCCGCGCTTCACGAAGTGGGCGGCTGTTGCGGCCGCTGCACTCGAGAAGAAGGCCGCCAAGGAAAAGAAGGGCGCGAAGGCGGCCTGAGGCCGTCGACGTCCCCGGTCCCCCAAAGTCCCCGCCCCGCAAGGAGCGGGGACTTTTTTATGGAGCAGCAGATGTCTGACGCATACCGGAAGGTAGGCTACGCCTCGAGCGAGATCGGCTTCGGGCAGCGGGCCGCGGTGCTGGTGGTCGACTGGCAACTGGCGTTCACGGACCCGCGCTTCGCTCTGGGGGGACTCGAACGGCTGCACCGCGCACGCGACAACACTGCCGGGCTTCTCAAGGTGGCCCGCGCTGCGGGGCTGCCGGTTGCGGCCTGCTACACCGCCTACTGCAGCCAGAAGGACATGCCGCTCTGGAAGGTGCAGGCGGTGCGGGACGAATTCTTCTACGGGCACGAGTGCACGGCCATGGATCCGCTGATCCACGATCCCGGCGATTTCACGTACTGCAAGAATGCCCCGTCGATGTTCTTCCAGACGCCCCTGATCACCTTCCTCGTGAAGCAGAACGTGGACACCGTGATCGTTACGGGCTGCACTACCAGCGGCTGCGTGCGCGCGACCATCGTCGATGCCTTTTCGTTCGGGTTCCGGGTGCAGGTGCCCGAGGACTGCTGTGGCGATGCGGAGGAGGGCCCGCACCGCGATGCGCTGCGCGACTGCGGGCGGCGATACTGCGATGTGACGACCCGCGCCGCGGTGGAGCAGTGGATCGGAGTGCAGGCAGGCTCGCGATGATTGCCCGTCGTCACTTCGTGCAGGCTTCGATGGCGAGTGCCGGGGGGCTCCTGATTGCGGCGCGCCTGCTCGCCAGCGACGCCGCTGCCTCGTCGGCGGCGGGCGGTCCGGCGACGCAGGGCTTTGGCGCATACCTCGAGATCGGCACGGACGGGCGGATCTTCATCACCTGCCCCCAGGCAGAGATGGGGCAGGGGGTACACGACGGCCTGCCGAAGATCCTGGCCGAGGAACTCGAGGCGGACTGGTCGCAGGTCGAGGTGCGGCTCGCGAGGGCCGACGATGCCTTCATCAACCCGATCACCAAGCGTCACCGCACCGCCAACAGCGAGTCGACGATGATCTATTTCGACCTGCTCCGGCGCGCCGGGGCGACCGCCCGCGAGATGCTCGTCACCGCGGCCGCGCGCCGCTGGGACGTGCCCGCCGCGGAATGCCGCGCGGCGTTGTCCAGGGTGTCGCACGCGGCCAGCGGGCGCAGCGCCGGCTTCGGCGAACTTGCCGCGGCCGCCGCCCGGGCCGGCTGGGGCCGCAAGCTGCCCCGGGGCCATGGCCTGGGCATCGCGCTGAGCCTCGGCTTCGACGCCTACTGTGCGCAGGTGGCCGAGGTGCGCGTCAACGGCGGCATCGTCTGGGGACTCAGCGCCGCACTCAACGGCCAGATCCGTTTCAGTCGGGGCACTGCCGTCGAGACCAAC